>JAZQKU010000097.1:0-7860 GCA_045542315.1 Eubacteriales bacterium | reverse complement strand
AGTTATTGCAGCAGGAATTTTAATTAGGCAAGTTAATCCTTATGATTAATATTAAAAGGAAATTTATAAAATGAGAAAAATAACTATTTACGACATTGCAAAAGCGTCGGGTTACTCGGTTTCCACCGTGTCTAAGGCAATGAGCGGCACGGGGAAAATAAATGAGGAAACTCGCCGTTATATAGAGGAAAAGGCAAGGGAAATTGGGTATAATGCCCTTGGAAACGTCACCTCTGATAAAAAACGGGTGGCAGTAATCTACCCAAACCGTCCGAAGGAGCTTTCCGAAATGCTTTGGAAAAGCGTTTTGGAAATAAAGGAAAGATACGTTGACTATAATCTCGAATTCATCGATTGTCAGTATGAATACTCCGCCTTTGAGGACGGCGGCGATAGACTTGTTAAATCCCTTTTCGAATATGACGCTGTAGTTTATTACGGAACCGCACTTAATGAGCAAACGGTAAATAAGCTTAACGAGCTTGCGAAAGAAATCCCCGTTGCAACGGTTGCGGTAATATCAGCCTACATCGAAAATGCAATGAGAATAACCACCGATCCCTTTGAGATAGGAAGCCTTGCGGCTGAGCTTTTCTGGCTTATGGAGGGAAAGGGGTGCTGCGCAGGAATAATTGCGGGACTGAGCAGCCACGAGATACACAATGAAAATATAAGAGGCTTTTATGAAATAGCAAACCGTCGAGGATTTGCGGTAAAAGAGGTATATTGCACCGACGACGGATATGAAATGATATACGAAAGCACTCGCCTTATGGTTGAAAGACACCCCGACCTCAATTCGCTTTTCGTAACGACTTCTCTTGTTTCGGCAGCCTGCAAAGCGATATCCGACTTCAAAAGAAACGGGATAAAGGTAATAGCGGTCGACTGCACCGACGAAAATATCGAGCTTCTCGAAAAGGGCGAGGTAAAAACCCTTATCTCACAGAATCAGCAAAAACAGATAAAAACCGCGGTTGATGCCGCCGTGCGAAAATGTCTTCGCCTTCGCGGCGCCTCAAAGGAATATAAGGATTTTATAATAAGACCAGAAATAGTAATAGCAACCAATCTTAAATACTATAAAAAGAAAAGAAGCCTGTGACGGCTTCTTTTCTTTTATAAAAATGAATTCACAAACACTCTTGTTTCCTTGAAAAAATATTATAAAAAGAATATAATAGTATCATAAAAAAGGAGGAGTAACAATGAAAACGTTACGAAAAATAACATCGTTCGCAATATCGCTACTGATAATGGCGTCGTTGTTTGCAGGCTACACGGTATTTGCGGCAGAGGAATACTATCCGATATACCTCGACGAGCTTAATTTCACCGAGTGTGTTATTGAGGACGGCGGAAAGGGAAAACCTTGGTACGATAAAGATTATCAGGGAAACCCGCTTGACGTAAACGGTCAGGTTTTCGAAAAAGGCATTATGTGCCACCCGCGAGCAGACGAGCCGTTTATCTTGACCTACGATATCGAGGGCGCGGGATTTGATCGCTTTCGGGCATACGTAGGTCCCGAAAGTGTTGGCTATGGTGCAATGGAATTTATCGTAATCGCCGACGGTGTGGAGGTGTGGAACTCGGGACTTGTTAAAAAGGACGATGGCAAAGACGCCGCGTTGGTGGATATCGACCTTTCGGGCGTTAAAACCCTTACCTTAAAGCAGACCGACGGCGGCGACAGCTACGGCGGCGACTCAGGCTGCTGGGGCGAGGCGGCGTTTTTAAAAGAAAAATCGGGCGGTGCGGTAATTATTACTTCGCCTGCGGCGTCGGATATATATAAGGAATATTACCTTGCCCTTGCAACCGACGTAACGGTAAGCGGTATCTCGACCGCCGAAAAGGTCAAGGTATTTGTAAACGGCACTGCAATAAGCGAAGAAATCGCGGTTGCCGACGGCACCTTCAGCGTTGATATTTCGGGCCTTACCGCACATAAATACGAGATAAGCGTAAAGGGATATATCGGTGGAACCGAAACGGGCAGCGATACGATAACCTACACCCGCGGCGGAGATATTGCGCTCTTAAACGGCGTTCGCTTTGCAAACGATACCGAGGCAGTAAGAGATAAAAACGCCGACGGAAAAGCTCTTTCGGTAGGCGATTTCACCTCGAAAAACGGCTTTGCAATAAAGCCCGCAAACGGTGCGGCGGAGGAATCATATAAGGATATAGTTTTCAATATCGAAGGCGGAAATTACAAATATTTCAGCGCAGTAGCAGGTATATCTTCTACTGCAAACGCAGGCACCAACGGTAAAGCAGAGCTTATAGTTTTAGCCGACGATAAGGTTATCTATTCCTCCGGCGAGGTAAAATACGGTGAAATAAATTACGTGACCGCAGATATCCCCGAGGGCACAAAGACCCTCACCCTCCGCGTAGGCAACTACGACGGCAAAAACACAAATGCCGTGGTAAACTGGTGCGACCCGATGCTTGTTAAGGATAAAGACACTTTAACAAGAGAGGGTGAAAGCCTTTACGAGGGCTTAAAGACAACCAAAAAGCTCGAAATGAAAAACCTTTTCGTTCAGCTTAAGACCGTTGAGGATTTTGTAGGCGTTACTTTAAAGACCAATGCAAAAGGAAAAGTCAAAATATCTATCTACAGCTTTGATTACTCCGTAAAGAAAACGCTCGGAACAACTCCCATCGCAACTCTGGAAAGCGAAGTAAAGGACGGCAAGGCAGCATTTAATCTCTTTAAGGTTCTTCCCGCAGGGGAGTATCTCATAACCGTTGCGGGTAACGGAAGTCTTGATTTTTACAGTGAGGGCGTCGGAACCGTTTACGTAGGAAGCGAAATGCAAACCGGTATAGTTTCAATGAGCATAAACTTCACTGCAAGCGGAGCAGACTTACTTTCGAAAACGGATGGCAACAGCGGAATGGAATACATATCAACAAAAACAAGCAAGACCGAGAAGGAAAAGGTGCAGGGCATTTTGGCGGCTTATACCTCCGATATGACCAAATTCCCCTTCTCTGTAAAAATAGGCGGCAAGAAATACAGCGGCTTCGGTGAAGGCTTTACCTTCGTATCAAAGACGGATTTTGTAAAAGACAGCGCCAAAAAGAAGGAGACCGCGACCTATATCTACGACCACGAGGCAGGTCTTAGATTTACCTTGCTCCTTGATTACTACAAGGACAACGCAGCTCTTTCGTGGACTGTCTACGTTAAAAACACCTCAAACGCAAATTCTCCCGCAATAACCGAATTTTACAGCGCAGACATAATTTTTGAGGGCGAAAATCCCTATATTTATACTATGGGCGGCTGCGGCTCCTATTACACGCCCAAAGAGATAGCGGTAAATTCCGCCGTTCAGTTTGCCGAAAGCACGGGCAGAAGCACCGAAACCGCATGGCCCTATTACAACTTTATGTACGGCGACGGCGGCACCTATCTTGCAATAGGCTGGACGGGCAACTGGGCATCGAGCTTTACTCCCGACGGAAACGGCAACGTCAACTTCCGCGCATATCAGAAGGAATTAAACGGCTATCTTAAGCCCGGTGAGGAAATAAGAAGCCCGCTCGTTGCTTCGGTTTACTACGAGGGCAGAGATTACGACCGCTCGGTAAACGTATGGCGCCGTTTTATGATCGATTGCATTTCGGTAAGAGATGAAAATAACGAGCTTATGCAGCCTGCCGCAGTAGGCATAACCAGCATTTACACCGGCGAAATGGGTTCTGCAACCGAAAAACAGCAGCTTGAAGTAATGGAAGCCTATATAAACCACGGAATTCACCTTGACTACTGGTGGATGGACGCCCTCTGGCACACCGATTTTTCCTTCTGGCAGGCAGACCTCAACAGATTCCCCACGGCGCTCAAATCAATAAGCGAAAAAGCGGCTCTTTATAATATGAAGACGATGCTTTGGTTCGCCCCCGAAACTACTACCTACAATAAATCCACGGCGCCCAAGGGCGAGATCGACGGCACCACATTAAATCCCGATTGGATAATCGAGGGCTATGCAACAAGCTCGAACCTCAATCTTATGGATATGACCAACCCCGATGCCGTTGAATTCTTAAAGACAAGAATCATCAAGGCAATGGAGGCGGGCGGAATATCCATCTACCGCGAGGATATGAACTACCTTCCGGGTGTCGACTGGATAAACATCCATAAGGCAAATCCCGAAAGAAGCGGTATCTTTGAAAACCTCTACGTTCAGGGCAGATACGATCTCTGGGACGGACTTCGCGACCATTTCCCCGGTCTTATAATCGACAGCTGTGCTTCGGGCGGCAACCGTCTTGACCTCGAAACGATGACACGCGCCATTCCGGCACACAGAATAGACTATTACGGATTTTTCGATGATAACTGCGCAAACCTTCAGTCGCAGACCTCAAGTCTTATGCAGTGGCTTCCATACAACGGCGTGTTACTTGCTTCCACCAATAACAACGGCTTCACAAAATACCGTATGAGAAGTTCTATGACACCATGGGCGGCGTACGAGACCAATCCCGCCATAAATCCCGATTGGGACGTAGCGTTGCAGTGGCAGGATGAAAAAGAGCGAATTGACGAGTATTTCTACGACGATTACTATGCTCTCACCGAGTGGTCATACGATGAAACCGACTGGTGCGCCTACGAATATTTCTCCGAGGATAAGCAAAGCGGTTATGCTCTCGTATTCCGCCGCGCAGAGTGCGACGCAACCGAAAATATAAAGCTTAAGGGACTTGACCCCTCAAAGAACTATGTTCTTACCTTTGAGGATGCGGGATATTCGATGGTCGTAAAAGGCTTTGATCTTCTTTACAACGGTATTGACGTAACTCTTCCCTCTGCCGAAAGCTCGGAGATCATCTGGATCAAAGAGGGTAACCGCACCGACGTTTCAAGTGTAAAGGTAACGTTAAATGCTTCTCACTCCGAAAAGAAAAACAAGACTAACACCGTAATCGACCTTTTTGCGACCGAAAACGGCAATATGAGATTTTCGCTCCACTTGAGCAAATCGCTTGTCAATATCGCAGTTGCAAAGGGAGCGGATCCGATTGTCGATCTTGAAGCAAAATACTGCGACATCTTCAGAATAAACGGCAAAAAGCTTTCGGAAATAGAGGGCGCCGTTTTGAAATACGATCTCGTAAACAATTTTGTTGATTTCTATATTCCCGAAAGCTCTGGAATAACCCTTGCAAACGACTTCGAGCTTACCGTTGACGGAAGCGCAAAAACCGGCTATGGCATTAAACTCTACGGCGAATACACCTTCAGCTGGAATGCAGCGACCCGCACTCTTGATACTTCCGTAGTTCCCAATACAAACGGTATAAGCGTCGGACTCATTGCAGCCGTTTCGGCAGGTGTTGTTGCTCTTGCAGCCGCTGCGGCATTTATATTCATCAAAAAGAAAAAGGCGTAAAGCCAAAAAAATAAAGAAAGGATTATCCCAAATGAAAAAGATTATCTCAATTGCACTTTCCCTTACCCTTATTCTCGCACTTGCGGTTTCAGGCTCTGCGGCATCGCTTGCTTCAAGCTGGACCGAGATCGTCAATTCCTGCGTAGACAGCGGCGGAATTCAGGAAGGCGCCGGCGAAGCAACCGTTGACGCCAACGGTTATATTCTTCTTGACAACTCCGCACCCACTCCCCATTCCAACTATTCCAAGGCTTCCGTTGTTTATAACTCAAAGATAGCCGTTGACGGTCTTGAAATAGTATTAAAGCCCGAAAATCTTTTCAACGCTCCCGGTCTCCCCGGTCAGAATGAAGGCTACCTCACCTCGTGGTTTTCTGTAAATCTCTCTGCAGACAAGCCCACCGAATTGGTTCCGTGGAACTATTCCGATCCCACTGTAAGCCCTATGAACGGTGCATCGTCAGGTCTTAACTATAAGAACACCACCGGCGCCGCTGCAACCTTTGCGCTTGACGGCGGCGTTGACAACTGGAGCTGGACTCTCTTCGGCGGATGGATTTCCGCAATAAACGTTCCCTTTGCAAACTGCACGGGAAATTGGGATGACAACACCGATATTACCGTTAAATTCAAAGTAGAAGGCGACAACGTTGTTATTTACATCGACGGCGAAACCACCGGCGTTACCTTTGCGAAATCGGCAGTTCTTGATGCAGACGGTAAGGCGTATATCTCCTTTCTTGCAGGAGGATTTGGCGGAGCAAACACCAATCTTACGATAAAAACCATCAACGGTTCTGCCGCCAACAGCTTCACTGCATCAGCTGGCGCACCCGCAGGCCCCGCAGACATCGAAGTAGTTGCTATCGCAGGCGCAATGATTGTTGCTCTTATGGCAGCAGCATTCGTTATGAAAGCAAGAAAAGCATAATTAAGGTTCTAAACAATCCAACTCATACATATTTACTGCGTTTACTTTATTTTTGTTCTTACTCCTGGAAAAAAATATTTTTTTGGAGAAGCCCTTGCCTATTTATTGAGCAAGGGCTTTTTCTTTGTAAAAGTTAAGGTAAAATGATATTTAAATGTTAAACGCCCCTGCCGGAATCGAATAACCGTATCGCTTACCATCTTGTTTTTCATCACAGCTCTTAGGGGTGAAATTAATCAGGAGGTAATGACAATCTTTACAACGGTAATTGGTTTCTATTTCGGCACTCAGGCGACGAAGGAATAAATTTTCAGAAAACTATCACATAGGAATAACGAAAAAAGAGCACCGAAAATCAAATTCGGTGCTCTTTTGCTTCTAAAATTTTGACCCCCTCTGACCCCCCTAATTTTAAATAAACGGTCAAAAGTAGCCTAATTTACCCTCAAAAACGATTTTAGAAAAAGGAATGAAAAAAGCCCGAAACCCTAGTATTATCAAGGGTTTCGAGGCTTTTTCGAATGGCAAGTTGCGCTGATTTAGATATCAGCACTCATTTTTAAAAGATATTGTTGTGATTTTTCTGCAAAAACTGTTTTTTCGCAATTTTCTTTCACAAGTTTAAATCTATAAAAGGCTTCTTCTTTATCGTCCACTTTGTATGCGGCAACTCCTCTTATGTAATTTACAAATCCTTCCGTAGCTTTTGAGGTGTTCCAGATTTCAACATTGTTCCGAAGCTCATTAGTTTTTTCTACATCATTGTCGGAAATGGCACACATCAAATTAAGGATATTATTGATTTTTTGATATGCAATCTTGGTTTTTGGTTTAAGCTTCTGACAACTGGATAATTTGCTTTCATATTGTGCTACTGTTTGACGAAACGAATCGTAATTGCCAAGGAAAAACTCGCATCTTGCTTGGTTAAACAATCCCGCCAAAACCATTTGCTCGTTAGAACTTTGAATCATTTTTTCTGCGTATTTGAGTGCTTCCTGATAGTTTCCCAAATACAAATAATCAACGGCATATATATGATCGATATTTTTCTGCTTATTTAGGTTCATATTCAAAATAAGCTGCTTTTCAGGATCACATTCTTGATCCATGGACGTGTTCAACGGCAACGAAACTACAGCATAAGCTATCAATTCAACGAAAAAGCAAAGAAGAACCAACACCACAATCAGAATGGGATTCAGTCCCTTGTAATCAATGATCGTTTCTCCCATTATTTCCAATTGTGTCGGTGCAGTAAAGAGTAAAACCAATAAAACTGCAGCAATGGTTAAGCCGATTATCCATTTTCGCTTTTTCTGTATTTTCAAGTCGGAGGCCAAGCGGTCTTAGGAAGACAATCAACTGCCTCAACTCCTTGGCTCACAGAACGACATGGCTACGATCCGACTTCCCATTATTTCCAATTGTGTCGGTGCAGTAAAGAGTAAAACCAATAAAACTGCAGCAATGGTTAAGCCGATTATCCATTTTCGCTTTTTCTGT
>JAZQKU010000096.1:0-2233 GCA_045542315.1 Eubacteriales bacterium | reverse complement strand
TCGCCTTAAAACTTGCGAAGCAAATATCACTCGGCGACAGCCGAATATCACTGCGCAGCAATAGAACTCGCCGCAGGCGAATAGAACTGGCGTGATACTCCGTTAAGAGTATCACGCCAGTTCCGACTTCTTTTTTTACACCGCTTCTTCCCACGCCCTTGCAAAGCTTTCAACCGCCGTCTTGTGAAGGTAGTAGGTCTGACGCTCGGAGTAATTAAGCTCCATTGAAATTTTCACCCACGATTTTTGCGAAAGGTAACGCAGCCTTAAAAGCCTTTCGTGGGTGGGGTTTAAGCTTTTAAAAACCTTTTCCGCTCTTTCGCGCTCGGCGATATCCTTTTCCATTCCCTCGGTAAGACTCTTGATTATACCGCCGTAGCGCGAGGATATTACCCGAAGCGACGATACCGCCGCCTCCAGCTCGCCGTTTTCTCTGTTTGCCCTTGCGATCTCACTCATCTTCATCTCCTCTAAAAAATCGCGGCTCTTTACTATTCTGTTGATCTCAAGACCCTTTGCCTCGATCCTTGCGGTAATGCCCTTAAGATGCTTTAAAAAACAAATTGCTTCCTCGTTATTCATTTTTTCCTCCCTGAAATTACCAAAATTGCGTAAAACCGATCGTCATATTTTCAGGCAGGTGTCGGGACTTTTTTCGTTGAGAGGTAACGAAAAATCACCGTCCGAAATATTACGGTTTCAGCTTGTGGTAATATAATAACCGAACATTTGTACTATTTTCAGTACAGTGTTTTTTATTTTAAATGAAATTTACCGCAATTTACTGCAATATTAAAGTGATAGATTATTGACAATATTTTACAAAAGCATTATAATTAAAGTACAAAATTTAAAAAGGAGTTTTTTGAAATGTTTTTGAAAGCTTACAAGCGCGCACTTTCAATCCTTGTAAAGAAGCCCTTTTTGCTTTGGGGTCTTACCCTTTTGGCACAGTTGGTTCTTTACATCGCAGGCATCATCACCCTTCCCATCGTTGCACTCTCGTTGGTTGCAACCTATCTCGTTCAGGCAGGCATCACCACCCTTTATCTTGACGGTCTTCAGGGCAAGGAAGTAAATTCCGATCAGCTCTTTGCCGCCTTCAACAAAAAAGGCTTCCGTGTAGCCGGCGCCTTTGCATGGCGTGATCTCTGGCTCGTTATCTGGGCTCTTATCCCCATCGTCGGCCCCATCTTTGCGATAATCAAGAGCTATGAATACCGCTTTGTTCCCTATATCATAATGACAAAGCCCGAGGTTTCCGCAACCCAGGCTCTCCGTCTTTCCAAGGAAATGACCAAGGGTAAGAAGGGTCAGATGTTCCTTGCAGACCTCGTTTTCTTGGGTGGTATCGCCGTTGTAAACCTCGTTCTCATTCTTTTCGAGCTTATTCCCATTATCGGCCTTCTTTTCTTGCTCGTTCACTTAGTATTTACTATTGCCGTAGCGCTCTTCTCCAACATCTTCGTTGGTCTTTACTCTGCTGCATTCTATCTTCCCGAGGAAGAAAAAGCCGAATAACGTTATTTTCCGAATAACGCAAAAGAGCCTGCAAATGCAGGCTCTTTATTTTTAACTCAAACGCAATTTGCACAAAATAAAACTCCCTCGGCGCATAACGCCCGGGGGGGTTATCTTTTTATAAAAAGATTACATGGTTACGAGGAAGAAGCGAAGGGTGAAGAGAATTGCGATGCAAGCAACGACAATATCCTTCTTGGTGAATTTGCCGGTGATAAGTCTGATAACGGTGTATGCGATTGCGCCTACTGCGATGCCGTTGGAGATGGAGTAGGTAAGGGGCATCATAATAAGTGCAAGGAATGCGGGGATTGCGTTTGCAGCGTCGGTCATATCAACCTTGGTGAAGTTCTTGAGCATCAAAACGCCAACGTAAACGAGTACGGGAGCGGTTGCGCAAGAAGGAATGATTGCTGCAAGAGGAGTGAGGAAGAGGCAAGCAAAGAAGCAGATAGAGGTTACAAGAGATGCAAGACCGGTTCTGCCACCTGCTGCAACGCCTGATGCCGACTCAACGAAGGTGGTGCAGGTGGAGGTTCCGAGAACGCCGCCTGCTACGGTTGCGATAGAGTCTGCGTGCATAGACTTGTCGATATCTACGGGGTCGCCGTTTTCGTCAAGCATATCTGCCTGAGAAGCGGTGCCGTAGAGGGTGCCGATGGTGTCAAACATATCGACGAGGCAGAAGGTGATTAAGTCGGAGGCCAAGCGG
>JAZQKU010000095.1:0-14893 GCA_045542315.1 Eubacteriales bacterium | reverse complement strand
ATTTTTACCGATATCGTGGAGGTCACCCTTTACCGTACCGATTACGGCGGTTCCCTTTGCTTCTACTCCCTGATTTACAAGATAAGGCTTCAATACCGTTACACCGGCATTCATTGCTCTTGCAGCAATCATAACCTCGGGAACGAATACCTGATTATTTTTGAACTTTTCTCCGACAATACTCATCGCAGAAAGAAGTCCGTTATCAAGTATTTCCTCTGCGGGAATATTTTCCGCAAGTGCCTTTTCAACAAGCTCCTTTACCAAAGGTGCTTTTCCCTTTTGAAGGTTTTCTTTGATCTCTTCAATGATCGACATATAAACATCTCCTTATTGATACAATTATATCACCGAAGTATGCCAAAATATTGTAAAATACTGCTTATTTTAGTAAAATAGTTTATTCTTCTATAAGGGTTATATCAACACCTGTATAGTAATGCTTAATTATCTGATCGGCAGTATGACCCGCTCTCGAACGTCCGAAAGCGCCTTCCTGGCTCATTCCAACGCCGTGGCCCCAGCCCGTTCCTTTAATTATGTAGTTGTAATTTTTACTCGGAAGAAAACCAAAACCCGTAACGTCGGCTATTTTGAGCTCATGCGGATAACTCCTTATCGTTTCAACGCCGTCTGCGGTTAAAATATAGGTTTCATCAAGCCGCTTTTCGTAAAGCGCAGAGCTGCCGTCGGCAGTTACGTAGTAATCGTTGAAGGCATAATATATGTGAAAATTCGGGCTTTTAAGCACTGCATTTTCAAAGCCGGGAATTCCCATTCCCGATTCAGCCGACATAAACGATTTTATATTAGAGCCAAACTGCATATATACCTTAATTCCGTTCTCGTCCTCAAAAATAAGCTTTAACGGAATATCGCCAAGCGGCGTTACTACCTCAGGATAGAATTTAACGATATCTCCGACGGGAGCAGTAAGTCTTTCGGGATTCTGGTATTCCTTTCCTGTGATAAAGCCCTCGTGAGTGTAAATTCTCAGCTTGCTGTATTGTGAAGGATTGTTGACCCTCAAATAATTGAGATAATCGCCGAGATCCTTCGGTGAAAAGCTGGTTTCCCAGCGTCCGTTGGTTGCGGTATCAAGGTTTTCATACGTATCCTCGACCTGCTGAAGATAGCTTCTTAACGTGGTGTTCCAATACTGATAGTTGGTAAGTGTATATCCACCGTTTGATGCGCAATAGATTGCTTCAATAAGCGTGTCGTTTCCTTGTGAGTTCTTAACCGTAATAACCATTTTCGAGGTGGTGGTTACCGCGCGTGTTACCATTGCCGTTGCGCTTATTGTATTGCCGCGGTAAGCCTGACAGTGGGAGCCGTCGCAAATATCGTAGCCAAAGGTCTTATTTCTGCCGTGAACGTTTTCGGTAAGAATTTTGCGAAGCGCATAGGTTCTTGCCACTATTGCCTGTGTTCTGTAAGCCTCATAGAGTGCTTCATTCTTGGAGTTACCCATTTCGCGCATCAAAACGCCTATCAGGTAGCTGTCAAGATCTACGTTATTTACCGTAGTAATATTATAATCCTCATCGGGAACACGGGCAATATCAAGAGTGCCGTTATAGGTTCGTCCGAGGTTTCGGTTTGCGGCAGACGCAGTCATCGAATAAACTCTGTGATAGACCGTTCCGCTTACCGAAGGCACTATGCGAAGCCATTTGTCGGTGCAGTCAAATTCAAAATATATAACACCGCTTCGTTCATCAACGACCGTTATACAGGTCTTTCCGCCCCCCGCAACGGTATAGGTATATTCAGGGTAAACGAACTCGGGTTCTTCAGGTTCCGAGCTTGTATTATCCGAAGAAGTATCGGAGCTTACGTCCGATGAATTATCGGGAACAGAAGTCGTTACGTCGCTCGAAGGAGCAGATGAATCACTTTCGGAGGAATTTTCCTCAGAGTCGGTGGGTTCTGAAGAAACGTTACTCGAGCTGTCGCTTGTTAAGTCGCTTGAAGCATTATCCGAATCGGTGTTTGACTCACTTTCCGAAGAATTTTCCGGATTCGTTCCGGACGAAGTGCTTCCACTGCCGGTATTTTCGGTTTCATTGATCGGGGCGATATCATCGGACGCAATTTCGCTCGATGTTGTTTCCGAAGTGCTTCCCTCATTTGATGACGGATCAGAAGAAACATCTGCATCACTTGAAGTTATGTCAGATGAAGGAATGTCGGAAGATTCAATATCACTTGACGGCACGTCGGAGGACGGAATATCGGACGATACGTTTGAAGAAGAGATATCTGAGCTTGTATCCGACGAAGGAATATCAGACGAAGCGTCGGATCCGCTATCGGGATTTGAAGGATCTGGCACCGATGAAGGTTCCTCGGGGACAGAGGATTCCGGCTCTCTGTAATTAAGCTCTTCAATCGCCTTATTATATGCCTCTTCAATATCCGCAATAGCCGAATGTGCCTCGCTTGCAGAAAAATATTGGTT
This sequence comes from Eubacteriales bacterium, assembly GCA_045542315.1. Lineage (GTDB taxonomy): Bacteria > Bacillota > Clostridia > Oscillospirales > RGIG5299 > RGIG5299. The sequence continues at coordinate 12,429 of JAZQKU010000095.1, read as the reverse complement.
TATTCTGATAAAATAGCTTCCGTTTACATAAGCGGGAAATACAAAATAGCCGAGATCTTCAAATACCGCTTTAATAACATTAAGCTCATCAAGCGTAGCAAAGCCGTGATCCACCTCAACGTGGTAGTTTCCTGCCTCTTCTCCGTAATTGCTTCTGTCGTAAATATCTATCCAGCCACCGTAATCAGAGGCCCAATTTGTGCTGTAATAGAAATTTTCATCAATAACCGAGCTTAGTGCAAACTGACCGGGGGCAGTATCAAAAATATGTTTTTCGGTCTTATTTACGTTATCGTAAACAAAAAACGAGAAATAACGCTTTGACGGATGTAATTCATCGTTTTCATTGTAATCACTTCCGTAATCACCTACGCGAAAGGAAGAATAAGGAACGTCGGTAGGTCCAATAACTACGCGGGCGATCTGGCCCTTACTGAAGGTTATGCCGCCGCTAACCTCGGTTTTAAAAAGCGGAATCATAATACCTACAACCAAAAATGCCGCCGTAACCGAAGATAAACAGGCTACTGTTAACTTTTTAAAATGGATTTTTTTCATATAACTTCCTTATAAAATGCATTTTGTAGCAAAAAAACGGTTGACAATATATAATATTAGAGATATAATATTAAGGATAGAGGTGCGCTGGTGATAAGTAACACATTATTTGCTCCGGAAAGCTTTTGTGTGAAAGGCATTTGCGCCGAAGGGGGTGTTTCCCGGTAAGACACTGCCTGGTCGTGACGGTGAAAGCTTCCCGACTGTCATTTGTAAAGCAAATGAAGTGCTATCTTTAGTAGAATATAATTTACAGTTATATTATACAACAAAGGTAGCCGGTATTTCAACCGGTTTTTTTATTGTTTCAAACAATATTCACATAATTTGTTATTTTTTTGAGTAAATATTAAGGATTGGTGTTTTAAATGGAAAAATTGAAAGTTGGAATCGTAGGCTGTACCGGTATGGTTGGTCAGAGATTTATCTCCTTGCTCTCCGAGCATCCCTGGTTTGACATTACCGTTTTGGCAGCTTCCGCACGTTCCGCAAACAAAAGCTACGAGGAAGCTCTCGGCGGACGTTGGGCGCTTGACACAAAGGCTCCCGAAAAGATACTTAAAATGACGGTTCTTGATACCGAAGCAGACTTTGACAAGATCGTTGAAGCAGTTGACTTTATTTTCTGCGCGGTAAATATGAAAAAGGATGAAATTAAGGCCTTGGAGGAAAAATTCGCCAAGGCAGAGTGTCCCGTTGTTTCAAACAACAGCGCTCACCGTTTTACTCCCGACGTTCCCATGATCATTCCCGAGCTCAACGCTTCTCACTGCGAGATAATCGAATCGCAGAAAAAGCGTCTTGGCACAAAGAGAGGCTTTATTGCAGTTAAATCAAACTGCTCTCTCCAGAGCTATGTTCCCGCACTCTGGCCTCTTGATAAGAAATACGGTCTTACCAAAGCTCTTGCTTGCACCTATCAGGCAATTTCCGGTGCAGGAAAGACCTTTGAGAGCTGGCCCGAAATGGTAGATAACGTAATCCCCTACATCGGCGGCGAAGAGGAAAAGTCGGAGAAGGAGCCTCTTAAGATCTGGGGTAAGATAGAAAACGGCGAGATAGTTCCGGCCTCCGAGCCCGCAATTACAACGCAGTGCATCCGTGTTCCCGTAACGAACGGTCATCTTGCTGCGGTATTTGCTTCTTTTGAAAAAAAGGTTGACATTGAAGAAGCTATTTCCGTAATAGAAAGCTACAAGGGCGAGCCTCAGGAGCTTAACCTTCCCTCTGCACCCAAGCAGTTCGTTCACTACTTCAGAGAGGATAACCGTCCTCAGATCAATTCCGAGCGCAATCTCGAAAAAGGTATGGCTGTTTCTGTTGGCAGACTCCGTCCCGACAGTCAGTATGACCTCAAATTCGTTTGTCTTTCCCACAACACCTTGAGAGGTGCGGCAGGCGGCGCGGTATTGCTTGCAGAGCTTCTCACCTCAAAGGGTTATATAACCAAAAAATAATTTTGCATATCAGGTGATTTTATGAGTATTTTTACAGGCGCAGGCGTTGCTATCGTAACGCCCTTCACTCCCGACAATAAAGTAAATTACGAAAAGCTTGCTTATCTCGTTGATTATCAGATCAAAAAAGGAACCGATGCTATCGTAATATGCGGTACCACCGGCGAGTCATCTACTCTCACCGACGAGGAGCATACAAAAACCATTGAATGCGCTATAAAGGCAACCGCAGGCCGTGTTCCCGTTATTGCGGGCACCGGAAGCAACGATACCGACTACGCCGTTTGGCTTTCAAAAGAAGCAAAGGAGCTCGGTGCCGATGCTATTTTGTCGGTTACCCCCTACTACAACAAGGCTTCACAGGCAGGTCTTGCAAAGCATTTCCTCAAAATTGCAGACAATGCCGATATCCCCATGATACTTTACAACGTTCCCTCGAGAACGGGCTGCGGTATTGCGCTTGACACTTATAAGGAGCTTGCCGGCCACAAAAATATCGTTGCAACAAAAGAGGCATCAGGTAATATTTCGGCTATTGCCGCGCTTTTTTCCGAATGTCCCGAGCTTGACGTTTACTCCGGAAACGACGACCAGACTCTCCCCGTTCTTGCCCTCGGAGGCAAGGGTGTTATATCGGTTGCATCAAACGTTATTCCTACCGAGATGCACGATATATGCGACCTTTATTTCAAGGGTGAATACGAAAAGTCAAAAGAGATATTCTTCAAAAATCTCAAGCTGATGAACGATCTCTTCATCGACGTAAACCCCATTCCCGTAAAATGCGCAATGAACTATATGGGTATGGACGTCGGTGATCTGAGACTTCCTCTTTGCGAGCTTTCCGATAAAAATGCCGCATATCTCAAGGAAGTACTTAAGAGCTATTCCCTTTTGTAATTCGAAAGTGAGGATGTTAAAATGTTAAAGGTAATCGTTAACGGTTGCTTCGGTTATATGGGCAGAAACGTATGTGACCTTATCAATAACGATAAGGATTCCGTTGTTGCCGCAGGTGTCGATATTGCCGAAAAGACTGCTGATTTCCCTGTTTACCGTTCTTTCTCGGAAATTGACGGAAAAGCAGACGTTATTATTGACTTTTCTCATCCGTCTTGCCTTAAAGGCTTGCTTGATTACGCTATCAAGACAAAAACTCCCGCCGTTATTGCCACAACAGGTCTTAACGATGAGGAAAAAGCACTCATAAAGGAAGCTTCAAAGCAGGTCGCCCTGTTCTTTACCGCAAATATGTCGCTTGGCGTAAACCTTCTTTCCGCCTTGGTAAAGAAGGCCGCTTCGGTGCTTTCGGGAAGCTTTGATATCGAGATAGTTGAGAAGCACCACAACAAGAAGATCGACGCTCCGTCGGGTACTGCTCTCATGCTTGCGGACGCTGCGGCAGAAGCCGTTGATTTCAATGCCGAATACGTTTACGACAGGCACTCGGTAAGAAAGAAGCGCGATGCAAACGAGATAGGTATTAGCTCAATAAGAGGCGGCACCATCGTCGGTGAGCACGACGTTATCTTTGCCGGCGAGGACGAGGTAATCACACTTTCTCACTCTGCCTATTCCAAGCGTGTTTTTGCCGCCGGTGCATTAAATGCAGCAAAGTTTATCGTATGTAAAGAAAACGGACTTTACAGCATGGAAGACCTTCTTTCAGACGTGATTTCGTTATAAACGAGGTGTTTTTATGAAAAATCTGATTACGGACGTTACGGTAACCGAAAACGTATCGCTTATCACTCTCAAGCAGGTTGAAAACCGTCACGGTGTGCTTGCCTATATTTTCGGTTTGCTTCGCAATGCGGGAATTGACGTTGATATGATCTCACAGTCCTATCCCGCAAAGGAGACCGTTGAGCTTTCCTTTACCATTTCAGACGAGCAAATTTCCGATCTCGTTTCCCTGCTTGCAGGTCACAAGGATCTTAAGGCTTCGGTCTTTTCAGGTAATACGAAAATATCATTTTTCGGCAAGGGTATGGAAAACCAACCCGGTGTAGCCGCTTACGTGTTTGAGCTTTTTGCAAAGGCAGAATGCGATATAAAAATGGTAAACACCTCTACTTATGATATTTCCTGCCTTATTGCGCCCGAATATACCGCAAAAATCAAAGAATTGTTTAATGAATAAATTTCAACGGAATTGCAACTGCAATTCCGTTATCTTTAGAGGTATTTTATGGAAACTTCAGTTATTAAGAGCTTTACGATCGACCATGATATTCTTGAAAAGGGATTTTACGTTTCATCTGTTATGGGTGACGTGACAGCATTTGATATCCGCGTTGCAAAGCCAAACAGCGACGAGATCCCCACCATTTCGGCGCTTCATACCGTTGAGCATCTTTTCGCTTGTTACGCACGCTCTTCCGAGTATTCCGACAGTATTATTTACGTCGGTCCCATGGGCTGCAGAACGGGTCTTTATTTTCTTACGAGAAATCTCGACGAAGAGATTGCGCTTTCTATATTCCTTCGCGCATGCGACTATATTATCGGCTACGAGGGGGTTATTCTCGGTGCCGCTTCCTCAAAGGAATGCGGAAACTGGCTTGACCATGACCTTTCGGGTGCAAAGAATATCTGCAAAACAATGAAATCGGTTCTAAATAACTGGAAAAAGGAGAATATGGTTTACCCCATATAATATATTTATGTCGCTTCGAAATGATATAAAAAGCGGTGAGCTTTATTACCCCGATGAAGACGGTCTTCTTAATGAGCAGGAGGAATTCCTCGAGCTGCTTTATGACTTTAATAATTCACGGCCGAGTGAGCGCGAAAAACGAAACAACATAATCAAAAAGCTTTTTGCCGATTACGGAGAAGGCTCATATATTGAGCCGCCAATGAAAGCAAATTGGGGCGCAAACGTCCATTTCGGAAAGGGAGTTTACGCAAATTTCGGTTTAACGCTCGTTGACGACGCAGATATTTTCGTTGGTGACGACGTAATGTTCGGACCCAACGTTACTGTTGCAACTGCAGGTCATCCAATTTGTCCAAAGCTTCGAAAAAAAGGCGCGCAGTTCAATCTGCCTGTATTTATCGGAAATAACGTCTGGATAGGAGCCGGCGCAGTAATTCTTCCCGGTGTTAGAATCGGAGAAAACAGCGTTATCGGTGCAGGAAGCATCGTTACGAAGGATATACCGTCCGATGTTGTTGCTGTCGGAAATCCCTGCAAGGTTTTGAGAGAGATTTCAGAAAAAGACAGGATTTATTATTACAAGAATAAAGAAATCGGAGATTTTAAATAATCTTACGGGGCTGTTACATAAAAATAACAGCCCCGTCTTTATTTTTTCGCATATTCTTCAAGGAAATACCGATATCTCGTTTTATCTATCCTGTTTCCGTATTCGTACATTGAAAGCAACAGCTTTTCCAAAAGTCTTGCATCGGTCCTCGTTATTGATATCGGTAAAAAATAGATAAAATGCTTTCCTTTATGGCTATAAAACCGCTTTTCCATTATTTCGAGTCTTGTTTCGGAAAGCTCTTTGTAAGCGCCGAGAAAGGCGTCACAATCCGCAAATGCAAAGAGGTAGCTTTGACCGCTTTCGCCGCTGAACTCATATTTTTCCTCGGGAAGTCTCGTCACGTACAGAAGCACCTCCCCGCCCGTTTTCGGAAAAGCTTCTATCAGAATTTTATTTCCAACGGGGTCAAAGCCGGTCTTTTCCTTTGCGGAATTTACAATTTTCCAAAACATTTCCTTTGTTTTAACGCTTTTTTCATTTATCAGCTCAAGCGTTATATCATATTTTTCAAGGTCTTCTTTTTCAAGCAGAATTCTGATGTTATCCTCGTCGAGTTTTGTAAGCTTCAAAATACCAGCTCCGTTCGGTTGCGTATATTACCATTATAGCAATAACCGCGAATTTTGTGAATGTATTAAACTTTTTCACTTATTTATCATTGACAAATAATTATAATAATTATATAATTATTATATATTTTCTCGCCTTTTGGTATGAAGGGAGTTTTTTTAATGTTATCAACTTTCAAAGGCGGTATCCATCCCGAATCAAGTAAGCTTACTGCGGCAAGTCCCATAGAGAAGATGCCGCCATCTAAATATTACATTTTCCCGCTTTCTCAGCATATCGGCGCACCGTGTAAGCCGCTTGTGAACGTTAATGACAACGTGCTTGTCGGGCAAAGAATTGCAGACAGCGATTCACCTTTGTCGGCACCGATCTTTTCTTCCGTTTCGGGAAAGGTAGTTGCCATTGAACCGAGAAACAGCATTTACGGTTTAAAGGTAATGTCAATCGTTATTGAAAACGATTATCGCGATTCATTCACAAAAGATCTCCTCCCTTTGCCCGAGGGAAAATCGGTAAATGAATACACCTCGGAGGAAATCGTGCAGATCGCACGCGATGCCGGTCTTGTAGGAATGGGCGGTGCCGCATTCCCCACTGCACTCAAGCTCAAAAGTGCTCTTGAAAAAGGCGTCCACACCGTAATATTCAACGGTTCGGAATGTGAGCCCTACATAACGAGTGACCACCGTGCAATGCTTGAATATCCACGCTTTATTTTCGGCGGAATCAAATTGATTCTCAAATGTCTGCATCTTGATAAAGCTTACGTTGCTATTGAGGATAACAAAAAAGATGCAATCGACACAATGAAAAGCTTTCTTGAGAACTCGAGCATTGAAGTCAAAGAGCTTAAAACAAAATACCCGCAGGGCGGTGAAAAGCAGCTTATCAGATCGGTGCTCGGTTATGAAATCGCCCCCGGCAAGCTTCCGCTTGATGACGGAATTGTAATTTTCAACATCGACACCTGTGCAGCTCTTTACCGTGCGGTTGCATCGGGATTGCCGCTTACAAAAAGAATCGTTACCGCTTCCGGCGATATGATGAAAACCAAGAAAAACCTGCTTGTAAGACTCGGAACCCCCATTTCGGATATAATCGAGCATTGCGGCGGTTTGAAAAAAGGCGACGTCAAGATTGTTATCGGCGGTCCCATGATGGGCTTTGCGCAGCATTCGACAGACGTTCCCATAATCAAAAGCTCGTCGGCGGTTTTAGCGCTTTCTTTTAATAAAAATGATTACAACTCAAGTTATAATAACTGCATAAGGTGTGGAAAGTGCATTGACGTTTGTCCGATGAACCTTACCCCGAACCTTATAAATCTTTCAATCAAAAACAATGCGATTGATGATTACAACGAATATAACGTTATGGATTGCATTGAGTGCGGTGCTTGCTCTTATATTTGCCCCCAGCGCTTGCATTTGGTTCAGGCAATGAGAATCGCAAAGGAAACAGTAAAATCTAAAAAGGATAAAAAATAAAATGGAAAAATCAAAAAGGCTTTTTGAAGTCACATCATCTCCCCATATAAAAGCTCCCGATAATACCCGAAGCATTATGCTTACCGTTTTGTTTGCTTTAGTCGCACCGGGCATTATGAGCATCGTCTATTACGGTCTGCGCGCACTGATAATCATTGCGGTTTCAATAGCCTCCTCAGTTGCTTTTGAAGCACTTTACAATCTCCTTTTAAAGCGCAAGCAGACTGTCGGCGATTACTCGGCAGCTGTAACCGGAATACTCATTGCTTACGTGCTTCCCCCTTCGGTTCCTTATTGGATCCCCGTTATAGGCTCGTTTTTTGCAATAATCGTCGTTAAAATGCTTTTTGGCGGAATCGGTTGTAATATCGTCAATCCCGCTCTTGCGGCAAGAGCGTTTTTAATGTCTTGGCCCGTTATTATGACTACCTTCCCGAAAATCTTTTCTACTCTTCCTTTGGGAACGGTAAATGCAGCTGACGTTGTAACCTCGCCAACCGTGCTTTCATCACTTGAAGCCGGTCCCGGAGGAGCCGCTCTTCCCGGTCTGCTTGATATGTTTATCGGTCAGGCAAACGGCTGCATCGGCGAAACCTCTTCCCTTTTCCTTCTAATCGGCTTTGCAATATTGCTTGTGAGAAAGGTTATAAGCTGGCATATCCCCGTATTTTACGTCGGAACCGTTGCAATAATCACCTTCATATTCCCGATGTACGGATTTGGCAATCTTGACTTTATGTTATACAACGTTCTTTCGGGCGGTCTTTTGCTCGGTGCCGTTTTTATGGCAACCGATTACGTTACCTCGCCGATAACCAGACCCGGAAAAATCATCTATGCAATAGGCTGCGGCTTGCTTACCGTTTTCATAAGATATTTCGGAAGCAATCCCGAAGGCGTTTGCAGTGCAATTCTCATAATGAATATTTTTACCGTATTTATTGATAAATTCACAAGACCCAAAAGATACGGCACGGGAGGAGGCGCTGTAAATGTCAAATAATAATTCCAAAAAGGTGTCGTTCTCTTCCGCTGATATAAAGGAGATATCTTTCACCGGATTAAAGCTTTGTATCTTTATGTCGGTCATCTGCATTATGCTTTATTTTGTTAATTCCGTTACCTCGGAAAAAATTGCCGAATTCGAGGCAAAGAAGATAAACGACTCTATTATCAGCATTATGGGCGACGACGGAAATATGACCATTGAGCCGCTTGACGATTTGACCGAAGGTAATATCAAAAGCGTATTTCGTATCAATCTTATGAACGATGAAGAAACCGAGCTTCTCGGTTATTGCATAAGCGCAACAACCAAGGGTTACGGCGGCAACATCAATTTGCTTATAGGTCTTGATGCAAACGGTGCCGTAAAAGGTGTTTCTGTTATATCAGACAGCGAAACAGCGGGAATTGGTAAAAAGGTCCTGGTACCGTCGTTTCTTGCAAAATTCAACGGCAAGACAGAGGGAGTTTCGCTTGGAAACGGCGACATTGCTGCCGTTTCGGGTGCTACAATTACCAGTAAAGCGGTAACTAAATGCGTTGACAGCGTTCTCAGCTTTTACGAAAGCACTTTAAAGGAGGTCGAAGTTAATGAAAACAACAGTTAAAAAGAAGATTTCATTATCAAAGGTCTTTCTCGACGGTGTTATTGTCAAAAACCCCGTTTTGGTTCAGCTTCTCGGTATGTGTCCGATACTTGCTACCTCTACCTCGCTTTCAAATGCTATCGGTATGGGCGCTGCGGTTACCTTCGTTCTTTTCTTTTCCAACATAATAATTTCTCTCTTAAGAAATTTCATACCCGAAAAGATACGAATTGCCTCGTACATTATAATCATCGCCGGCTTCGTTTCTGTTATAGATATGGTTTTAAAAGCATATTTCCCTTCGCTTTCAACATCGCTCGGCGTCTTTATACCCCTTATCGTTGTAAACTGTATAATATTTGCGCGCGCCGAAAGCTTTGCTTCAAAAAACAAATTGATCCCCTCGGCGGTTGACGGTATTGCCTGCGGAATCGGCTTTACATTTGCGCTCTGCATCGTTTCTTCAATAAGAGAAATTCTCGGAAACGGAACTATTCTCGGTTATCATATTTTCGGAGAATCATTCCAGCCCGCTACCATGATGATACTCCCCTTCGGAGGTTTTTTAACGTTGGGCTTTGTAATTGCTCTAATTCAGTTTATAACAGATAAATTCGGCAAAGGAGGCAACGAATAATGGGAAGCATAATTGCAATTTGCTTTGCGGCAATTTTAACAGAAAATTTTGTGCTTTCAAAGTTTATGGGAATTTGCTCATTTCTCGGCGTTTCCAAAAAGACCGATACCTCCGTGGGTATGGGTATGGCCGTAACCTTCGTTATGACCATTTCCACTCTCGTTACGTGGGTAATAAACAGATATATTCTTGTTCCGTTTGATTTTGTCTATTTAAGAACTATCGTTTTCATTCTCGTAATTGCCTGCCTTGTGCAGCTTATTGAAATGTTCTTAAAGAAATGTGTTCCGAGCCTTTATAGGGCATTAGGTATATATTTACCCCTTATTACCACAAACTGTGCGGTATTGGGTGTTACTATCCTTATGGCAGACAGCGATTACACTAATATTTTGTATCCCGTTATTTACGCTTTTGCGGCAGGCCTCGGATTTACACTCGCAATCGTCGTTTTTTCGGGAATCAGAGAACGTCTTAAGTTTTGCGATATTCCCAAGCCCTTCAGAGGCTTCCCCATCGCTCTTATTGCGGCAGCACTTCTTGCAATGGCATTTTCGGGCTTCCAGGGGCTTAATCTCCCCTTCTGATTATGAGGTAAGGATTTATGGACATATTTTTGAACTTTATTATAATTGTCGGCATTTTCGGCGGAATTGCATTGGTTTTCGGTTGTCTGTTGGTCGTGGCATCCAGGTTCTTTGCAGTAAAAACCGATGAAAGAGCCGAAAAAACAGCTAAAATCCTGCCCGGTGCAAACTGCGGTGCCTGCGGCTTTGCAGGCTGTGAAAGCTATGCAGAGGCTATAGTTTCGGGCAATGCATTGCCTAATCTTTGTGCATCGTTATCACAGGACGAAATTGATGCAATATCCGTAATTGTCGGCATTGAAGGTGCAAAGGCAGCGGAAAAGCTTGTCGCACACGTCAAATGTTGCGGAAGTAACGGCTGTGCTTCAAAAAGATCAAATTACAGCGGAATTGACGATTGCCGTTCTCTTGCCCGTCTCGGAGGCGATAAGGAATGTGCTTACGGTTGCTACGGTCTCGGAAACTGTGTTAAAGCCTGCGCATTCGGTGCTATTGAGCTTGTTGACGGAGCTCCCGTTGTTAATCACAAGCTTTGTAAGGGTTGCGGCACCTGCGCCGCGGCTTGCCCCAAAAATCTTATTGATATGATTCCCGTTACCGCTGAATATGCAGTTGCGTGCAGCTCGAAAGATAAGGGTAAGTCTGTAATTACGAGCTGCGAAAAAGGCTGTATAGGCTGCGGCATTTGTGTTAAGGGCTGTGAAAAAGGCGCAATATCTCTTGTTGACAGTTGCGCAGTTATAGATTATTCTCTTTGTGACAGTTGCGGAAATTGCTTTGATAAATGTCCCAGAGGTTCGATCATTTCCTTTAACGGCAAGAAAAAAACACCCGTCGTAAAGTCAGCCCCCGCTGCCCCCGCAGAATCGGATTCAAAAAATAACGCTCCAAAATTTTCATTCAAGGTAGAAAACAGTAATAAGGAGTAATTTTTTTAATGCGAAAGAGAAGCCGTTTAAAATTCAAAAGCAGATCCAGACGCAATTTTAAAAAAGTTGCGTTGAATATTTCTGCGGCTTTATTATGTATTACTGCCGGCTTTTTAACCGCAATGCTGGTTTTACCCGCATTTGAACTACCTGATCTTCCGTTGGAAAGCGAAGATCCTTCCGGATCATCTTCCGTTGTTTCTTCAGCACCTTCCTCCGATACGTCGGCTCCCGATCCCGTTATTGACAGAGGCATACGCGCAGTTTACCTTCCGCCCTCTTCTGTTGACAGTAGTGAAGAAATAACGGGGCATCTCACGCTTTTCAGAAACAGCGGAATAAACGCAGTTATTTTAGACGTAAAGGACGAGAGCGGCGTTTTATATTACCCGTCCGAAATAGAGATGGTGAAAAAGGTAGGTAACGTTTCATCGGTTACTACCAATTACAGACAGACCGTCAAGCGTTTTCAGGACGCCGGCTTTTACGTTATCGGCCGAGTAGTTTGCTTCAAGGATAACACTATGCCGAGAAACAAGCATAACTACCGTCCATACTCCGTACTTACGGATACGCGCGTTAATTGGTATTATAACAATATTTTCTGGCTTGATCCTTATAAAGAAACTGCAAGAGGTTACCTCTATTCCGTTATCGGTGAAGCAGCTATGCTCGGATTTGATGAAATTATGCTTGACGAGCTTAAATTTCCCGACGCAGGTCCTACCTATATGCTCGATTACGGCATTCAGGAGCTTTCTCGCAGTGAGATCCTTACCGAATTCATAAACCGTTCGGCTGATATAGCTCACGAGAATAATGCAAAGCTTTCAATTAAAACAAGCTGGAAATTTTTAAACGGCACGGCAACGGAGGAATCGGGTCAGACCTTTTCCCTTTCCGACTTGAATATCGACTGCTTTGTACCCGATTTCCGCATAACTGAGGTCGCGTCGTCAAACAGAAATATTCAAATCGGAACCACAACGGTAAACGCGCCCTTTAAAAATCCCGTTAATCTTATTTATGCACTTAATCTTTTAGCGGAAAACGGGAAAACGGACGGCGTTGTTTTCCGTCCGTATATATCCGCCACTGCGCCTGCCGGTTATAATTATGCGGCAGATGAGATTAAGGGTCAGGCTGCTGTTTTCGGTAGTGACGAATGCTTCAATTTTGTTTATTTCGAGAAAAACGGAAGCTACAGCGCCGATATCACCGATATCGGTTAATGGCATTCACAGCCACAGTCGCATTCACAGCCACCACTGTTTTTTTCAAAAATTGCGTTTTCAATGTCCTTCCCTATTTCTTTTGCGTCCTCGGACATTTCATTT
>JAZQKU010000094.1:0-9028 GCA_045542315.1 Eubacteriales bacterium | reverse complement strand
CTTCAGGGACTTGCCCTTAAAACTCTTCATTATTTCGGAAACGGCAAGATAGCCATAATCAGAGTAACGCGCGACCTTATTGCCAAGGCAAAGGCGGCTGACGACGATATCGACAACATCACTAACCTCGCCCGCAATATTTCGGGCGTTGAGGTAGGTCTTTTGCTTCGCGAGACCGCTCCGAACGAATATAAGATCTCGGCGCGCTCCAACGGCGACGTTGACGTTTCCCACATCTGCTCACTCTTTGGCGGCGGCGGTCATAAAAAGGCCTCCGGCTGTATGCTCAAGGGCGAGATAAACGAGGTTGAGGGACGTCTTGTCACCGCAATACTTAACGAATATTTTTCCGAAGAGGATAACAAAGTTGAAAATGCCTTCACATCAGGGGATAGTACCGATTTTTAAACCGTCGGGAATGACCTCATCGGCGGTAACCGCAAAGATAAAACGCTTTTTAGCAACCAAAACGGGACATTTCGGCACCCTCGACCCAATGGCGTCGGGAGTGCTTCCCGTTATGCTCGGAAGAGCCACCAGACTTTCGGAGCTTATGCCCGAAACGAAGGAATACGAGGCGGTCCTAAGGCTCGGATACCGCACCGATACGGGAGATATTACGGGAAAAACCGTAAAAGAGGCAGAGGTGCCGACAGTTTCCGAAGAAGAAATAGAAGCGGCGCTTCTCTCGTTCAAGGGCGAGATAATGCAGATCCCGCCGATATATTCCGCTCTTTCGGTAAACGGAAAACGCCTTTACCAATACGCCGTAAGGGGCGAAGAGGTGGAAATAAAGGCGCGCCCGATAAATATCTACTCGATATCCCTCGTTTCCGTTTCGGGTAACGAAATAACCTTCCGCGTAAATTGCGGAAAGGGCACTTATATCCGCACCCTTTGTGAGGACGTGGCAAAAAAGCTCGGCACCGAGGGAACTATGGCGTCATTAAAGCGTACCCTTTCGGGCGGTATTTCGGAAGAAAATACGGTTTTATTAAGTGATTTTCTGGAGTCGGACTCCCCCGACCTGATGATAATCTCCCCCGAAAAATACCTTTCCTTTTATCCTGCCGCAGAGATAGCCGAAAATGCTGTGAAATACTACAAAAACGGCGGCGAGATAAATTCCGAAAGAGTAAACGGACTCTCAAGCGGTATTTTCAGAATTTATCACGGAAAAGAGTTTTTGGGTCTTGGGGAAGGCTTTTATAAGGAAGAAAAGCTGTTTTTAAAGGCAGTTTGGCACTGTATTGAGGAAGAAAACGAATGAAAACTGTAATAGCACTCGGAAATTTCGACGGCGTTCATCACGGTCATAAGGCGCTTTTTGACAAAGCAAAGGAGATTGCGGCGGAACAAGGCCTTTCTCCGCTCGTTTTTACCTTTAACGATAACCCCGCGAATTTCCTCACGCCTTACCATCCCGTAAGGCAGATAACCCCCAAAAAAGAAAAGAAAAGAAGAATACAAAATAATATAAAAAACGTCTATTTTATGGATTTTGCCGATTGCGTTGATATGACCGCAAGAGAATTTTTCATTTTTCTCGTAAGCAAATTCAACGCCCGTGCCTTCGTATGCGGCTTTAATTTCAGTTTCGGCAAGGGCAGAGAGGGAAATCCCGAAATGCTTAAAAGCCTTTGCGACGAGTTCGGCTTCCGCCTTGAGGTGGTAAACGAGGTGACCGACGGAGAGATCGTCATCTCCTCCACCAATATCCGCCGCCTTATCTCGATGGGCAGAGTGGTAAAGGCAAACAGCCTTCTTACCGAGCCATATTCGGTAACGGCACGCACCGTTTCAGGAAAAAGGGTGGGAAGAAAGCTGGGATATCCCACCATAAATCAGAAAATAGACGATTCAAAGGTAAGACTGCCCCGCGGAGTCTATATCACCCGCACCGAAATAAAGGGCAAGCAATATCGCTCGGTAACCAACATCGGCTTTTGCCCCACCTTCGGCGACAGGGAAGAGAGAATAGAAAGCCATATTATTGACCGAAGGACCAAAGAGCTTCGCGGCTTTTCGGGCAATGCGCGAGTAATTTTTTACGACAGAATAAGAGACGAAATGCAGTTCTCCTCGAAGGAGGAACTGAAAGCGCAAATTTCGGCGGATATTTCCGTCACGCGCGAGTATTTTTCGTCAAAAAAGGGAAAATAAACGGTAATAACCCCGTAAGGAGCAACGAAAATGATAATAAGAGATTATTCCGAAAGAATAAGACTCTGTCTTATAACCGATAAAGCCTTTAAATCCAACTTTTTCTCGGTTGACCTTATAATTCCGCTTGAAAGAGCAAACGTCACAGAGAGCGTTTTGCTTCCGAACGTCCTTATAAGGGGCACGAAAAGCTCACCCGATATCGAGGCTCTTTCCCGTAAGCTTTCGCTTCTTTACGGCGCAAGCCTTTATGCCGATGCCTCAAAGAAAAACGATAGCCTTGTTTTATCCTTTTCTATAAGATTTATAAAGGATCGTTTCACATTGGGCGGCGAAAAGATATCCGATGAAGCAATGGCGCTCTTGTTTGAAACGTTGAACGACCCCTGCTTTGTAAACAGCCTTTTCAAAAAGGAATACGTTGAGAGCGAGCTTATAAATTTAAAGGACAGAATAGACGCCGAAATAAACGATAAGCGCCGCTACGTCTTGAAAAGCCTTATTTCAACGCTTTGCAAGGATGAGCCTTTCGGAATATCCGCAAACGGATATAAAGAAGATATTGAAAAAATAACTCCCGAAAGCCTCGCCAAGCGTTATAACGAAATTCTTGCCGACTCAAAGATATTTGCCTTTTTCTTCGGCGAGGGCGACGAAAACGCAATATGTGAAAAGCTTTTTTCAACCTTCAATAAAGATGCCCGCTTCACCGAGCATGCGATAATCGCGGCGATGCCCGTCGGAAGTCCCAAAACGGTAACCGAGAAGATGAAGATAACGCAGGCAAAGCTTGCGATCGGATTCAAAGCGGGCTCGCTTGAGGCTTACACTCCCGCCGAGGTGGGAATGTTCAACGCGGTTTACGGCTCGGGCGCCACGAGCAAGCTTTTCGAGAACGTGAGAGAAAAACTGAGCCTTTGCTACTATTGTGCATCGCGAGTTTACCGTCAGAAGGGTATTATGACGGTTGACAGCGGCGTTGAAATAAAAAATTGGCAAAAGGCATACGATGAGATACTCTCACAGCTTTCCGACGTTTCCGAAAAGAAGATATCCGAGCGCGAGTTCAATTCGGCAAAAAACGCCATGAGAAACGCCTACAAATCCTTGAAGGACTCGTTTTTTGCCCTTCACGATTGGTATCTGTCCTGCAGCATCGCCGGAACCATCTACACCCCCGACGAAATGGTTGAGCTGATAGACGAAGCAGAGGCTTCGAAAATTGCCGAAATAGCTTCAAAATTCAAGCCCGAAGTGATTTATCTTCTTTCACCCGAGGAATGAGAAAGGCGGAATTTTTGTTGGATAAAGAAAATTTTTCAGTTTTAACAGATGAAGAATACTACGAAGCAGTTACCGAAAACGGTCTTAAAATAATAGTTTTCAAAAAGCCGCAGTTCAATGCGGGATACGCCGTGATCGGCACCCGTTACGGCTCTGTGAATGCGGGCTTTACCGAAAACGGAGTTCATTACGATATTCCCGACGGTACCGCCCACTTTCTTGAGCATAAGCTTTTCGAGGGTGAAAAGGAGCCGGCATTCGAGCGCTTTGCCAAAACGGGCGCAAATGCAAACGCCTATACCACCTTCGATAAAACGGCTTACCTTTTCTCGGCAACCGAGAAATTCTACGAGTCCCTCGAGATACTGCTCGATTTCGTTTCACACCCCTATTTGACCGAAGAAAACGTCAAAAAAGAGCAGGGAATAATCGGTCAGGAGATAGAGATGTATGATGACGACCCGAATTGGCAGACCTTTTTCCGCGCCATTGATTCGGCTTACGTTACTCACCCTATAAAGAAGGATATCGCAGGCACAAGAGAAACGATCTCGGTTTTAACACCCGAGCTTCTTTATAAAATATATTATCACTTTTATTCGAGTAATAATATGACACTTTGCGTTGCCGGAAACGTAGACCCCGAAAGAGTAAAAGAGGTTGCCGAAAAATACTTCACCTTAAAGAAAAACGAATGCATTTCTCCCGACCCCGTCACTGAGGAAAAGGGTGTTTCGAATAAGCGCGTTTACAAAAAGCTTGCCGTTTCAAAGCCTCTTTTCGGAATTGCGGTAAAGAGCGAGGTAGAAAAGCTCACCGTAGAAGAACGAAGAAAGAACGATATTGCGGTAGCCGTTGCATTGGAGCTTATCGCAGGCGGAATAAGCGAGTTTTATAACAGACTTTACAGTGAAAACGTAATAACCGATTTTTCCTATGAATATATGTCGTCATTAAGCTACGGCACCGTTATTTTAACGGGCGTTTCGTCGGAATCGGAGCGTGTTTACAAGGAATTTTTCGATTCGGCAAGAAAGCTTACCGAAAACGGAATACCCGAAAACGATTTCGAAACGGTAAAGAAAAACGTTTACGGCAAATACCTTGCGGGCTTTGACAGCGTTGAGGATGTCGCCAATATGGCACTTACCGCAGAGTTTAACGGCGGAAACGTTTTTGAGCCTCTTGAGATACTCAAAAATCTCACTGCCGATGACGTGCTTTTTGCAATAAAATTTTCATTAAACGAAGAAAACGCATCAATGGCGGTAATAATGCCGCAGGATGAATAAAGAAAGGCGGAAAAACAAATGGAACATTTAATATCCTTTCCCGGTCTCGGAATAGGTGAGTTTTTACTCGACAGAGTTGCCTTCACGGTATTCGGGATAGACATCTATTGGTATGCAATAATGATAACGGTCGGAATCGGCCTTGCGGTGGGATTCGGATTCTGGCAGTGCAAAAACTTCGGAATAAAATCCGATGATCTGCTTGACGGCATAATCATAATCCTGCCTCTTGCCGTAATCGGCGCCAGACTCTTTTTCGTGCTTTTCGAGCTCGAAAATTATAAAACGTTTTACGATATAATAAATATCCGCGACGGAGGACTCGGCATCTGGGGCGCCATAATAGTCGCCTTTCCCGCGGCTGTGGTCTTCTGCAAAATAAAGAAGATAAACCCCTTGGGCGTTTTTGACCTCACTGCAATCGGCTTTTTCTTCGGTCAGATGATAGGCCGCTGGGGAAACTTCTTTAACGCCGAGGTCTACGGTACATACACAAACCTCCCCTGGGGTATGACTATTGACGGATCCCTTCCCGTTCATCCGCTTTTCTTCTATGAAAGCCTTGCAAACGGAATAGGACTCGTTATAGCGCTTTTCATCTGGAAGAAATTCAAAAACCGCCTTTCGGGCGATATATTCTTTTTCTACATTTCGTGGTACGGAATCGTAAGAGGCCTTCTTGAGCTTCTCCGTCCCTCACAGTACGTGCTTTACGTCGACGTTTTCGGCGTTTCACTCCGCACGGCGGTAATATTGGGCTTCTCCTGCTTCTTTGCGGGAATACTCCTCTTTATCTTCCGCCATCTTTACGAGAAGAAAAGAAGCAAGCTCACCCCCGCACAGTATGAAAAGCTTTTTGAAGATACAAAGGAACCCGAAGAAAACAAAGGAGAATAAAAATGGGAATAGTAATTGACGGAAGAGCGGTCGCCGCAAAGGTAAGATGCTCTATAAAAGAAGAAACCGAGAAGATGATAGCGTCGGGCATCACGCCCGGGCTTGCCGTTGTAATCGTCGGCAACAATCAGGCGTCCCGCGCCTACGTTAACAATAAGAAAAAGGCTTGCGAGGAGGTTGGAATACGCTCCGAGGAATATGCTCTCCCCGAGGAAACCACCGAGGAGGAGCTTCTTTCGTTGGTTGATACCCTCAATAAAAAGGAGGATATCGACGGTATTTTGGTTCAGATGCCCCTTCCGAAACAAATAAATGAGGAAACTATCTTAAACGCAATCTCACCCTCAAAGGACGTTGACGCCTTCCACCCCGTAAACGTCGGAAAAATAATGATAGGAAACTACGATTTTCTCCCTTGCACTCCCGCAGGCGTAATGGAGCTTATTAAGGAAACCGGCACCGAGATAGCGGGTAAAAAATGTGTTGTTATCGGCAGAAGCAACATCGTAGGAAAGCCAATGGCAATGCTTTTGCTTCACGCACACGGCACGGTAACTATCTGCCATTCCCGCACAAAGGACCTCAAGGATATAGTAAAGGAAGCCGACATCATCGTTGCGGCGGTTGGTAAGGCAAAGTTCGTAACCTCCGATATGGTAAAATACGACGCTGTCGTCATCGACGTCGGTATGAACCGCGACGAAGAGGGAAGACGCTGCGGCGACGTTGATTTTGAGGCGGTAAAGAACGTGGCGTCGTTTATAACTCCCGTTCCCTTCGGAGTAGGCCCCATGACTATTACAATGCTTCTAAAGAACACCTTAAAGGCTGCCGAGAACCGCAGAAAATAAGCCTTGAAATAAAAAACGGATACCGCGCCGATAAATTGTTCTTCGGCGCGGTGTCTTAAAATCATAACGGAGAAAAATCGGAAAAACAAGCCGCACAACCATTATTTTGCTTGACTTTTTACCGAATTTCTGCTATCATATTCAAGTAATAATTTTGGGATGTAGTCTAATGGCAGGACAACAGACTTTGACTCTGTCCGTGCAGGTTCGATTCCTGCCATCCCAGCCAAAAATCTCCTCGGACTAAGTTCGGGGAGATTTTTACTTTTTCACTTTTCACTCTTCACTTTTCACTAAATCCGTCCGAGGAGATTTTTGGCAAAGTAATAGGTAATAGTGAATAGTGAAGAAGTAAGGTAGCTTTTCGCTGGGGCGAAAAGCATTTTATTATAAAGTTTTTCGAATTTTGTAGATGCATTTCCGCGCCGAGCACCGCTCGGTGCACCTTTTCGGGTCCCTCGACAGATTCGAACTACCACACTTGAAACGTTTACAAAATTGTGGTATAATAAGACATAACCAAATGAAAGGTGGTAGAAATATGGACTTTAAAATTCTAATTCGAAGATTTTTTGCATTTGTAATCGACTGGAATATTATGTTCGGTATTGCTTGGGCGCTTATGTTTTATGGTCCCGGAAGTAATCCTGAATACCTACTTTATCCGAGCATCAAGATGTTCGCATCTGCGGGATTTCTTATGGGGCTTGCGTGGTTACCTCTATATTGCTTATTCAAGGATTGCTTGTTTGGAAGAAGAAGTTTGGGTAAACTTATTTGCGGTTTAATGATCCAAAATTCCGAAAACGGAGAAAAAGCATCTTTCGGTAGTTTGATTTTGAGAAACATTACATACGTGATCGTACAGATTGAAGGCATCGTTGTTTTAGTTAACAAAGGGAAACGCTTAGGCGATTCCCTCGCTAAAACACAGGTTGTACGAAAGACAAAAAATACATAGGACTTCGTTTACAAGCATGGCGTTAAAAGTCCGGTAGACCGCGGAACCTTTTAACCCCCATCATCGCCAAGGGGTTAGCCTACCCTCTGTAAAATCTGTGTGCATCTAAATCAGCCACACACGGCTTTGCATCTAAATCGGACACACAACACAAATCCCCGAGGACTTGTCCTTGGGGATTTACTTCTTTATCAGCCTGATAATTCTGGGGCGGTTATACCTTTGCAAAATTACAAAAATCAGGTCGATCATAGCGGCACACACCGACGTTGAAATGAAAACAATCGGTTGACCGAACCAATATGAAAATAAAATCGGAACAAAACTAAACAGAATAATTGTTTCGTGCACCAGCTCTGCCTGACAAGAAGCTTCGAGAATCTCTTCCCAACTGTGCCTTTTGGGGTCGAAATAATCCGGATTATACGACGGCACACGACCTTTCCAGTGCTTTACCCGTATCAGCTCGTATATCTTGCTTTCAAGGCGGCTGCATTTATACCACCTGTGTGAATAGTCTGCACGGTTTTTCATAATTTTATCGAAGACATATCCGACGGCGAGCCTCATTAAAAAATGATACGCTGTAGTTCCGAAGGTTATTGCAGCTGCTTTTAAAACGGATATTTCAGTGTAACAGTAGAGAAAAAACGCCAAAACCGTGAGTAAGACGGTTGTGACAGATATGGAATACATCACTTTTTTCAATTACGGCTTCACCTCGGTTAAAAGTAAGATTATTAAACCGATTATACCATAAAAAATGTAATTTGTCTATATGGATATTACACCGATCAGTCAATAGAAAAAAATTAAAAAACAGATAAAGATTGATAAACCTATAAAAATAAAAAGCCGTAAACAATTAAGTTTACGGCTTTTCTTTTACGTCACAAAAAGTCAATAGAATACATCATAATACTTTACTCCGCTACGTTGAGAATAACATGTGTTCTGCCATCGGAGTGATACTGCACTTCAATGGTCCCCACCTCATTCACGTCGTTTTCCTCAATCAGGATAACGGTGTCATCGGGTAAATTGCGGATGATAGCCTTGTTCTTTGACAGTCATTGACATTTGCGGTCCTTTCGTGTATAATAGGTTTAACCTAGGTAAAGGCCTCGAAATTGAGGCGATTGTGGAGCGAGCCAAAGAACTTGCTTCTCACCCGGAATACTTCGATGCTGAGTTAAACAAGCAACAGCGCATAAAATTATGACAAGCATTGGGATAAGAGCTGTATTGAGTATCACACAAAAGGTAAGATGTAACTTTTATTTGGGAAATTAAGTATGAATAAGTTATATCCAATATTAGCCAGCGCATTCTCCTTTATAAGGCAATTCATTATTCCTAATCCCTTTAATGTCCTTGGAGAAGGTATCACAATTACACTGAATAATTCGGAAGTTTTACTGTCTCCAACGGCGCTTAATTTAATTACGGGTTTTATAGTCTTGCCGATTATCACATATTTGATTACGGGTATCTTCTATAAAAGAGGTAATTCTGAAGCTTCTTGGGGAAGCATTTTGTATATGTTCTTTTTAAGTCGGATCGTAGCCATGTCGTTCTGT
>JAZQKU010000093.1:0-22561 GCA_045542315.1 Eubacteriales bacterium | reverse complement strand
GAAATTCCAACGGCCATTCCTTCAAATAATCCCTTTTTAAATAAAAGCATTTCATTATTCCTTTCAGGTTTAATTTTCTTGTTTTATTATTCCGTAAATTATTTAAAAAATACATAAAAGAAAGGCTGATTTAATTGGCTAACGTAAAACCCTTCAAAGCGCTCCGCTTCAACACGGAAAATGCAGGTGATATCACCTCGTTGGTTTGCCCGCCCTACGACATTATCTCTCCCGATGAAAGAGCCGCTCTCGTTTCAGGAAACGAATTTAATATGGTAAATCTCGAGCTTCCCGTAGGAGAGGATAAATACAATAAAACCGGTGCTCTTTACAGAGAATGGCTCGAAAAAGGCATCCTTAAGCAGGACAGCGAAGATACCATCTACATTTACGAAGAAGAATTCACCGTTAAAAACAGAACCATGAAGATTAAGGGTATTATTACCCGCGTTTTCCTTGAGGAATTCTCAAAA
This sequence comes from Eubacteriales bacterium, assembly GCA_045542315.1. Lineage (GTDB taxonomy): Bacteria > Bacillota > Clostridia > Oscillospirales > RGIG5299 > RGIG5299. Next base: position 22,088 of record JAZQKU010000093.1, on the reverse strand, counting down.
GGAGTCGTTCTCCCTCACGAGGAAACCCTTTCCAAGGCAAAGGCAGACAGATTTGAGCTTATGTGCGCAACAGGCTGCAACTTCTCGCAGATATATTCTCTTTACAACGATGCCGACGGTTCTATCTTTGGTAAGATCGATGCTCTTTCAAGCGGCAAGGCCGACGTTGAATTCAAAACCGCCGACGGTATAATTCACAGGCTCTGGCTTGCTACCGACAAGGACGCCATTGCATTCTTTGAAAAGGCATTTGAGAATAAACAGTTGTTTATTGCAGACGGTCACCACAGATACGAAACCGCTATCAACTACAGAAATAAGCTTATTGCAGACGGAGTTATCACCTCAAAGGAGCATGACGGCAACTTTGTAATGATGATGCTCGTTGACCTTGAGAACAAAGGTCTTGAGGTATTCCCCACACATCGATTGGTAAGAGATCTCCCCGATTTTGATCTTGATGCAATAGTAAATAAGATCGAAAAGGATTTTACCGTTGAAAAGATAGCAAAAGACGCCGATTTTGAGACTCTGCTCGAAGCCAACAATAACGAAAAGGCTTTTGTTCTTTATGCAAAGGAGTCAGCATATCTTCTCAAGTTAAAAAACAAAGCTGCCGTTGACACAGTTTTGCCTGACAAGTGCGATGCATACAAGGCTTTGGACGTTGCTGTTTTGCACTCTGTAATTTTAGAGCCTGTATTCAATATTGACAAGGAAAATATGGCAAAGCAGATCAATCTCACCTATACGAGAGATATCGACTATGCCGTTGAAAGAGTTGAAAACGGCGAATTCCAGTGCGCATTTATTTTAAATCCCACCAAGGTTTCCGAAATAAGAGACGTTGCATTGGCAAACGAAAAGATGCCCCAGAAATCTACTTATTTCTATCCCAAAATAATTACCGGTCTTGTAATCAATAAAATTCTTTGAGTAGATCCCGCATTTACGGCTTTTGCCCTTTGGCAAAAGCCGTTTTTGTTATTTTAAAGGTTATTGCATTTATAATAAGTCCTACCGCCACCGACGAAACTCCAAACGGCGTTTTCAGCAAACTATCCCAAACAAATACGGAGATGATTCCCGTTATTGCGGGCACGGTAAAGAGTCTTTCGTCAGCCTTTCTTCCTCTTAATGCATATAGAAGCTGTGAAAAGACTACGGGACACCAGAATTTATACGATACCATAAGCAGCTCTATAACGTTCGGAATGACAACTACCGTTACGGTTGCAACTATTCCAACAACAACGTTTACCGTTCTTGCCAAAGCAACAGTTTTATGCTCGAGGAGATCATTTGAAAGCGATGCGGCCGCGGAATTAAGCGCCGTGTCCGCCGAAGTTATAAGAACGGCGCAAAGAGATGCTCCGACTATCCCTTTTAGTCCTATAGGCATAACCCTTATTGCTGCAGATATAAGTATATTCTGACCGCCGCTTTCTTCAATAAACCGATGAGCAGCTACACCCACTGCCCCAACCATTATAAAAATAACAGCTGATATTATTGACGAAATGATGAGCGCGTTTTTAAAATCATTTTTTCGTTTGGTAATCTTAAGCTTCTGAACAAGCTGAGGAGTGAGCATTTCTCCGAAAGCAAAAGCAACCGTAAGAGAGATAAATTCCAAAACACCAAGGCTTTTTTCGGTTGTAACCGTCTTGACACCTTCTATTCCGCCTGCGTTTATCAACGAAAAGATCAACAGAAGCGGTATTCCTATTATTAAAACAATAAATTGCGCCGTGTCGGTCTTAATTACTGCATTCATTCCGCCCGCTGTTGAATAAATTATAATCAAAAGCGCAGATACCACCGCACTTATGGTGCCGTTAAGACCAAAAAATTCCGACAGTATGATTTTCAAAGTAAAGAGCTGTGCTGAAAGTATGCCAAGGCAAAACAAAAACGAAAAGACTGCCGAAAGCTTTCTTGCTTTTTTTCCGTAGGAATGCTCTATTACCTCGCCGACGGTATTGCCTTTCGGATTTAGCGTCGGTAACAGTAATACCGAAAACAGTATCATACCCACGGAGAAGCCGCAGAGTGCAAGAGAATAATCTATGCCGTATTCGTAGCATTCAGCCGCATTTCCCACTGAATACCCTCCGCCGATAAAGCCTGACGTCAGCACCGCAACGGTTGTAAAAATACCGGTTTTGCCGTTTGAGGTATAAAAAAATCCGTTGTTTTTTGTCTTTTTATAAGCAGTTATGCCTATGACCGTTATAATGAATAAATAGAAAATTATTATAATTTTATCAATCACAATGCTACACCAACCTTCCACTAATGTATATTCACGTTTTTTAAAAAAAGTGAGAAAAAATTAAATTTCTATTGACAAACGAAATAAAATGTATTAGTATATAAATATATATAATGAAAGGATTGATTATATGCGCAAAAAATTTTTGGCACTTTTACTCGTCATTGCACTTGCAGTTCCTATGCTTCTTTCCGCTTGCAGCGGCGGCGGAGAGCCCTTTACTCCACGTCAGGAGCTTGATCCCGTCACTTTGGGCGGCTACAACCCCATGATCAAAATCACCTATGCACGTCCTTGGTTCAATGATATGACAAATACCCTTTACGATAAGGGTTGGACCATGGATGATAATAACTGGACACAAGCTATAAAGGCAGACCTTGGCATTAAAATGCAGCTTACCTGGTCTATCTCCGACAGTGCCCAGTATTTTACCACTCTTATTGGCGCTATTGCTACGGGCGAAATTCCCGATATAACAAACATTCACGCAGCACCCAACGCTTACGATTATCTACAGATGCTTGAAAACAACGATCTTCTTACAAACATCTGGCCCTATTACGAGCAGTATGCCTCCGACGACTTAAGGGAGTGCTACGAACTTGCAGGCAAAGAGGTATTCTACCCTGCCACCTTTGGCGGAGAGATCAAGGCGCTTTGCTCTATACTCGGCTCAGAAAATGACAGCTGGTCTTTTTACTGGATAAGAAAGGATTGGCTTGATAATCTCAATATGCAGGTTCCCACTACCTTTGATGAATTCATCGACGTTGTCAAGGCGTTCCACGACAAAGATCCCGACAATAACGGCATTAACGGTGATACCTACGGTTTCCCCTTTGATGCTTCGTTCTTCTCATACGGTGCAACCATATTCAACAGCCACCACGCATATCTCAACACCTGGATAGAGCTTGATAACGGAACTCTTGGATACGGTTCCGTTCAGCCTGAAATTAAGGATACATTACGCACCCTTGCAGATCTTTATATCGGCGGTTATCTTGACCCCAATATGACCTATTATGAAACGGCAGTAAAGTCGGGTATATGCGGAATCTGGCCCGGTCAGGTGCATAACGGACTTTTCCTTCAGCCTGTTAAAGATAAAAATCCCGATGCCGATTTCGTTCCCGTAAGACTTCTCTCCGTTGACGACGAGGAAGCAAGACCCCAGGCAAACATCAACAGCTATCAGTATTACACCGTCAATCCCTCCTGTAAGAATCCCGAGGTTTTAATAAAGCTTATGAACTACTACCTCTACATCGGCAGTCTTGATTCCGACGATGAATACAAGAAGGATATGTACACCGACGAAAACGCCGCTGAGCTTTGGAAGTTCTCCCCCGTTAACGTTTCGAAGGTCGGTGAAAACTTTGAGCGTGCAAAGAAGGTTGCGGAGGCGCTTAACGTTGGAAACAAGGACGATCTCACCGGCACCGATGCAGACGTTTACGATTGGGTAATGGCTTACAGAAACGGCGACAACTCTCAATGGGGTTGGGATAAGATATACGGCGGTGAGCAAAGCTCCGAATATCTTATGGGACATTACATTGAAAACGGCCTTTATATGACCAACAAGTTCGTTGGCAACAAGTCAGACGATATGCTGGCAACCGAAGCAACTCTCAATCAGACCTTGACAGACGGCTTTATGCAGATAATCCTCGGCGCACAGCCTGTTGATTACTTTGATACTGTCGTTGATTCCTGGAAGGATCAGGGTGGCGACGCAAATACAGTTTACGTAAACGAATGGTATGAAAATATCAAGGGTTAAGTGTTATAAAATACCTAAATTTATCAAATCACTGATTTCTGTAATCACAGTCGGAGCGATTTTCTGCTCCTTCTGCGGTTGCAGCAGTACCGGAGGAAGCGGAATGAAGAAAGAGCCGATCAAGCACAGCGGTAAAGAATTACTCGTATCTCCCGATTTCAGCAGTGGCTTTAACGTAAGAAGCACAACTACCGCCGACGGTGCGCTGATTAAAGGCCGTTTTGACTACGGAAAGAAAAACGCATCACCTGTTTGGACTATTTCGCAATGGGGTGCATCCGAAAGCATTACCGACGGAAAGGTTACAAAGCTTTCAAACGGTTACTGGTGCTACGAGGGCAAGGATCTCACTCTTACCGTTGACACCAAGGCAGGAATGGTAAAGCAAGCTGCATACGCTTCAAAATGCTACGACGAAACGAGAACGGGAGTTACTCAGTGGCTTCACCTTCTCGTTGAGCAATATCTCGGTGAACTGAACGGTTATAAGGCTGCAAATATGCAGGATTACCGATTGTCAAATCTTGATACGCTTTATGCGACGGGTCGCTTTAAGCTCACTTATTTTGAAGACCATATGGGCGACACGGCAAATCCCGGTCAGCACTGCGCCTCCTACCTCTTTTATTTAAATCTTCAGAATTTAAATAAGGAAAGCAAGGATTTCGGAAAGGTTATGCATTTCGGTTTAAATATCTTTGATAACCGAGAGGAATACACAAAGCTTTACTGTGCAAAGGACCTTACAACTCCAAACTACATCTATTCACTCGGCTCGGAAAGCTTTTTTACCGATTCCTTCTTTAAGGACGGCAAGCCCTACGGCAGTGAGGATAATGATTTTATAGTTCTCGATCTTGACGTATATCCCTATTTAAAAATCGCATTTGAGGATGCAAAATCAAAGGGATTTCTTAAAAACACCGAGTTTGAGGATCTTTACATTTCCGCATATTCGATAGGCTGGGAGGTTCCCGGAACCTACGACGTTGAAATGTGTGCAAAGGATATTTCTTTAAAAGCAACATATAAATAAAAAAAAAATACCGAGCGGCTTAAACCGCTCGGTATTTTTTAATCATTAAATCAGTCTTTTTTGTTATTATAGGGTTTGAAAATTACGAGTTTGTAGATAAGGAAGTTCCAGAATATCATCATTCCCTGAACACAGATCTTGCATATCCAGTCATCAATACCGGTGGCCTGTATCAAGCGAATAACGATATTTGTAATAATTAAATTGAAAATAAAGAGAATTCCGAAACGCGTTATTTCGGGAATGATGGGATTTTTCGTTTTGAATGACCATTTACGGTTCATTGTATAGGAAAAGATCGTTCCCAAAAGCATTGATATTGACTGACAAAGGTTCGTTCCCGTTACAGTATAGTCGAAAAGCGGGAAAAGAAGGATGTGCGCCATATCATGCCCGTCGATTTCTATCATCATCAAAAGATTGAATGACAGAAATTCAATAATCACCGCAGATAAGCCTATTGCCATATATTTATAAAGCTGCCTGCGGTTTTCCTTTTTAAGCAAGCCTTTTAAAGTTTCTAAAACCTGATCTATAATCTTCATTTTTTACGGGATTCCTTTTCGGTTACAAAACCCGACCAGGAGTCTGCATACTGCAAAAGAAGAGTCAGAGGCTCTTCCTTCGTGGCAACCGAATGATTATCATCGACGTACTGACCGTCGTGATAAACGATTGCCTGAACCTCCTCCTGAGAAAGTTTAATAAACGGCAAGCTTAAATAAAGGCTTCTTACGGGTACCGAAAGGTACACAAGGTCGTTGTTGAACTCAAACGGATATTTCGGACCGTATCCGTACTGACGCTGACGCTCAGTGGGCTGTGCGGGAAGGTATTGTGGATTTCCCGGCATTCCCACCTTTCCGAGATCGTGAAGCATTGCAACAACTACGCAGCTTTCCTCCGATACTGACGGGTATAACGCTTCTCTTAATTTCAAAATGTTTTCACAGACATTCATGGTGTGCATAAGCAGTCCGCTTTCGCAACTCAAATGAAACTTCGTGCTTGCCGGAGCTTTTAACCAGTTGGTGTTTTTCTCCATATAATCGAGCAGTCTGTCGAGCTGTGCTCTGCGCTCAATAACACGGTTTTTCATTTGTTCGTATGTCTGAAGGTATGTCTCTTGCATACGACACTTCCTTAAAATTCGTTGTAATCGGCAAGTAATTCCTTAAGGGCTTTCAATTCGTCTGCGGTAAGGGTAATACCCTTGCCCATTTTTTCTCCGTCGGGAGCCCAGTCGCGTATATCGTACTTTGCTTCCCTTCCGAGCCAGCTTATAAGCTTAAGCTTCTTTTCCCAACCGGTGGGATTCGTAGAGAGAGTTCCGACTTCTTTAATGATTTCGTAATTGATGTCAGGCATTTTGATTCCTCCCTGCGTTAAAATTTATCAATCACGAATCTATTATAACAATTTTTTTCATATTTTGCAAGCATTTTTTTATTTATAGATAAATATATATCATTTTATTATAGCTAAAAGCTCATTTTCATCGATAATTCTTATTCCGAGCTCCTTTGCTTTTTGCAATTTGCTGCCCGCATCCTCGCCTGCAAGAACCATTCCGGTCTTTTTGGAAACCGAACCCGAAACCTTGCCACCCATTGATTCTATAAGCTCCGTTGCTTCTGTTCTTGACATTGTGGGAAGAGTACCCGTTATTACGAAGGTAATTCCCGATAGCTTATCGTTTGCAACGGCGCCCTTATATTCTGTGTTAAGACCGTATTCGGTCAGCTTCCCAATAAGCTCCTTGTTTTTTTGAAGCGAAAAGAAATTTACTATCGATTCTGCGGTTGCGGGGCCTATATCGTTAACTGACATAAGCTCGTCGGTCAACGCATTCGACACCGCCTCAAGAGTTAAAAATTTCGACGCTATAACCTTTGCCGTCTTTGAGCCTACCTCGGGTATTCCGAGGGCAAACAAAAGCCTTGAGAGGCAATTCTCTTTCGTTTTTTCTATTGATGCCAAAAGGTTTTCGGCTGACTTTTCACCAAGACCCTCAAGCGAGGCTATTTTTTCTTTTTCTACCGTATAAATATCCGCAATGTTTTTAATTATACCCTCTGAATAAAGCTTTTCGCAAAGGGCGGAGCCAAGGCCGTCAATATCCATTGCGTCCTTTGAGGCGAAATGAATTATATTCCTTACAGCCTGTGCGGGACATGATGCATTCTCGCACCTGACCGCAACCTCCTTTTCATCGTAAAAGACTGCGCTTCCGCAAGAGGGGCAAACAGTCGGCATAACGAACTCCGTGCTTTTTTCGGGACGTTTTTCTTTAATTACAGATATTATTTCGGGAATAATATCTCCCGCTTTTCTTATTTTAACGGTGTCGCCTATTCTTATATCCTTTTCCTTGATAAAATCCTTATTGTGAAGTGTTGCCTTTGAAACGAGACTTCCCGATATGAAAACAGGCTCTAAAATTGCAAGCGGAGTGAGTATTCCCGTTCTTCCTACGTTTATTTCTATTGAACGAACAACCGTTTCCTTTACCTCGGGAGGATATTTGAAGGCTATTGCCCATCTGGGATTTTTAGCCGTGCTTCCAAGCTCCTTTCTCAAGGAAAGATCGTTTACCTTGATTACTGCGCCGTCTATGTCAAACGGAAGCTCTCTGCGCATTTCACCGAATTTATTTATTGCGTCCAAAACGTCGTCTGCGGTTTTGGCTGTTACGTAGTGAGGTGAAACGGTAAAGCCGAGCGTCCTCATCCACTCAAGCGTTTCCGAATGGGTTTTGAATTCCTTTTCGCTTTTTTGAAGGTTAAAAACAAATATTGAAAGCTTGCGAGATGCCGTTATTTTTGAATCGAGCTGTCTTAATGAGCCGGCTGCGGCATTTCTCGGATTTGCAAAAAGAGGCTCGCCTGCAGCTTCCCTTTTCTCGTTAAGCTTGCTCCAGACTGCGCGCGGCATATAGACCTCGCCGCGAACGATAACGTTTTCGGGAGAGGTAAGCTTTAACGGGATATCTCTTACCGTTTTAAGGTTTTCGGTAACGTCTTCACCTGTGATTCCGTCACCTCTCGTAAGTCCTCTTACAAAAATTCCGTTTTCATATTCCAGTGCGACCGAAAGGCCGTCTATTTTAAGCTCTGCAACGTATTCGGGGGAAGAACCGGCCTTTAAAGTGACCTTGTTATTAAAATCAAGGACCTCGTCAAATGAAAAGGCGTCCTGCAGGCTTTCAAGCGGAACGGCGTGCTTTCCCGACTCAAATGCCGTAATTGCCTTCCCTCCGACTCGCGACGTGGGAGAATCGGGCTCCTTTTCGCTCGGATACTTTTCCTCAAGGGCAATAAGCTCGCGCTGAAGCATATCGTAATCGTAATCGGAGATTACGGGAGCGTCGTTTACGTAATACTGCTCCGAATGATATTTTAATTCCTTTGTAAGCTCGTGAAGTCTTTTGATTTCATCCATTTTAATCACCGTTTATATGAGATCTGTAATATATGAATTTTCGTCTCCGAGGCCTTCTATATTTGCAAAATCGTTCGGCACTGCGCCGACGATCACCGTTTCGGCTATAATTATATGTGTTTCTATTGTTGTTTCGGCACTGTAGCCCGGAAGATATACACCCGAAGAAACGGTTATTTTAACCGAAACGGTATGTCTTGTCTGGTTAATGCCCGCCGCCGAAAAAGTGTTTTCATAATCGGCATAGACTGCACTGACCGGCATAAGGTCAAATGACAGCTTCGGTCCGTGCCCCGAAAAGAAGGTGGGAGACAGTATGCTTCCTATGGGTATTTTAACCGAATTGGATGTATGCGATTCAATGTTTTCAACGACTCTGTTTATAAGCTCGGATTTCATAAAATTCATCAAAACGCTGTTTAACGTTACGGAGGAAACCTTACCGTCGTTATTATCTCTGTGAATCGTTATAATATCCGAATAGTCGATTCTGTTATCGGTAAGGACCGTTATTGCCGCATCGTTTACCGACCGCATCATAGCCACCTCGACCTGCGAGGTTGCAATATCTGTGACAATAGGCTTTACAGAGCGCAAATACGTATATATAACCGCAGAAAAAAGCATCGTTACCGACATGGCAAAAAACAAGATCTTATATTTGAGCTTTATTCTGTTTTTATCCTGTTTTCTGACGTAAAGCATATCCGAAAACCTCCCGATAAATATAATAAATTATATTCACAAGGAGATTTTTTTGCCATTATTTTTTAAAGAATTACGGCTTTTCCGTAATCTGCGATTTTTTCTTCCGAAAGCGACACAGCTTCAAAGCCGTGTTTTTTGCAAAATTCATAAATCTCATTAAAATAAGGAAAGTTCTCAATATTACCGAAGAAAAACACCTTTCCGTCAAATACAAAGCCCGCTCCGCCGATAAATCCGCAATTATAGCCCTTCAACATTACCCGTCTTTCGGGCAAAAAAAGAACGTCAACACCAAGATCGGTCAGAGCTTTGAAGATAGAAATATCCTCCGTTATTGCAGCATTATCATTAAGCTTCAAAACCGAACAATTAACATAGCCTTGCTTCACATTTACACTGTTAAAATGGGCAAAAGCAGCGGGAATTTCCGTGTTTTCGCCTTTTATTACACAGTTTTTGAAGAATGCAATATTCAGCACACAATCGTTTGGATAAGGCGAAAAAACAGCTTTTTCAGTAGGTAAAAGCTTTGCTTTAATTCCGTTTTTTTCAAAAAGCGCACGGTAATAATCATAGCAATTTTCCGCGGCGTAAAGCACAACTCCGACGCTTATGATTTGCAGATCGGGATGCGACGCAACAGGTGTATCAAGCTTATCAACTTTACAGCTTAAAAGAGGCAGAAATCCGTAAAATTCAACTTTTTCTTTTATTGAATTCGATATTTCGTTTGAAACTATTATTGCTTTTTGCATACAAAACACCAATAATATTATACACTTTTTTTATGTTAAAATCAAGTAGGACTTGACATTGACAAAAAATTCAATATAATTAACTTAAGAAGGTGAAAAAATGGTTATCGACCTCCCGGAAAAGGCTTATAAGCTTTTAAAACGCTTTTATGACAACGGACACAAAGCGTATCTTGTCGGCGGTGCAGTAAGAGATATTTTGCTGCAAAGAGATTATTATGATTTTGACGTTTGCACCGATGCCCTTCCCGTTGACACAGCATTACTTTTTTCCGATTGTAAGCTATCGGAATCATCCGTACGGTTCGGTACGGTAACCGTAATTTTCGAAGGAAGTTCTTTCGAGATCACAACCATGCGAAGGGAGTCGGCTTACGGTGACTCCAGACACCCGAATAAGGTTGAATTTACCGACAAATTGGAAGAGGATCTTGCAAGAAGGGATTTTACCGTTAACGCGCTCGCTGCAGATATGAACGGCAATGTTTACGACCCTTTCGGAGGTATCAACGACCTTAAAAACAAAATCATAAAAACTGTAGGGAACCCTGATATACGGTTAAATGAGGACAATTTGAGAGTTGCTCGTGCGTTACGCTTTGCAGTTTGCCTGGAAGGCTTTTCGATTGATAAAAAAACACTCGAAGCATGCTTGGAAATTATTGAAAACGGAGTCCGTATTCCACCTGATGCATCAGGTAACGAATTTAAAAAAACGTTGCCTTTTTTTGGCGAAAACGCAAAAAGTCTTTTACCGTTTTTTTCGTTGTTTTCCCCGCATTTTTCCGTAAGCACCGACACTCTCACAATATTAAACGGTATTGCCAGCAACGATCTTTCAATGCGCGCCGCCGTTCTTTTCAAAGATGCTTCTCCGTTTATTGCAACGGAATTTTTACAGTCCTGCGGTTTTTCCAAAAAGGCTGTAAACGAGGTCGGATTCTTGCTTGAAAGCGACGCTTTGCATTTTGAAAGCATCGATAATGTTATTGATTTTTATCTCAAATACGGAATGAAAAATGCAGAAAGATATTTTGAGTTTGCAAGAGTTACACAAAGGCCTTTATCCGTATTCAATGAAGCAAGAAATGTCATTTTGTCGGGAAAACGCCCGATCTGTGAAGCGGATCTTGCCATTCGGGGCAACGATCTTTCGCTTTTAAATCTTTCCGGCAAAGAGATAGGCGCCGCTTTGAAGCTTCTCCTCACAGAAGCGGCACACGGACGGCTAATAAACGAAAAAGAAACTCTGCTCGGATATTTAAAATCAAATTTTATGTGTTAAAACGAATGAAACACCTCATATATTTAGTGAGGTGTTTTTCATGTATTGGAGAGTTACGGAGCTCAAATCGAAGGAAGTAATCAATATAACCGACGGCAGTAAGCTCGGATACGTTTCGGACGTTGAGATAGATATTGAAAACGGAAGGGTCAAATCCATCGTAGTTCCCATCGTTTCTAAAAACGCACCGGTCTTTTCGAAAAAAGAGGAGTTCATTATCCCCTTTGAGGACATAAAAAAAACGGGAAGCGATCTTTTGCTCGTTTCCTACGAGCCGTCAGATATAACCGAGGCCCGACGTGATAAAAGAAATTTCTTTGGAATTTTCGATTAAATTTTCGTTAAATTTCTCGCACAATATAATATTATTATTGCAATATATATTTATTTGTGATAAAATATTATTATGAGAAATTTTAAACGTCTTTTTTTGATTTCAATATCGGCTATTTTCGTGTTTCTTTCCGGATGTAGCGGTTTAACCGAGCTGCCTGATAATAGCGGGTCGGTTTCTTCCGATGTTACGGAAAAAGCACCGGTTGCGGCGTTGCCTTTTGATTTTTCCGACTCATTTGACCCGTTTGGTTCGGAATCGTCATATAATCATTCCGTTTTCCCGCTTGTTTACCCGGGTCTTTTTATTAACGATGCAACCCACTCCCCTTCTCCTCTCATTGCAAAGGATTATTCCGTTTCGGGAAACACGGCGGTTATTGAGATTTCCGCTCTTTATTTTTCCGACGGCTCGAAAATAACCGCTAACGACGTTTTGAATTCATTCAATCTTGCAAAAAAGAGTGTGAAATATTCTTCGAGATTCAAGTATATTTCATCGTATAAGGTGACCGACGGGAAATTTTCTGTAACCTTTAAGCAAAACGCCGAAAGCAACCTGACCCTTCTTGATATCCCGATCATCAAAAGAACCGCAGGTGACTTTGCGCTCGGTGCAGGAGAATACCGTTTCGGCAAGGAAAACGGAAATACCGTGCTCTTGCTAAACGAGCAAGCGGGAGGAAGCTCTAAAATTCCCGTTATACATCTTACCCCCGTTGATGACGGATTCTCTACCGTGCACTCCTTTAACAAAAAGTCGGTAAGTGCGGTAAGCGTTGATATGAGTACAAATACCGTGCTTTTCAAGGGAAGCTATGAGATAGCGGATTTTCTTACAAATAACTTCGTTTTCGTGGGATTTAATACACGAAATTACCTCTTTTCATTAAGCGGAGTCAGAAAAGCCTTTAATTTGATAATTGACAGGGCTGCTCTTGACAGAAACATTCAGTATGCCGAGTTCACCTGGCACCCGGTAAACCCGCTTCATTACAGTTTGCTTAATTTCGATCTTCCCGAATCGGTATATATGCCCGACCTTGCGGACGAGCTGCTTGAGCAAAGCGGCTATCACAAGAAAAAAGGATATTACAATATAAACGAGCTTAAGCTTATCGTCAACTCTGAAGACAGCTACAAGATAAAGCTTGCAAACGAGATCGCGGCACAGTTAAACGGATTCGGAATAAAAACTGCGGTTACGGTTTTAAGCTTTGCCGATTATGAAAAAGCGCTCAAAAACGGAAGCTTTGATCTTTATTTGGCAGAAACCGTTATGCCCACAAACACCGACGTTTCGGTTTTGAATTCCGCAACCGTTAATTTCAGCGGCTTTAATTCAGCGTCACTCGGAAAGATCTATTCGGAAACGGCAAGCGGCAACAATGCCGGAACCGCTTTTGACGATTATCTCAACGAATCTCCCGTTATTTCTCTTTGCTACAGAAAAAAATGCCTGGTTTACAGCAGAATCTTTACCGCGGAGGCAAATCCCAATCAGTTTAACATCTACGGCGGTCTTTTCTCATCGGATTTGCAAAGCATTTAACTTTTTCCAATTATTTACATTTTTTCTCACGTTTTGCACAAAAATTACCTTTTTGTGAAATTTTAAATAATTTATTTCGTTTACTGTTGCATTGTATATATACAATGCTGTAAAATAGATACATTACATACGGAGGTGCTTCCTATGCTCAAGTATAAAAATTCATACGGAGATATTATTATTTCGGACGCAGTCATCGCTTCGATAGCCGCAAACGCAGTTACCAACAGCTACGGTATTGCAGGCATGGTTTCAAGCGACAATGCTCTCGAATCGATCGTTTCGCTTTTCAAGGGCGGAAACGATCACAGAGGAATTTCTATTTCTGTTGAAAACGATGAAATAGTTGCAGCCATTCACATTGCGGTCACTTACGGTATAAATATTATGGCTATCTCTGAAAGCATTACCCATAACGCAAAATACGCTATTGAGTCCGCTACGGGCTTCAAGGTAAAAGAGATCAACGTTTTCGTTGATTCCATCAAGGACTAAGGCGGTGTTCAAATGATTAACGGTAAAATTTTTAGAGATATGGTTATTTCAGCTGCAAATAACCTTGAAAACCATAAAGAAGAAGTAAATAATTTAAACGTATTCCCCGTTCCCGACGGCGATACCGGTACAAATATGTCGATGACCATCTCTGCGGCACGAAAGGAGCTTATGCTTATCGATGGCAACAGCCCGATAAGCAACGTGGCCGATACTGCCGCAATGGCAATGCTCAAAGGCGCAAGAGGAAACTCGGGCGTCATTCTTTCTCTTTTGTTCAGAGGCTTTTCGCGTCAGTTTAAGGGAAAGGCTACCGTTTCTGCCTTTGAATTTGCAAAAGGTCTTGAAGCCGGTGTCAAAAATGCTTACGGCGCAGTAAGAAAGCCCACCGAGGGCACCATTCTCACCGTTGCACGCGTTGCTGCCGAAAAGGGCATGAGATGCGCACGATCAACGAAATCACCCGTTGAGGTTATTGAGGAAATTCTTTCCGCTGCCATAAACACTCTTAACGATACCCCAAAAATGCTTCCCGTTCTCAAGCAGGCAAACGTTGTTGATGCAGGCGGCGACGGATTCGTTAAAATTCTCGAGGGTATCTATGCCGTTATTAAAAACGGCGAGGTCGTTGCAAGGAATGAAGGAGCCGACGAGGAAGTTTCCGCTATGGCTGATTTCGGAACCTTCAACACCGAGGACATTAAATTCGCTTATTGCACCGAGCTTGTCATTTCCCGCACCACCCAGGCTGACTCATCTGCACTCAACTCTTTCCTTCAGAGGATCGGCGACAGCATAGTTCTGGTTGAGGACGAGGGTATCATCAAGCTTCACGTTCACACCAACAATCCCGGCAAAGTTCTTGAAGAAGGCATTGCATTCGGCGACCTTATTAACATAAAGGTTGAAAATATGAAGATGCAACACACCGAAAAATCCGCCCCCAAGGTCGAAGATGCTGCTCCCGCACCCAAATATCCCTTTGCAGAGCCCGTTAACGATTACGGATTTGTTTCGGTTTGCGCAGGTGAAGGGCTTTCGGCGTTATTTGCCGACCTTGCCGTTGACGTAGTTGTTGAAGGCGGTCAGACTATGAACCCCAGCACCGACGATCTTTTAAGCGCGGTACAGGCAACCCCCGCAAAGACCGTTTTCGTCCTTCCCAACAATAAAAATATCATTATGGCTGCAGAGCAGGTAGTTTCAATAGCCGACAGACGCGTTATCGTATTACCCACAAAGACCGTTCCTCAGGGCATTTCAGCAATGTTGGCATTCGACGGTGCAAGTGAAGAGGACGATAACATAGCCAATATGACCGAAGCAGCTTCCAAGGTAAAAACCGCAAGCATTACCTTTGCCGCAAGAGATTCGGAGTTTGACGGTCACTCAATCAAGGAAGGCCAGTATCTCGGACTTGTTGAAGGTAAGGTATCCTCCGTTACAGACAACACCGAGGAATGCTTTAAAAACGTTATTTCAAAGATAATCGACGAAAGCGTAAGCTACGTCAACGTATTTTACGGCGAAGGCGTTTCGGAAGAGGACGCAAACAAGATAGTTGAAGCCGCTTCCCTTTCAAACGTTGAGATAAACGTAATTCCCGGCGGACAGCCCGTTTATTATTACATCATCTCTGCCGAATAATTACGGTGAAATTTATGGATAAATCAGTTAAAAACAGCGAAAGCTGCCCCGTTATGAAGACCTCTATCGGAGGTCAGGCGGTAATCGAGGGCGTTATGATGAAGGGCCCCTACAAGACCGCCCTTGCCGTCAGAAACG
This sequence comes from Eubacteriales bacterium, assembly GCA_045542315.1. Lineage (GTDB taxonomy): Bacteria > Bacillota > Clostridia > Oscillospirales > RGIG5299 > RGIG5299. Next base: position 6,634 of record JAZQKU010000093.1, on the reverse strand, counting down.
AGCAGACAAAAGAAATCACTCTCGAAACCGTTTCGGAAACGAAGAAAAAAAGTAAAATAGCAAAGATCCCTTTCGTAAGAGGCTCGTTTATTTTTATTTCGAGTATGATCACGGGAACCAAGACGATAATGAGGTCTGCAGAGCTTTCGGGAATTGACGACGAGGTCGAAGAGCCCTCAAAATTTGAAAAATGGTTTTCAAAAAAGACGGGGGTTTCCGTTCTGGATATCGCTCTTACCGTTTCGCTCATTCTCGGCTTACTTTTAAGCGTTTTTCTCTTTATTTTTGCGCCCACATATATTACCGCGGGAATAAATTGGCTTTGCGGCGGAAGCCTTAACAAAAGTCTTATTTCCGTTATTGAGGGAGTTATAAAGATCCTGATTCTTGTCGGTTATATGCTATTGGTTTCTCAAACAAAGAGCATTAAGCGAGTTTTCGAGTATCACGGCGCGGAGCACAAGACTATTTTCTGCTATGAAGCGGGTCTTCCCTTAACCGTTGAAAACGTAAAGATGCAAAGCCGTGAGCACCCCCGCTGCGGAACAAGCTTTCTGATTATAGTTATGCTTATCAGCATGGCGATATTTATGCTCCCGATCTTTCCCGTGGGAAATGTATTTTTGAGATTTCTGTGTAAGCTTGCATTTTTACCTATCGTTTCGGGTATAAGCTACGAGCTTATCAAGATTGCCGGAAAGCACGATAATCTTTTCACCCGTATAATTTCAGCACCAGGCAAGGCGCTCCAGAAGATTACCACAAGAGAGCCTGACGAGAGTCAGATAGAGGTAGCTATAAAATCAATGGAAGCGGTAATTCCGGAAAATTCGGATGATGCAAAATGGTAACTGAAAAAGATATTTTCAAAGAAGGCTACTCTATATTGCGTGCCGCAAAAATCGAATACAGCGAATTTGATGCAAAAGAGCTCTTTTTTGAGGTGTTCGGTCATAAATTGACAACTATCGGACAGCAATCCGAAGTTACCGATAATTCCAAGGCAGAACAGTTTTTGGATATGTGCAGGCGTCGCGCAAATCGCGAGCCCCTGCAATATATAATAGGAAGCTGGGAGTTTTATTCTCTTCCCTTTCGCCTTTCAAGCGACGTCCTCATCCCGAGGCAGGATACCGAAATTCTCGTTGATGCGGCTTTGAGGTATATCAAAAAAGGTGACACGGTCTATGACCTTTGCACCGGTTCGGGTTGTATAGGAATTGCCGTTTCGAAAAACGTGCGCTGTAAGATGTCACTTTTTGATATTTCGGAAAACGCGCTTAAGCTTGCAGAGCTTAATGCCCGTCAAAACGGCGTAGACGTTTCACTTTACAAATACGATATAACGAAGGATACAGCTCCCGTTCCCGCCGACGTTATTCTTTCAAATCCCCCATATCTTGATAAAACAGAAATGGAAACACTCCAGGCAGAGCTTAAATTCGAGCCATCACTTGCACTTTTCGGCGGTGATGACGGCTTGGACTTTTACCGTGCACTTGCAACGGTCCAAAAGGGTTCGCTTAAGCCCGACGGCTTATTTATTGTTGAAATAGGCGAAAATCAGGCAAACAGCGTTAAAAAAATATTTACCGATAACGGCTATGAGTTTTTGGAGCTTATAAACGATTATTCGGGCAATAACAGAGTTTTAATTTTCAGAAATATATTTTAAGGATGTGCTTAAAAATGGATGAAAAGCAGAAAGCATTACAGACAGCAATTGAACAAATACAAAAGAAATTCGGTCAGGGCGCCGTTATGGTGCTCGGCGAAAGCTCAGCGCTCAACGTTGAGGCAATTCCCACAGGCTCAATAGGTCTTGACCTTGCTCTCGGTATCGGCGGCGTTCCCAAAGGAAGAATCGTCGAGATCTACGGTCCCGAGTCTTCCGGTAAGACCACCGTTGCCCTTCACATTATTGCAGAGGCACAGAAGGCCGGCGGCACTGCTGCTTTCGTTGATGCAGAGCATGCTCTTGACCCTGTTTACGCAAAGAATCTCGGCGTTGACGTTGACGCGCTTTTAGTTTCACAGCCCAGCGGCGGCGAGGAAGCGTTGGAGATCACCGAGGCCCTTGTTCGAAGCGGCGCTATCGACGTTATCGTCGTTGACTCGGTTGCAGCTCTCGTTCCCCGTCAGGAATTTGAAGGCGATATCGGCGCACCCTCTGTTGGCTCACAGGCAAGACTTATGTCCTCTGCCCTTCGCAAGCTCTCAAGCGCAATTTCAAAGGGCAACACCGTTGCAATTTTCATAAATCAGCTCCGTCAGAAGATAGGTGTGGTTTACGGTAATCCCGAAACTACCACCGGCGGTCTTGCTCTCAAATATTTCGCGTCCGTTCGAATTGATATCCGCAAGGGTGAGATTCTCAAAAACGGCACCGAGGCAATCGGCGCAAGAACCAAGGCAAAGGTCGTTAAAAACAAGGTTGCACCCCCCTTTAAGGATACCGAATTCGATATTATGTACGGCACAGGTATTTCGAGAGTCGGCGAGCTTGTAGATATCGGCGCAAAGCTCGGTATCGTTGAAAAAAGCGGTTCATGGTTCTCTTATAACGGTGTTAAGATCGGTCAGGGCCGTGATAACGCCAAGGAGTTCTTGAAAAATAATCCCGACGTTCAGAAGGAAATTTCCGATAAGATAATGGACGCTTGTCTTAATAAGGATAGCAAGTCTGAGGCTCCCAAAAAGGAAACGAAGGCCCCCGCAAAGGTAAAAGCCGCGGCAAAGGACGATGACGACGGCTCCATTGACATCATTGCGGACGATTTTAACTGATGAAGATCACCGAGTTAAAGCCTACAAAGCGCGACGGCAGAGTTAACGTTTATATCGACGGAGAATATTCTTTTACGGTTTACGAGGAATTTATTTACGAATATTCACTCTTTCCCGAAAACGAGTTTAATGCGTCGGTTTTAGATGAAATTCTGTTAAAGGACAATAAAAAATTTGCAAAGATCAAAGCGTTCGATACCCTTTCACGCGGTGCGGTTACCGTTTCAGCTATGCGAAAAAAGCTTACTGAAAAAGGTGTTTTGCGAGAGGTTACCGAAGAAACCGTAGATTATCTCGTTAAAAACGACTATCTTAACGATTATCGCTTCGCGGAAAACGCCGTTTCGGTGCTTCACGAAACCAAAGGCTTCGGAAAAAACAGAGTTATGCAGTTTTTTTATGAAAAAGGTGTTCCGAAGGATATTGCAAACGAGGTCTGCGACCGTTATTTTGCCGATTTTGAAGGGCCCGACGTTTTGAGCGAGCTTATCTCGCAGGTTGCTTCCCATTACGATCTTAACGATTTGAAATCGAGGAATAAGCTTATCGCAAAGCTTGCAAGACTCGGTTACGATTATTCCGAAATTAAAGAAAAGTTAAAAAAATACACAGACAATTTTGATTTTGAGGACTGAAAATGGCTAAAGTTTTTCCTATTTCGCTCGGATGCGCTAAAAATTTAGTTGATACCGAAATGATGCTTGCCGCATTAAAGGAGGCAGGCTACGTAATATCTCCACATGCGGACGTTGCTGACATCGTGCTTATTAACACCTGTGGATTCATTCAAGCCGCAAAGGAAGAAGCAATCGAAGATATCTTTGAAATGACCCTGCTTAAAAAGGAAGGCAAGGTTGGTCATATCGTTGTTGCGGGTTGCCTTTCGGAGCGTTATAAAAACGAAATAGAAAGCGAGCTTCCCGAGGTCGATGCTTTTATCGGTACCGGAAGCTATTTAAAGGTCGTTGAAGCTTGCGACGCAGTTATGAGAGGCGAAAAATACACCTCTTTTCTCCCCGTCAGAGAGCATGATATCAACTGTAAAAGAGAAATCACCACTCCTTTCTACACGGCTTACATAAAAATATCGGAGGGCTGCTCAAACGGTTGCAGCTACTGCGCAATTCCCGCAATAAGGGGCGGTCTCAGAAGCAGAACTGTTGAAAGCATTGTTGACGAGGCACGGTTGCTTGCAGCAAATGGTGTAAAGGAATTAACCTTGATATCACAGGATACTACCTCATACGGTGTTGATCTTTACAAAAAGGCTATGCTTCCCGAGCTTTTGGATAAGGTTTGCAAGATTGAAGGTCTTAAGTGGGTAAGAGTGCTTTACTGTTACCCCGAAAGAATAACCGACGAGCTTCTTGACGTTTATGAAAAGCACGAAAATCTCGTTAATTACTTTGATATTCCGATACAGCATTGCAACGCCGAAATTCTCAAATCGATGAGAAGAAAGGGCGATAAGGAGATGCTTGAAGCGCTTATTGCAAAGATTCGCGCAAAGCTTCCCGACGCAGTTATCAGAACTACTCTTATTGCCGGATATCCCGGTGAAACGAGAGCACAGTTTAATGAGATGGTTGATTTCATTAAGACAGTTAAGTTTGACCGTTTGGGAGTTTTCCCTTATTCACGTGAGGAAAACACCATTGCATATTCTCTTCCCTCTCAGGTTTCCGAGAAGGAAAAGAACAGAAGAGCCGACATTATAAGAACCGAGCAAGAGTTTATTGCCGACGAAAAGTCAAGGGCTCTTATTGGTAAGACCGTAACCGTTTTGGCTGAGGGCTTTGATAAATATGCAGAGGTCTTCTTCGGAAGAACCCGCTACGAGGCACCTGACGTTGACGGAAGAATATTCTTCACCTCCGATAAAACGGTAAACATCGGTGAATTTATTGATATTCTCATTGAAGATGCCGAAGGCTCCGACCTTTTCGGCAGTGCGATTTGAAGGGATATATAATGATTAAAAAAGAGGATATACCTAATTTTTTATGTTATTTAAGAATAGCGGCAACACCGTTCGTTGTTTTGTTTTTGCTTCTTTCCGTTGTGTTTGACGGTGCCTTGAAAATAGCGTTTATAGTTTTGTCGGGCGCATTTTTCGGGCTTGCAATGCTTACCGACGCTCTTGACGGCCACTATGCAAGAAAACACAATTTGATATCGGATAAGGGAAAGATTCTTGATCCCTTTGCAGATAAGATTCTCATTATAGGTTCTATGTTTGCCTTTATGGTAAGAGATTTCTTTGTGGGTTCTCTTGCTTTTTGGTATCTTATACCGCTTTCCGTTATTTTGGCGCGTGAAATCACAGTTTCACTTCTTCGAAAATACACCGCTAAAAAAGGCGCGGTTATCGGCGCTTCGATATGGGGCAAGGTAAAGACCTGTATTCAATCGGTAACTGTTGCACTTTCCTTCTTTGCATCACTGTTTAATTTAAACACTGTGATCTTCTTGCTCATTTGCCTTGCGGGAGTTATAACTCTCATTTCACTTTTCCCATATCTGAAAATGTATATTTCAAAGCTGAAGGAGCTTGAAAGCAAACAATGAAATTAAAAGAATTAAGAGAAGAAATTGCATTAATTAAAGAAAAGGATCCTGCCGCCCGTTCTTCTATTGAAATATATTTTCTGTATTCGGGCTTCAAGGCTATAAGAAGCTACCGACTTGCTCATAAGCTTTATTTAAAAAAGCATTATTTCCTTGCAAGATGGATATCGGAGAGAGCAAGAAGAAGGACCGGCATTGAAATACACCCCGGCGCAACTATCGGAAAGGGATTGTTTATCGACCACGGCACCGGCGTTGTTATAGGTGAGACCGTTGAGATGGGAGATAACTGCCTTATCTATCAGGGGGTTACCCTCGGCGGTACCGGTAAGGATAAGGGCAAGCGTCACCCCACCCTCGGAAACAACGTTATGGTCGGCTCGGGCGCAAAGGTACTCGGTCCCCTTATTATAGGCGACAATGCGAAGATCGCCTCGGGCGCGGTTGTGCTTTCAAACGTTCCCGCAAATTCAACCGCCGTAGGCGTGCCTGCGCGTGTTGTCGTCAGGGACGGTGTCAAGGTCAACCAGCTTGACCAGATCCATATTCCCGACCCCGTTTCACAAGAGCTCTGCAAGCTGAATTTCAGAATCGATCAGCTTGAAAAAGAGCTTAAAGCAAAAGAAAACAACTAATTTTACGGTTATAGACGAAAGGACCGATATTATGAAGCTTTTTAATACACTCACTAACAAAAAAGAAGAATTTATACCTATTGAAGACAAAAAAATCAAAATGTACTGTTGCGGTCCCACCGTTTATAACTTCTTTCATCTCGGAAATTCCCGTCCGCTCATCATCTTCGATGCGATGAGAAGATTTTTTGAGTATATCGGTTATGAGGTAACATTCGTTCAGAACTTCACCGATATCGACGATAAAATGATCAAAAAAGCAAACGAGGAAGGCGTTACCGTTAAGGAAATTGCCGAAAAGTTTATTGCGGAATACAAAACAGACGCCGCAGGGCTCGGTATAAGAGAAGCGACAGTTCACCCCAAGGCAACGGAGAATATTCCCGAAATAATCGATCTTGTAAAGACTCTTATCGATAAGGGTTATGCATACGAATCAAACGGCGACGTTTATTTCAGAACCCACCGTTTTGACGAATACGGCAAGCTTTCACATCAGCCGCTTTCCGACCTTGAAGAGGGCGCCAGAATCGACGTTAACGAGCAAAAGGAAAGCGCCGTTGATTTTGCTTTGTGGAAGGCCGCAAAGCCCGGCGAGCCTCATTGGACATCTCCCTGGGGCGAAGGCCGTCCCGGTTGGCATA
>JAZQKU010000092.1:0-8789 GCA_045542315.1 Eubacteriales bacterium | reverse complement strand
GCCTTCGGGCAAAGGCCATACCCCTATAATCCTGATTATATTATATCACAAATCGGCAGAGAAAGCAATAGTGATATTGAAGCCTTGCGGCTTCAGTGATATTTTATTCGCCCCTTAACTTGCAAAGCAAATACCACTCGGCGTGAGCCGAATATCACTGCGAAGCAATATCACTCGCCAGAGGCGAATAAAACTGTCCAACTTCCTTATGAGAAGTTGGGCAAGAGTGAGATTCTTTTATTTTGTTTAGCCGTGATTGTCAACAACGGTTATTCCGTGTGCTCCGCCCTTTGCGGCATCGTCCGCACGGTTAAAGCCGTTAAGAACGTTATATTTGAAAACGATGTTTTCGTTTGCGGAAAGCGCTTCCATTACGTAGTTTCCGTCAAGATCCTTAACCGCTTCGCTCATCTGACCGAACTGGCCTGCCGCCATGAACGAGTTGCCCTGGATCAATACGTCCTTTGCGCCGTCATAGGTCATTTCAGCGTGACCGCAGGCCTGGAAGGTGTTGCCCTCAACGGTAAGACCCTTGCCGCCCGTCATCTTAACGCCGATCCACTGGTTAACGATAGAGCAGCCCTTGATAACGCCGTTTTCGCAGTTGATAAGGTCGATGCCGACTCTTATCCTTGCAATGCCTGCCGCAGCGGAATAAGAAAGGCCTGCATTCGAAGCCCACCAGCAACGGTTGAGCTCGTAGTTTTTAACGTTTGTCATTCTGAGAGACGCCTCGTTTGTGCCGCCTGCACCGAGGTCACCCGAGCTGTGCATAAAGGTTATGTCCTCATAGTTTGCAATGTCAAAGTCTATTCCCTTTGCGGAAACCGAGCTTGCGTGGTGGAAATAAATGTTTTTGGAAACACCCTCGCCGTTTATTGCGCCGTCTGCCTCAAGCATACCCTGACTATTGCCTGCGCAAAGAACCTTATTGAAGGTCGCGTTATTAACGCCGCCCTCGAATTTTGCAAGGAGCTTAACGCCGCCGGTTCTTATCTCCTCATAGAGGGTGCCGGTGGAATTCTTTACAACCGAGATGGTAGTGCCGCCTTCGATTCTCATAACGCGAAGAGTGAGCTTGCCCTCGTTGTTTGCGGGGTTGCCGTAGAATTTAACGAGGCTTGCACCCGCAGAGTCGAGAATTCTTGCATAGGAGATGGAGAAGGAAGATGCCTTGCCGCTCTGATATTCGTATGCAAATGCATAAGCTCCGTCTTTGCCGTAAACCTCCATGGTGAGTATCGTAGCGGTGTTGGAGGAGCCGATAAGCTCAATATCTCTTTCCTGAGGAATGATAACGGTCTCGGTTATGGTATAGGTGCTTCTCATAAGGTAAACCTTATCGGCAGCGTTTATCGCCTTCTGGATTCCAGCGCCGCCTGCTCCGAACCATTCGGGATAAGCGTAGTTTACGCCGTCGGTGAAGTCAAAGTTTCCTTCGCCTACCAAAACAGCCTTTTTAGGAATATAGAGGTCGGTGCTGTTGACAGTTACCACTGCGTCCTTCTTTACCGAAACGGTGGAGGAGGTCGCAACAGCGAATGCAACGTTTGCGGGAACGGTAAAGCTTTCCACAAGGTACTTGCCGTTTGAGAAATAGAGAATGCCGCCCGCAGCAGCCGCAGCCTCGATTGCCGCATTTACAGAAGCGGTATCGTCGGTCTTGCCGTCGCCCTTGGCGCCGTAGGCCTTTACGTCAAAAAGGTTTGCTTCATTTCCAACGATAACCTTGACATCGGGGAATGAAAGATGATTGTCTATAATCTGGGGTTCCGAATAGAACTGGCTCTGCACGCCCTCAATTCTCATTTCGGAGCCGCAGGATGCAAGTCCGAGGACGAGCATCAAAGCAAGTGAAATTGAAATTATTTTCTTAAACATTTAACTCATCCTCCTTTAGTTAAAGCTGTAGCCAAAGAGGTTGTCTTTAGCGATCACGTCTCTTGCGCCGGGGAACTTTGCAATGATATCGTATTCGGCGCTGCCGAACATATTATCTACTACCGTTATCTTTCTGTTATTCTTTTCTCCGACAATGGGAGCAGCAAGTGAAGATTTGAGCTGATTTCTTGCAATAAAGGTGTTATACTGTGCACGAACGGTAATATCGCTCTTCGAGCTTCCCGAAAGGACGTTATCGGTCACGGTGAGTGCGCCGCCGCCTCTTACGTGGATAGCCTCGGAGCAATCGGAGATGACGTTCTCCTGAATTGAGCTGTAGTGAACGGTATCGTAGTAAATACCCGCTCTGTCAGCGCCCTTCTTCGAGGAGATGATACAGTTTTCAACACCCGAATCTATGTGAGCTTTGAAATAGATCGATGCCAAGCCGCCGGTTCCGCCGATAAACTCGCAGTTTGCTATCCATACTGCCTGATTTTCGGTAATATAGATATCCTCTGCGTAAGCATCGGTGCTCTTGCAGTTCTGAATAAGAATACCGTTTGAAACGCCGCCGGAGGGGCCTACTACTGCCTTTACGAGAGTGCCGCATTTTTCTGCAAAGCATCTGTTGAAGTAAAGGAACATTGAGTATTCGGAGATCTCGTAAACGACCTCGCAATCGTTTGCGGTGTTATCCTCAAACTGGCAGAAGCCCGCATAGTCGAACCATGTGCCGATCTTAACGCCCTCGAAATGGCAATTTCTTGCGCTCATCCAGGGACGGCCGAGCTTGATCGCGGTGGTGGTCTTCTTGTTATCCTTCTCGGCAAATTCTATGCCGTGAGCGTTGAATATCGAAACGGTCATGCCGTCGGAATGGCCGTCGAAGCCGATAATATCGTTTGCGAAGGTTACCTTCGTCTTATCTGCGCCCTGGCCGTAGATATCAACAATATTGTTGGGGATTCCCTTGAGCATTACCGATTTATCAACGTTGTATTCGCCCTCAAGGAAGGTGAGCTTTCCGTTTGAACGGAGTGCCTTTTCAATAGCGGCCGAATCGTCCTTGCCGTCGTTTACCTTTGCGCCGAACCACTCGGGATAAACGTTTGCGGTGTTGATAAAGCCGGTTACCTCGCCCTCGCCCTCAAATATCTGTGCCTTGGGAGCGGTGAAGCTGCCGGACTGGATCTTGATTGCGCTATCCTCGTGGATCTTGAATTTTGCGCCGTCAAGCATTACGACGCCTACCTTCACGGGGAAGTTTATTGAATCCGCCTTAAGATAGTAGGTGCCCTTGGGGAACACGAGGGTTCCGCCTTTTTTTGCCACCTCTTCAACAAGGTCGTAAAGAACGGTGGAAACGTCGGTCTTGCCGTTTGCCTTTACGCCGTGCTCCAATACGTTATAGACCTCCTCTGCAGTTGCGACCTTCGGGGTACAGCCCGCGAAAACGCCTGCAAAGAGCATAACGCACAAGCAAAGCGCGATGATCTTTTTCATTTTCATAATTTGCCTCCGTATTATTTGCAAACTACATATAGAATTAAATATATGCTAATAAATGATAGCATAAATAAATCTATTTTGCAAGTAAAAAACACATTTTTTCGCAATTTTCACTTAAAACGAAAAATCCCGACCTGAGGTCGGGATTTTGGGTCTTAAATGCCGTGATTTTTCTCTACGGTTATGCCGTTATATTTCTTTGAAAGGGCGTCGTCATCGCGTAAAACGCCTCTCGTGACGTTCTGCTTGAAAACAACGTTTTTGCAGCTGCCGAGAACCTTGAGATTGTAGTTACCGGTACGGTCGCCGTATTTGAGATCGTGGTGCTGACCCGTGGAGTACATAACGTTACCTTGGATCTTAACGTTATTTGCGCCGTTCAAGACAAAGTCGGCACTGCCGCTTGCCTGAATAACGTTGCCGTCTATAGTGATGGGCTTTTCGCCGCTTCCGCCGTCAATCTTGAAAGCAATATCGTGATTCTGGATAGAGTTTCCTCTTATGGTTACGTCGGAGCAGTTGACAAGCCATACACCGATTCTTATCTTTGCAACGCCTGCGCTTGCCGCATAAGAAATACCGCTGTTTGAAGCACACCAGCTTCTGAGCATGGTAAAGCCGTTTACGTTTTCAAGCTTCAAGCTTGCAACGTTGGTCTCACCTGCGCCGAGGTCGCCCGAGCTGTTTATAAACTGAACGTTATCGTAGTTCTTTATATCGTAGTCGATGTTATACGCCCAAACGGAAGCCGCAAAATAGAAATAGAGATTTTCCGATTTTTCGGTGGTCTCGTTTGCGCCGTCGGCAACGATAAGACCCTTTTTATTGCTTGAGCAAAGCACCTGCAAAAATTCGGTGTCGTTAACTCCGCCGTTGAATTCGGCAAGGTAGCCTGTTCCCATGGTGTATATTTCACGGAAGTAGTTTCCGCTGCAATTTTCAAGGATAACGGCGTGGTCGCAACCCCAGAAGGCCATGTTGTTAAAGCCTACGAATCCTTCCTTGGTTTCGGGATTTCCCGAAAATTCAATGAAGCTTCCCATTGCCGAATCGGTTACTCTTATATAAGAAAACTCAATGCTCGATGCCTTGCCGGTTTCGTAGCTGTATTTAAACATAACGTCTGCGTAGCTGTCGATCTTGGTTCCGTAGTTTGAAACACCGATTATTTTTATATTTCTTTCCTGCGGAACAACTATCGTTTCCTCAATATTATAAGTGATTCTCGAAAGATAAACGGTATCTGCCGAGTATATCGCCTTCTGAATGCCAACTCCGCCAGCCGCAAACCATTCGGGGAATACGTAGTTTACACCCTCTCTGAAATCAAAGGTTCCGTCGCCTGCGAGGTTTTGTCTTTTGGGAAGATAAAGGTCATTACTCTTTATTTTAAGGGTAACGCCCTCGTTTACCGTTATCTTGGAGGAGGTTGCAACCGCAAAGCCTACGTTTGCGGGGATCTCAACGTCTGAGCCGATAATATAGCTTCCGTCGGAGAAATAGACAATTCCGCCGTTTGCCGCCGCGGCGTCTATTGCCGCCTTTACGAAGGAGGAGTCGTCGGTCTTGCCGTCGCCCTTTGCGCCGTGAGCCTTTACGTCAACAACGCCCTCTTCGTCACCGATAAGGACCTTGAGGTCGGGCTTTAAGTAGTTTACGCTTTCCGCGGGCGCCGAGTAGAGAGCTTCCCTGTCGAGCTTTACCGTTTCAACCGAGGGTGCGCAGGAGGATACCGTGAATACAAGCAATACTGCCGAAATTAAAGCAACTATTCTTTTGATCATTTCTGTTTCCTCCTTTAGCCGTTAAATACGTTGTCTTCAATAATGAAGGAGCTTCCCGTACCGAGGTTTGCCGCTATATCGTAGGAAGAATGAGCGAAGATGTTTTCGGAAACGGTTATCTGATTGTTTTCCTTTTCGCCTCTTACGGGGAATGCGGAATTTACAGTCTTGAAGCTGTTTCTTGCAATAAATATCTCTCTTGAGGAGCGAAGCACGATATCGGAGCCGACGTTGTTTTCAAACTCATTGTCGGTTATCGTGGTAACGCCTCTGTGCTGAATGGAAACGGCGCTGGTGCAGTTTGTTATTTTATTTCCGGTTACCGAGCCGAAGGCGAGGTTTACGTACATAACGCCTGCTCTTGCGCTGCCGGGCTTTGAAGAGATTATACAGTTATCAACGCCCGAGTCGATATGGTTTTCAAAATATACCGCGGCCTTGCCGCCCGAGCCGCCGATAAATTCACAGCTCTCTATAAATACAGCCTGATTTTCGGTTATGTAGATATCCTCTTTGTAAGCGTTGTAGCTCTTGCAGTATTTTATCATAATACCGTTTGATACACCGCCCGAGGGTGAAACGACAGCCTTTACAAGAGTGCCGCAGGACTCTGCGGAGTTATCAACGAAATAGGAGAACATCGACATTTCCGAGATCTCGAAAACTATATCGGTATTTTTTGCGGTGTTATCGGTAAACTGGCAGAAGCCGCCGCGGTCATACCACACGCCGCCCTTTAAGCCTTCGAAATGACAGTTTTCGGTGGATACCCAACCCGAATTTATCTTGATCGCCATAGAAGTCTTTCGGTTATTCTTCTCATAAAAGCTAAGACCGTTTGCATTAAATGCGGAGTTGCCTATCGAGGCGCCGTTGCTGTGACCGTCTATCGCAATAATGCCGTTGCCGATTATTATCTTGGATTTTTCCTTGCCCATTCCGAGCATATCGTAGCCTGCGCTGGTGTAGGCGTCCTTCAAATAAACGGGATTATCAATGTTGTAGCTTCCGTCGCGGAAGGAGACCTTTCCGCAGAAGCGAAGAGCATATTCGATTGCCTTGGAATCGTCAGCACCGTCATCTTTAACTGCGCCGAACCACTCGGAATAAACGTTCATAACGTTTCCGAAGCCGGTGATCCTTCCGTCGCCGACGATCTCGAATATCTTTTCTGTCGGAGCCTCAAATGCGCCCGACATCATCTTTACGTTTGCTTCCTCTCCGAGCTTGAACACTGCGCCGGGCAAAAGCTTAACGCCTACTCTTGCCGAAAAGCTTACGTCGCCCTCAATGAGATAGATACCTGCGGGGAAGACGAGCATTGCGCCCTTTGCGGATTTATCGGATATGACCTTCGATAAGGTTTTTGTGTTATCCGTCTTGCCGTCGCCCTTTATTCCGAGGTCCAAAACGTTATAGACCTCTGCTGCGGGATCAAATTCCTGCGGCGTTATTCCTGTTTCCGTGCAAGCCGAGAAACAGCCGAGAATAAGCACAAAAGCTAGAAGGATCGAAATTATTTTTCTCATATTTTTTCTCCTTTCACCGATTGAAAATCGCGAACACCTTTATTATAAATAATTCGCATTTCAAAGTCAAGCGAAAACACCAAAAATAATTTTCAGTTTCCGTTTTTTAAAATTTTTCGTTGCAAAATATCTTAGTTTATTGTATAATATATCTATAAAACTAATAAAGGTGATATTTATGAAATTCAGTCTTCCTTACGGCAAGGAGCATATCTCGTTAGAGCTTCCCGAAGAAAAGGTGCAGGGCGTTTTGCATTCGGGAATAGAAAGCTACGTTCCTACCGCATCAGAGCAGCAGCTCGTGCTTGACGCACTTGCCAATCCCATAGATTCCGCTCCCCTTTCGGAGCTTGCAAAGGGCAAAAATAAGGTCGTTATAATCGCAAGCGACCACACCCGTCCCGTCCCCAGTAAATTCCTCATTCCCCCCATGCTCTCCGAAATAAGAAAAGGAAACCCCGATGCAGATATAACCATTCTCATTGCAACGGGTTGCCACAGAGGCACCACCGAAGCAGAGCTTGTGGCGAAATTCGGCGAGGATATAGTTAAAAACGAGAAGATATACGTTCACGACTGCGCCGACGAGTCGATGCTTGTAAAGCTCGGCACTCTCCCCTCGGGCGGTGAGCTTATTATAAACAAGCTTGCGGCAGAGGCGGACCTTCTGGTTTCCGAGGGCTTTATCGAGCCTCACTTCTTCGCGGGCTTTTCGGGCGGCAGAAAGAGCGTTCTCCCCGGCATCGCCTCAAAGGTTACCGTTCACGCAAACCACTGCGGCAAATTCATCGAGAGCAAAAATGCCCGCACCGGTCTTCTTGACGGCAACCCGATAAATATCGATATGGAATACGCCGCAAAGACCGCAAAGCTTAAATTTATTCTGAACGTCGTTATAAACGGTGAGAAAAAGATAATCAACGCCTTCGCAGGCGACCTTATCAAGGCGCACCGCAAGGGCTGTGAATTCGTTAAATCTCTTTGTATGGAAAAGGCGATCCCCGCCGATATTGCAGTTTCCACAAACGGAGGTTACCCTCTTGACCAGAACATTTATCAGGCTGTCAAGGGTATGACCGCCGCAGAGGCAACCGTCAAAAAGGGCGGCGTTATCATAATGGTTGCAAAATGCAACGACGGTCACGGCGGAGAGGGATTCTGCAACTTCTTCAAGAGCGCACTTTCCAATTCCGAGCTTGCCGCGGCATTTGCCGCATGTCCCGCAAGCGAAACTCCCGCAGACCAGTGGCAAGCGCAGATCTTCGTTCGAATTCTCTTAAAGGCAACCGTCATATTTGTTTCCGACGCTCCGAAGGAGCTTGTTGAAAGCCTCAGAATGGTTTATGCAAAGGATATAAACGAGGCCGTTTCAAAGGCAAAGGAGATTGCGGGCGAAAACGCAAGCTTCACCGTCATTCCCGACGGCGTTGCCGTTACTGTAATTGAATAACAGGTAAAAATCTACAACCCCCACCGAAACGGTGGGGGTGTTTGTTATAGATGTGATTTCTCGCGCTCGCGCAGTTGTTTCTCTCTGTCTGAGAATTACATTGCCAATATGCTTACGGATTCAATTAAAATTCAGGCAAACATTTTTATTACTGCAATATAAATTTTCTCTCAAATCAAACCGTATTCTGCCAACATTCACACCAAGCTCAATAATTCTTTTTTTCAATTTATTCAACCGGTTCAAAAAACGTATCGGGATATGCAGGATCAAACTGCTCGTTTGCCCACATTACCGTTACAAGGTTTTCTGTTTCCGAAAGATTTATTATGTTATGGGTATAGCCGGGGAGCATATGCTATTTTTACTTACAATCCTATGTTCTCCAAGAAATTCTTTGTGACATCGGCTTTATCTGCTGATATTGTCTGATTATACTTTAACTCATTTATTGTGCGCTTTGCCTGACCGCAGAAGATCAATTTGAACCATCTGCGAACCTCCATGAAAGGGGTTAGCCATTTGTGCTTTTGCAGGATAGGGTAATGGAACTTAATGACATCATACGGAATAAATATTTTCGTTAGAGCGTACTTGATTCGTCCGCCCTTTTTCTGCTGTTGAACAGTTATG
>JAZQKU010000091.1:0-20827 GCA_045542315.1 Eubacteriales bacterium | reverse complement strand
ACCTTTTCGCCTTCCTGCTTTTCAAACTTGCTGGCAGGAGCCTTGCAGATGGGGCACTTTTCGGGTGCTGCATCTCCCTCGTGAACGTATCCGCAGATTTTGCATACAAATTTTGCCATAATAATCATTTTCCTTTCAGTTAATAAAATAATTTGTTTTATTTGTTTTTTAATTGGTTTTTAATTTACAGCTTTCGCAAAGACCCGAAATAAGCACGTTTATTCGTTTAACGTGAACGTCGGGCAGGCTCGCTTCAACCATTGAAAGAGCGTGGGAATCAAGACTTGAAAAAACGTCGTAAATTCTGCCGCAATCCTCGCAGGTGAAGTGAATGTGAGAGCTTACATTTCCGTCAAAATGCTCGGTACCGTTTATGTAGAAGCTTATAACGTCGCCGTTTTTGCAAAGCGCTGTAAGATTTCTGTAAACGGTTGCAAGTGAGATGTTTGGAATTTTTCTCCTCACCGTTTCGTAAACCTCAGCCGCAGTGGGGTGGTCGCATCTGGATTTGAGATCGGTCAAAACTGTTTCTCGCTGGTATGAATAATTCACTCATCATCACCTTTCCTTGAAAAGTGATAATCATTATCACTTTTGAGATAATTATACAGCCTTTTTCTTTTTTTGTCAAGAGGTTTTTTGAAATTTTTTAAAAAGTTTTAAAGAAGGTCAAGAGAGGGGAGAAAACAGCCGTTTCAAAAGCGATAAAATAGGTAATTTACCTTGACTTTTTATTCTAAATAATATATAATAATCATATTAGTACTTTATACTGGGAGGATTCTTTTATGAATTCAATCAAACGAGCATTATCCGTTCTGATTGCCGTAGCGCTTGTAATCACCGCTTCGGCAGTTATCGCGGTTCCCGCCGTGGCGGCAGACACACTGCCCTCAGGCTGGGAGTTTCAGCCCATGTCCGACGTTAAGGGAATATGCGCCGCGCAGGGGCTTTCGGCCAGACCTTTCGTGCATACCGATTACGGTATTGCCGCCGACGGAAGCTTCCTTATTCGCTCCGACGTCTATTCGGGTATGGCAATTTCCACCTCGAAGCAGATACCGTTTACTTCGGCAAACTCCGTAACCACCACGGTAGTTATAGGAGATATGGTAAAGGATACAGCCACTGCAACGGGCGGCCTCAACGAGTCTTGCACCGACAGCGGCTACGGCCACGCTCCCGTTTACGGTCACAGCATCAACCTTTCGGCTGATAAATCCGTTCTTTCGGGCCACGGCTACGCATCAAAGGTTTTTTACGATAACGGTATTTCCCTCAAGTTCTTTATGAGCAAGACCGAGGGCAAGATAGTCGTTTATCCCACGGTTAACGGCGTTTCCACCTCGAACAAGGCTCCCGTTTCGGGCGTGACCTTCACCCCCGGCGAGGAGGTCACCTTCTCGTTTGAGCTTTCGGGCAATAACGTTTTGGTTTACTACACCAAAGCGGGTGGCTCGAAAACTCTTCTTAACACCATGACGGGCGCCGCCGCGGTATTTGCAGGCGGAAAGACATATCTGTCCTATGCAGCTGACTCCTACGGAAACGACAGGACCTACGATATGACGGTTAAAAAAGTAAACGGCGTTGCGGTTTCTCAGTTTGACGGCTTTGAAAAGCAGATCGACGTTACCACCCTTACTCCTTCAAATACCAACAATCAGGGCGTAGTTACCAACGACGGCAAAAACCTCTCCTTCGATTTCTCGAAGGGAACCACTCCCATGGCGGGAAGCGTTATAGCCTCAAAGGTAACCGTTAACGGCCTTACCGTAAGCTTCAGAGCTTCAAAGGCGGCTATTGAAAACGTAAGCTATTTCGGTATCTTCCTTTCAAAGGATAAGCCCACCGCATTTGCGGCAAACGTTATTGGCGGAAACCACGGCCCCAACGTAAATATGTCCTCCGCTTTGGCATTCACCTTCAGAGGCACGAGCCATTATCTCGATGCGGTTACCGCAGGTATTTCCGAGCTTTTGCTTGATAACAAAATTTTGGAAAACTCCACCTGCGAGATTAAATTCATTAAGAATGATAACGGCAAATACACCGTTAAGATAAACAATATCGCCGTTACCTACGGCGGTGCAGAGGTCGAGCTTGACCTTTCAAGCGTCGTTGACATAAACGGTCAGGCATACCTCACCTTCGCAGGAATGAGCACCGAGGCGGCAGGCTCGAAGGCAACCGTTTCGAAGATAAACGGTGTAAACGCCGTTTCCTTCACCGAGGAATCCGATACCGGCGCCCGTGCAGGCTACGTTGTCGGCGCCTCCTTCCGTAAATCCTCGGAAACAACCGCACAGGGACTTCGCTTCCTCGTTGAGGTTGCAAGAAAGAAAAACGCAAATAACTCCAAAATCGTTGAGTACGGCGCTCTTATCATTCCCGCCGACCTTATCGACAGACCCGAGGATCTTAAGATCACCCAAAGCGGAAAAATAGTAAGCGCCGCAAGACCTCAGGGTGTTTCCTACACAAGGATCGTTTGTGAAAAATACCACTCGGTAACACCCGAATACGTTCAGTTTACCGCAGTTCTTATCGGCATTCCTGCCGACAAGCTTTCGAGAAACTTCACCGTTGTAGGCTATATAACCTACGAGGACGGCACCACCGTTTACACCAACTCTCTTTCGAGAAGCGTAAGCTACGTCAAGCGCCTTTCCAAAGAGGAGATCAAGCCCGAGGAGATAAAGGGCAGTGTTGATCAGCTTCAGGGCGATAACTATATCGATATGTCAACGGTTCTTACTCCTGCCGCGACTGCTGCGGCTGCATCAAGCTCTGCGGCTTCCAACGTAACCGCGCTTAACAGCCTCATCAATTCGCTTGATTCCACCAAGGAATACGTTTTCTGTTTCAAAAACGGCTACTACGGCTTGAACGGCGCGGTAACATTCCCCGCAAACGTAACCCTTATGTTTGACGAGAGCTCCTCGCTCTATTGCCTCTACGGCACAACCCCCGTTTTCAACTGTAAGAACATCATCACGGAAGGCGATCAGTGCGTTCTTTATTTGAATCCCACCGCCTACGGCGGAAACTTTACAAAAATGGCATACGTAAGACCCGAGTGGTTCGGCGCAAAGGTAAACGATAACGTAAACGATGCAAGCGCATTTAACGTAGCCGCTCATTTCGGAGTTCCCGTTTTGCTCTCCGCAGGCACCTATAATATTGATTCTGCCGTAACAGTTCCTTACTGGTTTACTCTTATGGGCGAATCAAAGGATAAGACGGCAACCGTAAGGATTGCGGCAGGCATTACAGCCTTTACCGTTTCCGATCCTTCGGGCGCAGGCTATTGCGGACACGTTGAAAACGTAAAATTCGAGGGCGCGGCACGCTCGGCTAACACCGCCCTTGCCTACTACGGCAAGCACAACGCCTACAGCCGTTTCGACGTTTTCAACTGCGAATTCAAGGATCTTAATAAGGGTATCTTCTACGAATATTCGGGCGGTTGCGTTTCAGAAGGACTTATCTTCAATAACGTAGGCACCTGCATAGACGTCGGCCAGTATTCTATGTTCCTTTATATGAGAAACTGTAAGGCATACGACTCGGGATATTTCGTCTATAACGACCAGCCCGAAACAAACGGTGTTGCAAACGGTATCCAGATAACCGATTGCGAAACCGTAAGAATGACTCAGGCAAGCGTTCACATTACAAGGAACCAGACGACCTTTGTTATTAACTGCAAATTCAACTCGGTATCGGGCTACGGAATTCACTTCGTAAACTGCTACGATTCGAGAATCGATAACAACGTTATCACGGGTAGCGGCACCTGCGGCATATTCCTGGAGACCTCTACCGGCAGAGAAACGGTAACCAACAATCAGGTCACGGGCTTTGCAACCGGTATTGCTCTTACCAGAAATACTGCCGCGGCGCGTTCGGCCTCTTACGTTTACAACAACGTTATAAGAGGCGCCGTAACCGCTGCTATAGAGCTCAGAAGTCTTAACGATGCAAAGATCATAGGTAACGCCATAAGAGAATGCGGCAGAGGCTTGATAGGCTCCTCAAACAACGGCACGATGGTTTGCAGAAACAGCTTCAACGGCACCGGCTCCGACGCACTGCTTGCCAATGACGGTCAGATCCTGTCGGGACTTGTCGGAGCAAATACCTTCGGCGTTAACGGTTAAGGAGGATTATTACAATGAAAAAAATATATAAAGTAATTTCTTTAATAATTTCGGCAGTTTTGGTCCTTCTTGCATTTGCGGGCTGCGGCGCGCAGAAAAAAGCCGTAAACGGCATTGAGCTTATGAATGGCAGCAGCGAAGCAATATCGCTTTTTAATAACGTTGCGGCTTCTATGCCTCTTCTTTCGGCGGCTCCCTTTGAGATTCCCGCCGTTACTCCCGAGGAAGCTACCGTTATAACCGATAAATCCCTTTACACGGCAGGCAACGGCATCACCGATGACAGTGCTCTTTTAAGACAGGGTATCGACCTTGCCGCCACTTACGCCACCGGCGTATTCGTTATTTCCTCCGAGATCAAGATCGAGGAGTCGATAGTAATTCCCGCAAACGTTATCCTCGAATTCAGAGGAGAGGGCAAGATAATTTTGGGCGACAGCGCATATCTCTATTTTGAAAACGGAGCAAAGATAATCGCCGGAATGAACAGGATCTTCGCAGGCGCCGTTAATAACATTGCGGTTGTTGAGAACTCGAAAAATCCTTCTGCTGAGATCGTTTTTGCGGTAAGAGCCGAGTGGTTCGGCGCAGCTGCAAACGATAACGCCTGCGATGCGGCCGGCGTTCAGGCTGCGGTCAACGTCGCAACGAAGGTATATTTCGGTGTAGGAAGATATGATTTTGCAAGCGCCGTTACTCTTCCCGCAAACGGAAAAGTCGATCTTATAGGAAGCGGAAAGACCCGCACCGAGGTCGTAACGGGACAGTCCGGTGTAAGCTATTTCACCGCAAACGGCACCGAGGTCGGCTTTTACGATATGAAGATAGCCGAAGTAGGCCATCCGATGTACTCAACATTCATCAGCCTTGACGGCGGCTCTCTCAAAATATCGTCGGTATTGCTTTACGGCTTTAAAAAGGCGGTAGTTGTCAATAATTCAAACAGTATTGACGTCGAGTTCTTTTATGCAACGGCAAACCTTGAAGTATTTACCTTTACAAACTGCTCAAACATCAACTTCAGCGCTTCGCTTTCCACCACCAACAAGAGCTTTATCATTGCCGACAACTGCAGCAACATCAATCTTATCAACAGCTCGTCGGTTTGGGGATTCGGAACCGATATGACCCTTAACGGCTGCACGAATATTCGCTTAAACGCTCTCGGCTTTGACCTTGGATATAACAGAAAGTCGGGCTCCACTTTCCCGTACGGAGAAAACCTCTATGCAATATATATGAATAATTGCTCGGATTTCTCAATAAAGAATCTCTGGTGTGCATCCAACGCGGGTATGTCTTATACCAACAGCGGAGAGGTCGGTAAGGTTACAAACAGAACGGGTATGTATATCACTAACAGCTATAAGGGATCTATTGAGTTCTGCACCATTACCAACCATCCCTACGGAATTCAGATACTGAACTCTCCCGCAGCAGCCGAGACAGCAGGTAACGGAATTCTTATTCACGGCAACCAGTTTGTAGGAAACGAGAAATACGAGGCATATCTCACCAACGCAAAGAACGTCACCTTTGAGTTTAACTCTCACAAGCAGTATCACTCCGGTGATATCGCGGCTTGCATTGAGGCTGCGGGTACGGGCTGCTCCAATATCGTATTCAGAGGAGATACCTTCTATAAATTCCAGTCCTCAACCGAGATAAGAAACGCCTTTACAAACAGCACCGGCATTGCATTCGACAGCATTATGAACGCAACCACAGGTAACCCCATGGCGTAATAAATCGCTCCCGCTCTTTTGAGCGGGAGCTTTTCTTTTTCTAAACCTATCCTTTTTATGTTTGCAGAGTTTTCTGCTCTATAGTCGGTGCCCTTCGCGCCGCCTTTTTTTATCCCTTCGCTTTTTGTGCGGGTTGCGCAAATTATTGTTTTTCAATAAAAAAGGATTGACAAACACAAAAAGACGTGCTATAATGAGACTAACGAGAAGCCCTGTTATTTATAGCAAAGCGGAAAACGGCAGAGCTTAAATTCAATACGATTTTTACAAAAATAAGCAAAAAGTTATAGAAAACCCCTTTTGCGCTGTGGTATAATATAACTGTAAAAAGGGTTTTACAAGCGAAAAATTAAGGAGGTTTTTTAATATGAAGAAAAACAGCTTGCCTAAATTTTCAAAAGTAACTCTTATTATTGCGGGGGCGCTTTTCCTGCTGCTTGCCTTGGTAGAAGTCTTAAAAAAGCTTAACGTATATTTGCTTTTATTCGGAATAGGCACCGCGGAGCTTTTACTGTTTTTTGGAATTTCGGGCGTCTTGCTTCTTTTGGCAGGGCTTGCCGTCTGGGCGTTTAAGAGCGCAAAGCTTAAGCTTTTAAAGGGATTTATCGTTTTTATTGCGGTTGTAGCTATATTTGCTTTTTCTTTGGTTTCGTTTTCCGTTGTTTTGTTTTCTCCAAGCGGCAGATACTTTGAATTTACATCCGACGATAATGCACATATAATAGTTGTGCGCGAGGAATCGATGCTCCTTTACGGCGGCGGTTATATTTATGAAAAGACCTCGTTTTGCACTATGCAAAGGGTGGGCGTTTACTCTACCGACGACGGCTTTCTGCCCTTTACGGATGACGCTTATTATTTCGTCTGGCACGAGGAAGGCTTTGATCTTCACCACGGCTTTTACGGAAAAGATGACAAAGAATATAAAGTAGTTAAAATGGGCTATATTAAATAATCCAAAGGTTTTCGCTTTAAAAGATGCGAAAAAAGGCAGGTTTTCATTATGAAGATAATCGAATTTTTTAAAAATACAATCGGCAGTGAGGTAAAAAAGCCAATGCCGATACTCTCGTTTCCGTCGGTTTCGCTTATCGGCGCGTCGGTTTCGGAGATGACCCAAAGTGCAGAGCTTCAGGCGCGCGGAATGAAGGCGGTTGCCGACAGGGTCGATTCGCTCGCGTCGGTTTCGATGATGGACCTCTCGGTTGAGGCAGAGGCCTTTGGCTGTGAAATAGCTTTTTCCGACGACGAGGTCCCAACCGTTTTAAGGGGAGCCGTTGCCACCGAGGCAGACGCCGACGGGCTTGAAATTCCCACGGTAGGCACGGCACGCACGGGAATTTACGTTGACGCCGTTAAAAAGGCAAAGGCGCTTATCACAGACCGTCCCGTTTTTGCGGGAATGATAGGTCCGTTTTCGCTTACGGGAAGAATAATCGGCGTCGATAACGCTATGTTTGACTGCTATGACGAGCCCAAAAAGGTAGAAAAGGTGTTAAAAAAGGCAACGGCGTTTCTTATTGCTTATGCAAACGCCTTCAAGGCGGCGGGTGCCGACGGCGTTGTTATCGCGGAGCCGCTTGCGGGAGTTTTATCACCCTCTCTTGCCGACGATTTTTCGCACGGCTACGTGAAGGAGATAACCGACGCGGTGAAATCGGAAAGCTTTGCGGTGATATACCACAACTGCGGCGCCTCGGCGGAGTTTATGACTGAGTCGATTGCAAAAATAGGCGCCACCGCTTACCATTTCGGCGACGCACTCAATATGAAGCTTATGGTTGAGAATATGCCTGCCGACACCGTCGTTATGGGAAACGTAAGTCCCTCGGCGGAGTTTGTGGGTGGAACGCCCGATTCGATTACGGCGGCGGTAAAAAGGCTTTATTCGGAGTGTGGCGATAAGCCTAATTTTCTTCTCTCATCGGGCTGCGATATTCCGCCCTCTGCTTCCTGGGAAAATATCGACGCCTTCTTCAAGGCAGCAAAGGAAACGGTTTAACACCGTTTCTTTTTTGTTTTTTTGTTTGCAAGCCACGGTGGCTCCCCTTTTTGAAAAGTCCCGCTACGCGCGGGGCGCCCCTTTCTTGTAAGGATACAAGAAAGGGGAAAAGAAGATCCTTTATTGAGGGGAGCTTCCCCTCGGTTCGTGAGAGTAAGAAAGGCAAAAATCCCCTTTCACTCGCACACCTCTTGGCGCTTTGCGCCTGCGAAGGTGTGAAGGCGAAAGGAGGCTTATGCAAAACACAATGTTTTGCGTCACTCACCTCACCCCTCGGGCAACTAACCGAGTGTGGACGCGCACCAAAAGAGGGGTAGATGCGAGCGAGGCAAGAGCCTTTGGTTTTGTGCGTTCTTGCCTTACGCATAAGAAATAGCAAAGGGAGCGAAGCGACGTTTGCATTTCGCTTAAGCGTAAGGCGTTTTGTACCCTTTTTATTCTCGTGAGCATAGGGGAGCCTTCCCCTTAAAAAGATTCTTTTCCCCCTTTTCTCATCTTTGAGAAAAGGGGAGCATAAGCGGCGTAAGCGGAAACAAGCGCCCCGCGCGTAGCGGAAAAAGCCACCACGGCGTAAGCGAGCGGAAAAAAAGAAAGTGCGCCACCGCATCTTCCCGCAAAATAAAAGAAAAAAGCCGTTGACCGCGCCTTATTTTGATGGTAAAATAATATAAAAAAGGAGGAGGGTCTGAGATGGACGGATTTTTCGGTAAATTCCATATCGGAAGCTACTATCTTCATAAAAACGCGAGAACCGACGAAGGCGTTAAGGATCTTAAGGATTGCGGCATCGACCTTGTTATCGGTATGGATAACGACAGACCTGCCCTTGATCTTTTTGCAAAATACGGCGTTTCTGCCGTGGTTACGGGCATCGTACCGGGCTGGTGGGGAGGAAATGGCGAAAATGCGGGCACAATGGCTAAGCTCAACAAAACAGAGGCGTATAAGGAAGGGATAAAAGGCTTTGCCGATCACCCCGCGATCGTCGGTATCGACGTCGGCGACGAGCCATCAAGCCTCGATTTCGGCTATTACGGAGAGGTAATTGAGCTTATAAAGGAGCTTGCCCCCGCAAAGCTTTCTTATTTGAACCTCTATCCGTCCTACGGAATGACCGCCGCAAGCAGCATGAATCAGGTCATGAGGGAGCTTGGCACCGCAGACTACCGAGAATATATTGAAAAATACGTAAAAAACGTAGATCTCCCGTATATCAGCCTTGACCACTATTTTCTCACCACCTCCAAAAGCCGTTTGCTTTCCGACCTCGCTACGGTTGCCGCATGCTGCAAGGAGTATAAAAAGAAGCTTTTGTTTATCGGTCAGGTAAACTCACTTGACCCAAACCGTTACGTCACAGAGGCAGAGCTTGCACTTCAGGCGTTTTGCGCAATGGCTTACGGCGCGAAAATGATTTCGTGGGCGTGCTACACGGGCGGCTGGTGGAGTAACAACGTGCTTGACGAAGATGGCAACAAAACCGTACAATATGAAAAGCTGAAGAAAATAAATAAAAGGGTACGCGCCCTTGCGGACGGTTGCTTCGAATACGATTGGGTGGAGACAGAGAGGGCTGACCGTGCCGTAAGCCACGGCGTTTTTAAGGATATAACGGTGAATAACGAAGCCGTTATCGGAAAATTTGAAAAAGAGGGAAGGGAAGCGCTGATCATATCCCCCGCCGACTGCGGCAAAGAGGAATACGAGGTCACCTTCACCGCCGATTGCGATGAGGTTTACCTTAATAAATGCTCGGAAAAAGAAAGGCTTTTTTCCGAAAACGGCAGATACAAGGTCACCTTCAAAAATACCGAGGCTTGCTTTCTTACGGCAGAATAATAAATAAAAAAGACGGCTTGCCCAACTTCTCATAAGGAAGTTGGGCAGTTTTATTCGCCTGCGGCGAGTGATATTGCTTCGCAGTGATATTCGGCTTATGCCGAGTGATATTTGCTACGCAAGTTTTGGAAGGCGAATAAAATAACACTGAAGCTGAAAGCTTCAATATCACTATCGCGCAAGAGATAATATCACTCCGACGAAGTCGGAATATCACTCTTGTTTTCTCTGCCGATCTGTGTTATAATGGGGTTACATCGTAGGGACATGGGCTTTGCCCGATGCCTTTGTAATACAAAGGCGAAACTGGCGATAAAAGGAGATAAGTTATGAATCAACGGGAATATATTAAATTCTTAAATGTAATTGAAAAATTAAAGTGCAACACGCGTCATTCTTGGACATCGAGTGGAAGACACGAGTCGGTTGCGGAGCATTCGTGGCGACTTGCTGTTATGGCGATGCTTTGTACAGATGAATACCCTGATTTGAATATAAATAAAGTTATCAAAATGTGCTTGATTCACGATTTTGGTGAAGCCATAACTGGAGATATTCCTGCTTTTTTAAAAACGGATGAAAATGAAAAAGATGAGGAAAAAGCAATCGATAGTTTATTAACATTATTACCGGTTGACACGAAAAAAGAGTTATCTGAGTTGTTTGAAGAGATGAAGTCATTAAATACCGATGAATCAAAATTATGGAAATCACTTGATAATATTGAGGCTTTAATATCGCATAATGAAGCCGACATTTCAACATGGCTTACCAGAGAATATGAAGAAAATCTTACATATGGTCAAAAAAATTCCGAATGGTCTTTTTGGACAAAAGAATTGCGAAAGGAAGTAAAGCAAGACAGCATTGACAAAATCAGCAAAGAAGGCAAATAATGCAATCCCCCGACAGACTTTTTAATCTGTCGGGGTTAATCTTTGTTTTCTGCGAATCAAGTTGAATTGAACTTCCTTATGAGAAGTCCGCTTTACGCTGTCTTTTTTGTGTTTTTCAGGTTTCTATTCCTGCGAATTGGTCCTTATAGAGCTTGTGGTAGTAGCCGCCCTTCTGAAGAAGCTCCTCGTGGTTGCCTGCCTCGCAGATCCTTCCGTCATCAAGGACTATAATGCAGTCAACGTCCCTTATCGTCGAAAGACGGTGAGCGATAATAAGGCTCGTTCTGTCCTTCATAAGGTTTAACATTGCCTCCTGAATGTGAAGCTCGGTGGTGGTATCGACAGAGCTCGTTGCCTCGTCGAGAATGAGTATCTTCGGGTCGGCAATAATTGCTCTCGCAATGGAAAGGAGCTGGCGCTGACCCTGCGAAAGGTTTGCGCCCGATTCGGAAAGAACGGTATCGTAGCCGTCGGGAAGCTTGGTTATAAAGCTGTCGGCGTTTGCAAGACGCGCCGCCGCGATTACCTCCTCGTCGGTTGCGTCCTCTCTTCCGTATTTTATGTTGTTTTTAACGGTGTCGGAGAAGAGCACGGTGTCCTGCAAAACTATCGCTATGCTCTTTCGGAGAGTGGATTTTTTGAAATCAAAAAGATCGGTGCCGTCTATCGTTATTTTGCCGCCCTGAATATCGTAAAATCTCGTAAGCAGATTGACGACGGTGGTCTTGCCCGCACCCGTCTTGCCTACGATGGCAATGCGGTGGCCCTTCTTTACCCAAAGGTCAAAGTCCTTCAAAACGGGCTCGCCCTCCTTGTAGGAGAAGACCACGTGAGAGAAGTCGAGCCTTCCTTCTATTTCCGCCTCGCTCGTTCCCTCATCTGCCTCGGCGGGAGTGTCCATAATGGCGAAGATTCGCTCGGCGCCCGCAATGGCGGTCTGAATGGTCGCCCACTGATGACCGAGCTCGTTTATCGGGCGGGTAAACTGCTTTGAATAGAGCAAAAACTGCTGAATAACGCTTAAGGGCATTCCGGTTGAAACCGAGAAGAAGCCGCCTGCCGCCGCAATGAGAATGTAGTTTAAGTTACCGAGCATATTCATTATCGGGCCCATCATTCCGCCGAAAAGCTGGGCGGTGACCGCGGTTTTCTTAAGGTTATCGGCGCTCTCGTGGAAGCACTCTATCTTTTCCGCCTCAAGAGAGTAGGCGGCGACGGTGCGGTATTCGGTTATCGCTTCCTCGCTTATACCGTTTAACTCGCCGTTTAACGCCTGCTGACGTTTGAAGTATTTTCTCATAATCTTTCCCATAAAGAGAGTGGAAAGGAAGGAAAGGGGAATGGTAACGAAGGCAAGAAGAGTCATCTTCCAGTTTAAAATAAACATTACCGTAAGCACGCCCGTTACGGTAAGCAGACCCGAAACGACTACGGTAAGCGACATTGAAACGGTGTTTGAAACGGTTTCGACGTCGTTGGTCATACGGCTCATTATGTCGCCGTGACGGTGGGTGTCGAAGAATTTTATCGGGAGCTTTGCAAGGTGATTGAAAAGGTCTTTTCGCATATCGCGGACGGTGTTTCTTGCAAGACGGGCGGCAATAAGCCCCTGAATAAAGGTAAAGAGGGAGTTTGCAATATAAGCCGCCGTCAGAAGGGCGATAACGGTAAAGAGCTTTTTGAAGTCAACGGTTCCCGCCTCGACGTCGAGGAAATCGACGGCAATGCCCTGAAAATAGGGGGCTGCAAGACCCGCAAGAGAAATGAAAATAACCGAAACGAAGAGTCCCAAAAGGAGATATTTGCTTTTTCCGATGTATTTTATAAGACGGGAAACGGTGCCCTTGGCGTCCTTCGGCTTTTCAAAGGGCATTCCGTGGTGCATGGGACCGCCGCCTCTGCCGGGCGGGTGCATCTGAACGCCCTGCGGCTTTTTATTGTCTGCCATCGGTCTCATCTCCTTTCTTTAACTGCGAGCTGTAGATGGTCTGATAAGCTTCACAGCTTTCAAGAAGCCTCTCGTGGCAGTCGTTTCCGACTATTTTGCCGTTTTCGAGAATTATTATTCTGTCGGCGGTCATAACCGAGGCGACGCGCTGCGCGACCATGATAACGGTGGTGTCACGAAGCTCCTTTTTGAGAGCGCGGCGAAGGCGGGCGTCGGTTGAAAGGTCAAGCGCCGACATCGAGTCGTCCATTATCATAATTTCGGGCTTTCTTATGACCGCACGGGCAATCGAAACGCGCTGACGCTGACCGCCCGAAAGCTTCATGCCCTTTTCGCCCACGTCGGAGAGTATCCCCTCCTCGAAGGAATCGATAAATTCCTTTGCCTGCGCGACGGTTATTGCCGATTCTATTTCCTTATCGGTGGCGTCGGGTCTGCCCTGAAGAATATTTGATTTTATTGTTCCCGAGAAAAGCTCGGTCTTCTGAGAAACTATTGCAAGGCGCTTGCGAAGTGAGGAGAGAGTGTATTCCTTTACGTTAACGCCGTCAACGAAAACCTCGCCCTCGGTTGCGTCGTAAAAGCGGGGAATGAGGTTGATAAGAGAGGTCTTACCCGAGCCGGTGGCACCCATTATCGCAACCGTTTCACCCTTTTTAACGTCAAACGAAATTCCGGAAAGCACCGGCTCGCCCGACGAGCCGGGATAGGCAAAGACTACGTTTCTGAAGGAAACAGTGCCCTTTTCCGTTCCGTCGGTCACCGTGCCGTCCTTTATTACTGGCTCGGTGTCGAGGACCTCGTTGATACGCTTGACCGATGCGAAGGCACGGGTTATATACTGTGCCATATTTCCAACCATAATAAACGACATAAGGACCATTGTGAGGTAGGTCATCGCCGACATTATCGAGCCCACCTTCATATTGCCTGCGTTTACCTCAAATCCGCCCACCGTGATAACGGCAACCACCGTGAGGTTCATTATTATCATAATGATAGGCATCATAAGGGTAAGTATCTTCTGAACGCGGTAGTTTGTGTCAACGAGATCGACGTTTGCACTGTTGAAGCGCTCTATCTCGTGATCCTCGCGGACGTAGGCCTTTACAACTCTTGCGCCTGTCACGTTTTCCTGCACAACGCCGTTTACCTTATCGAGCTTTTTCTGAACGACCGAAAAAAGCGGAGTGGCCTTGCGAAGAAAGATGAAGAAGGTGATAAGCAAAAGGGGACAGGCAACTGCGAGGATAAGTCCGAAGCTTCCCGCTTTTCTTATAAGGAGGTAGAGACCGCCGATAAGCATAAAGGGGGAGCGGATAAACATACGGAGCGCCATAGTGACGAAATCGGCAACCATGGCGATATCGTTTGAAAGACGGGTTACGAGAGAGCCGGTGGTGAATTTGTCGGTCTGCTCAAAGGAAAGATGCATAATTTTGCCAAACGTCTGCTTGCGAAGGTCTCTTCCGAAGCTCTGCGACGCCTTAGCCGCAAAATAAGAGGACGACATTCCTCCGATTGCGCCGATAAGGCCCAAAAGAAGCATAAGTCCGCCTATCGAGAGCACCGTTTCGAGCTTTTCGTTTGCCGAAAGCAGGGTGTTGTTTATTCCCTCGTCAACTATCTTCTCCATAAGAGAGGGTAACTGCAGGTCGCACATTACCTCAACGAACATGGCAAGAGGGGATAAGATCGCCCAAAACCAATATTTTTTAAGTCCTTTAAAGAGCTTCACGGCTTTTTGCCTCCTTTTCTGCTGTTTCAAGAATTTTTCGCAGCACGCCCTCGGTAAAAATGCGCTCCTCCTCGGAAAGAAGCGAGATCATTGCCTCTTCCTTTTTCACGAGGCGCGAAAAGAGTGCCTTGTCGGCCTCCGAGCCCTTTTCGGTGAGGGTGACGTATATCCTTCTTCCGTCGGCTGTGTCCTTCTCTCTTACGATAAGCCCCTCGGCCTCCATCTTCGAGAGGGTAACGCTCATGGTGGGCGCGGTTACCGAGCAAAGAGAGGCAAGCTCCCGTTGGGTTACCGTTTCTCCTTCGTTAAGGTGCGAAAGAGTGAAAAGAACCTGCCGCATTCCCGTGCTTATGCCGAGATGCCTGCATTCCTCGTCCATCGAATAACGGAAGGTGCGGGATATTCTGTGAATAAGCATTGGTATATTCGAGGGCTTGGGCGGAGCCTTCAGCTTTCCCCAAAGAGCCGCTTGCTTTTTATTCAAAAAGACCACTCCTTTAAAATTAGTTAGAAAACTAACGATTATTATACCACAAAAATTTTTACTGTCAAGAGAGGAAGTGGAATAGATGCGGTTTTTTAACATTAAATTTATAATTTCGCCGAAATTAACAGCTTTTTTACTTAAATATTATTGTATTTTAACTCAAAATGTTTTATAATAAGATGATTAAATATATACTTCGGTGGTTTTGACGTTGGAATTTTTGAAACTGTTTCTTGAAAATCTCAAAAATCTCTTCGGCTCATCGGTCGTGGAATTTATAATAAATCTTATCTACGTTTTGCCCGTGGTTTTAATCTCGCTTACCCTTCACGAGCTTTTCCACGCCCTTGCCTCCCACCTGCTTGGCGACCCTACCGCAAAAAACGAGGGAAGGCTCACAATAAACCCCTTAAAGCATATTGATCCCCTTGGCTTTATTATGATAGTTCTTTTCGGATTCGGCTGGGCAAAGCCGGTGCCGGTAAGGCTTCAGTGGTTTGAAAAGCCCAAAAGGGATTTTGCCCTCACCGCCGCGGCGGGACCGATTGCCAATCTGCTTCTTGCTCTCTTCGGAGTGGTTCTTTGCGGAATTACGGGTGCGATCTATTTTTCAAATCCCGAAAGCGCCGTTTCGGAGTATTTCTTTACCTTTTCGGTAAATTTCATTTATTTGAACGTCGGCCTTGCCGTCTTTAATCTTATTCCCGTGCCGCCGCTTGACGGCTCCCGAATAGTTATGAGCTTTTTGCCAAACAGAATATATTTCAATATTTTGAAATACGAGCGGGTCATTATGGCAGTGCTTTTTGCCGTTGTTGCGCTCGGAATAATAGATAAG
Organism: Eubacteriales bacterium; assembly: GCA_045542315.1. Lineage (GTDB taxonomy): Bacteria > Bacillota > Clostridia > Oscillospirales > RGIG5299 > RGIG5299. Next base: position 5,171 of record JAZQKU010000091.1, on the reverse strand, counting down.
CCCTTGAATTTTGCCGTAAACGCAGTGGCAGACCCTCTTATGAGGCTCGGATACGGGCTTATGGAGCTTATTCTGAAAATATTTGCTTAAAAGGAGAGTGAAATATGGTCTTATCCTATCAGATAGGTGACTTCGCGGGTCCGCTTGACCTGCTTCTTACCTTGATCGCGAAAAATAAAATAGATATTTTCGATATTCCCATCTCACTCGTTTTGGAGCAGTATTACGAGTATATCGACAAGATGAAGGAAGAAAAGCTTGAGGTCACCGCCGAATTTCTGGCGATGGCGGCAGAGCTCGTCTATATAAAATCAAGAATGATGCTCCCCGTTCCCGAGGACGAGGAGGAGGGTGAAGACCCGAGAGAGCGTCTTGTGAGAATGCTTCTCGAATACAAGCGCTATAAAGAGGTAATGGGCGATTTTGCCCGCGTTTCGGAGGGCTGGGTGCTTTCCTACACCAAAAATCCCGATCCGCCTCCCGCAAAGGTCGATTACACCTTCACCCACGAGCTTTCGGAGCTTTCCGAGGCTTATTTAAGACTTTATATGGCGCAGGGCAGAAAGGCGCCCCCTCCCGTGACCTCCTTCAAGGGAATCGTGGGAAGACAGCCCGTTTCGGTCTATTCAAGAGTTATGGCAATACTCCGCAAGCTTTACGGCAAGGCGAAAATGCGGTTTTCCGACCTTTTTTCGGGCGCAAGATCGCGAAGCGAGGTGGTTGCCACCTTCCTTGCGGTGCTTGAAATGTCAAAAGGAAACACCGTGCTTGTAGATGGCGAGGGCGATAACTGCACGGTAACTCTTGCAAAAAATAAAAAGTCGAAGCGGTTTAAAAAGAGTGAAAACGGAGAATAATTTATGGAGATAAACGAGCTTAAGGGCATACTCGAAAGTGTTATATTCGCGGTGGGCGACGCCGTGGCGGTATCTTTTCTTGCCGACGTTACCGACTCCTCGGTAAAAGAGGTAAACGACGCGCTCTCTCTTCTTGCAAGGGAGCTTGAGGAGGAAAACCGCGGCCTGCGTCTTGCAAGAATGGAAGATAAATATCAGCTTTGCACCAAGGAGAAAAACGGCGATTACGTTAAAAAGGCGCTTCAGGGAAGAAGAAACTCGCCTCTTTCAAACGCCGCACTCGAGGTTCTTGCGATAATTGCCTACAATCAGCCCACCACCAAGGCATTCATTGAGCAGATAAGAGGCGTTGAATCGGGGCAGGTCGTTGCAAACCTTCTTTCGAAGGAGCTTATTGAGGAAAAGGGAAGGCTTGACGCCCCCGGAAGACCAATACTCTACGCTACCACCTCGGAGTTTCTCCGCTGCTTTAAGATAAAGAGCCTTTCGGAGCTTCCCGAGCTTCCCGTCATCGGCGGCGATAACGAAACTCTTTTCGTGCAGGAGACCATTCCCGGCACCGAGGACGCTACCGAAGTCTGATTTTTGGGGGTTTTCCCTTTGGAAATTTTTTTAACCGCGCTTGCGGTTTTGGGAATTATTGCGGCAATAGTTATATTGCTTGCGGTTTTTTCCCTGCTTTTTTGCTACGCCGTGCTCATTTTTTCCTATAACGAGGAAAAGGGAGTATATCTGGCAATAGAGATATTCAAAATAAGGATACCGCTCTTACCGAAAAAGGAAAAGAAAAAAGAGGCAAAAAAGAAGCCCGAAAAAGAAAAGAAGCAAGGTAAAATGACCGAGCTTATCCCGAAGGATAACGGGGAAAAGGTAAAGCTTCTTTTTGAGCTTTTGAAATGCCTTTCGCTGAAATTCAGGCTTTTCAAATTCAAATTCTTTATGCTTTACGGCACGGGCGACGCGGCAAGGACCGCAACCGATATCGGTAGGATATACGCCGCCTTCGGCGCATTTTTCGGCGCGGCGCAAAACGCCGTTTACGTTGATAAGCCCACGGTCGTGATCACCCCCGAATATCTTGAAAAAACAGTTAAGCTCGACGTCGAAGCGGCGCTCGGCTTAAAAATATTCTCCGCGGTAAAAACGCTTTACAGATGCTACAGGGCCGCGGTAAAATTCAGTAAAAAGGAAAGTGAATCAAAATGAGTGAGCCTATTTCTTCAATTTTGGGAGCTACCATGCAGAATATCAGAGAGATGGTGGACGTAAATACCATCATCGGCGAGCCTATAACCTCGCCCGACGGAAGCATTATAATCCCCGTTTCAAAGGTTGCCTTCGGCTTTGCCTCGGGCGGCAGTGAGTTTGCCGCCAAAAGCGAGAAGATGCCCTTCGGCGGCGGCGCGGGCGCGGGTGTAAACATCACTCCCGTTGCATTTCTCGTCATCACCCACGGCAACGTAAAGCTTTTGCAGATAGGCGAAAGCTCGGGCACCCTCGATAAGCTTATCTCGATGATACCCGACATTGCCGATAAGGTAAAGGAATTTATCCCGAGCAAGGAAGAGGAGCTTTATTAACGCTCCCGTACATAAGGAACAGGTAAAATGAAAAATCTCAAAACGCAAAAGGCGTTCTTTATAATTGCGCTTATTTTTTCCGCGGTCACGGCTGTTTACGGAATAGCGGCTTATTTTCTTGCGGTGCCCCGTATCGTGATGATAGCGCTTATCGTGCCTGCCGTGCTGCTTACGGTTATCGCGGCGGTGTCTTCTGTTAAAAACAGGGGCGCTTACAACAAGAATATTCTGAAATATATCGATATTGCTCTCGTTTTCCTTCTTGCCGCAGTGATTTTGTGGGCGGGCGCAAACTATTTCCTCTTTTCAAAGATGGTCGCGGCGGGCACTGCCGTTGCCCTTCCCGACGGATATCACATAGTTTCGGGCGGCGAGATAGTTGCCGATATCACCAAGGAGCAGTATATAACGGTAACGCTTGCCGAAATCAAGCTTATAATGAGCGAATGCGCCGCATTTTGCTTCATCTCGGCGTTTCTTTTCAAGATAAACGCAAATTATCTTAAATCCAAGGAGAACTGAAGATGCCCATTAAAATAAACAACGAGCTTCCCGCAAAGGAAAGACTTGAGGCTGAAAATATATTCGTTATGACGGAAAAAAGGGCAGAAAAGCAGGATATCCGTCCCTTGAAAATAGCATTCTTGAATCTTATGCCCACCAAGATCGACACCGAAACGCAGTTTATGCGCTTGCTCGGAAACACACCGCTTCAGGTCGATATCGAGCTTTTGCAGATGAAGAGCCACGTTTCGAAAAACACCTCGGCAGAGCATCTTATGAAGTTTTATAAATGCTTCGACGACGTTAAAAACGAAAAATACGACGGACTTATAGTAACCGGAGCACCGGTTGAAAACCTCCCCTTCGAGGAGGTCGATTATTGGAATGAGCTTACCGAAATACTCGATTGGGCGGAGCACAACGTCTATTCCTCTCTTTTCGTTTGCTGGGGCGCACAGGCGGCGCTCAACTACTATTACGGCGTGCCGAAATACCCCCTTTCGGAAAAGATGTTCGGAATTTTTCCCCATAAGCGCCTTTCCTATAAAAACCCCCTTATGCGCGGCTTTGACGAGCTGTTTCTGGCACCTCATTCCCGCCATACCGAGGTAAAAAGAGAGGATATCGAAAGCAAAAAGGGTCTTGAGATACTTGCCGAATCGGAGCTTGCGGGCGTTTACATCGTCGAGGGCAAAAAGGGCAGGCAGATATTTGTTACAGGTCACTGCGAATACGATTACGACACCCTCTCCAAGGAGTATTTCAGGGACGTTAACAAGGGACTTCCCATAAAGGTCCCCTACAACTATTTTCCGAATGACGACCCGAATGAGAAGCCGCCGCTTACCTGGCGCAGCCACGGAAGCCTGCTTTTCTCAAACTGGTTAAACTATTTCGTATATCAGGAAACACCGTATGACCAGACGAAGATTCGTTAAAATTTCAAAACGGATCGCAAGCGCCGCAATCTGCACGGCGCTTATTCTCCTTTGCGTTTCCTGCAAGGCGGGAAAGACAAGGGGAGCGTTAAAGGGCGTTTACAAAACGCTTGAGAGCGCCTCGTCGCTCGAATACGAAAAGCGGGTGGAAACGGTGCTCATCACCGCGCGCGGAAGCTACGAAATGGAATATTCCGTTTCGGCTTCGGTAATTTCAAACGGAAACAGCGTAAACGAAATATACGCCCGCCAGATGGATAAGGAGGTAAGCTTTACCACCTTCGGTAACGCCGAATATACCTACACCCCTCTTTACTCCGACTTTTACGTAAGATCGGAAACGAAAAGAATTCCCTTTTCCGACCTTTCACCATACCCCGACGTCGCCTTTTATTCCGAAAAGGAGGGCTTCTTCGGTGAGATACCCGTCTATATCGGCACCACCGATTCGGAAAGCGTCATAAGCTATATTAAAGCGCAGCTTATCGGAAGCGTGAATATTGCCGACTTTGCGGGAGTGAAATGGGAGGAGGCGGATTTTGGCACCGTTACCGCCTACGTTGCCAAGGATGCGGCAAAAAAACCGTTCTTTGCTCTCGAAGGAAGCTTTGAATTCAAGGAGAAAGGCGTTTTCGTTGATTATTCGGTTGAATTCGAGGTCTATTCGGTAAACAGCCTTCTGGACGTGGTTTTTCCTCTCGAGGAGGGAAAGCTTGATGATATCGGAAGCTATGAGGATTTTATTGAAAGCTTAAATCCCATTGCCGACCTTATAACGCAGAGCCAGTGGGCGGTGCTTCTTGGGTACACTCCCGAAAACGAATTTGATTTTTATTCCTTTGAATTTGACGAATACGTATATCCGCTTTATTGGGAAGCGTTTTTCGAGGTAATTCTTTGAATATTTTTGCGTTAAAATGCACTTTTTCTCTTTACACGGGAGATTAAAAGTGTTAAAATAATAGATACGCAAATATTATATAATTTTATTATATACGGAGGACTTTAAAATGGCAAGAAAAATGAAGACCATGGACGGAAATACAGCTGCCGCCCACGTCAGCTACGCCTTCACCGAGGTTGCGGCGATCTACCCGATCACACCCTCTTCTGTTATGGCTGAGCTTACAGACAGCTGGTCTGCCAACGGTCAGAAAAACATCTTCGGACAGGAAGTAAAGGTTGTTGAAATGCAGTCTGAGGCAGGTGCCGCAGGTGCCGTTCACGGCTCCTTGGCAGCAGGTGCTTTAACCACCACCTTCACCGCATCTCAAGTCGGAGGCCAAGCGGTC
>JAZQKU010000090.1:0-12734 GCA_045542315.1 Eubacteriales bacterium | reverse complement strand
TGAACGTCTTTAGCTGTAAAATTCATTTTAATTACCTCACTCAGTTATTTTCTTCGAGGTCGATGCTCTCGTCAGCTTCGTCAGCAACGTCAGCGGTCTCGCCCTGGTTTGCTTCGATAACTGCATTTGCAAGAGTTTCAGCTATGAGCTTAACTGCTCTGATAGCATCGTCGTTTCCGGGAATGGGATAATCGATCTCATCGGGATCGCAGTTGGTGTCAACGATTGCAATGATCGGCACACCGAGCTTGCGAGCTTCGGAAACTGCGTTTCTCTCTTTTTTGGGGTCAACTATAAAGATAGCTGCGGGAAGCTTGTGCATCTCACGGATACCGCCGAGATATTTCTGGAGCTTCTCTGCTTCGAGCTTAAGCTTTACTACTTCTTTCTTGGGGAGAAGATCGAAGGTGCCGTCTTCTGCCATTTTATCGAGCTGATTGAGGCGCTCGATTCTCTTTCTGATGGTCTTGAAGTTGGTGAGCATACCACCGAGCCATCTTGCGTTGATGTAATACTGGCCTGCTCTCTCAGCCTCGGATTTGATAGAATCGGTTGCCTGCTTCTTGGTACCTACGAAAAGGATCTGACCGCCGTTAGCTGCGGTGTCTCTTACGAAGCTGTATGCTTCCTCGAGCTTCTTGACCGTCTTCTGAAGGTCGATGATGTAGATTCCGTTTCTCTCGGTGTAGATGTACTCCGACATCTTGGGGTTCCAGCGTCTGGTCTGATGTCCGAAATGAACACCGGCTTCAAGAAGCTGTTTCATTGCTACTACTGCCATTTATTTTTCCTCCGTTAGTTGTTTGTCCGCCCTCGTCGTTTCTCCGCGCAATCTGCCGCATTAAAAAATTTTACGGCAAACACCCTGCGCCTTGATCGGAGTGCGTACGTTATAGCCGAAATATTATAACACAAACAAACGGCTTTTTCAAGTGTTTTTTATATTTATTTTTGTGTTTTTTGCGGATTTTTCATATTTTTTCGTATAATTGAAGCTTTGAAATTTTCAAATTCGGCATCACTATTGATTTTTCCGCAAATATGTAGTATAATTATAATGTTTTATTATGCTCATAAAAAGGATTGTACAAAATGTCTGACGTGATTTTAGAAGAAAAAGAGATAGCAGCCGTTGATGCTACGGAGATAAAGCCTTACAAAAAATCATTTTGGAAAGGTTTTTTCTCTGTTTTCGGCAAGGTTATGAGCTGCATTGGCGCTTTTATACTTACGGTGCTTATAACCGCTTATGCGGCGGGCTGTCTTATTTGCTACGGTCCCTCCCCTGCCGCAAAAAGCTTTTTCGTCCTCACCGTTACCGAAACGAGCGCTCTTAAATTTCTTGCAAATATCTATCTCCCGCAATCCGAAATCGATGAGATTATCGCAAGCTCGGAGGAGATGGGCGGCGGCGAGACCACCGAGCCTCCCGTTATACCCGAGGATCCGCCGGCAGACGGCGAGCCTATTGAAATAATAACCGTTAAGGGTGACCTTTACGTCGGTAAGCTTATGATAATAAAGGACCCTTCCCGAGTAAGCATTTACACCATCGACAATTTTGACCGCGAGGGCGTTGGCGAAACACTTATGGAAATTTACGAAAAGACCGAGGCGACGGCAGTTATCAACGCCGGAGGATTTTACGATCCGCAGGGTATTTCGGACGGCGGTATGCCTCTCGGATACGTTTTTAAGGACGGTCAGCTCGTTTCATACCTCGCAACGAAATACGATACGATTATCGGGTTTGACGCCGAGCACAGGCTTATTGTAGGAAAGATGACTGCACAGCAGGCAATAAATAAAGGCATTGTGGACGCGGTAAGCTTCGGTCCCGCATTGGTGGTAAACGGAAACCGCGCGAAGATATCGTCAAGCGGAGCGCTTCACCCCAGAACCGCAATCGGCCAGCGTGCGGACGGCGCGATCATGTTTTTGGTCGTTGACGGCAGACAGCCCCACAGTATCGGAATCTCATATAAAGGTCTTCAGGATCTTATGATAGAATACGGTGCAATCAATGCCGCAAATCTCGACGGCGGCTCATCTTCAATAATGATATACGAGGGCGAATATCTGAATAAGCATTCATCGGTTACCGGTCCCCGCCCCGTCCCCACCGCATTCGTTATAAAATGAAGGTGACGTCTTATGAAAATATCAAAATTCAGGAAAATATTATTTATATCCTGGGCGGCTCTTTGCGGGCTTGTTCTGGTTATCCTTACCGTTTTCGGATTTTACCTTGCCGATTTTGAGGAAAACCGTCCGGAAAAATACTGTGAGGAGCTTTTGGCCGCCTACAAAACTGCCGATTGCGAGACTATTTATCCCTGTTTCACCTCGATTCCGAAGGCATTTTTGTCCGAGGAGCTGTTTAAGGAGTATATTGAAAAATATTTGCCCGCAACAGAGCTTTACTATTACGAGCAAAGCGCATCTACCGACGAGGTAAAGCAATACGATTTTATGGTGGGCGACAAAAAATTCGGCTCGCTTACCGTTTCCCCCAAGACCGAAAAGAGTTTCTTCGATCACATCACCTATGAGGTAACGGCATTCGAGGAGTTTGCCTTGTTTGAATACGCCGTTACCTTTGCAGACGGCATCTCGGTTTCCGCAGACGGAAATCCCGTTGATCTGAAATTCTTATCGGATAGAACGCTTCTTACCGACAATTTTGTTAAGATCGGAAGGAGCGAATACTACGTCAATAAATTTATCATCGACGAGTTGACCTATATAAAGGAATTTTCGGCTGTCACCCCGCTTGACACCTCAAAGACTGTGATAAGCGAGCTTGAATCGGAGTTTTATTTTACCGTTTCCGACCAAGAGAGCGAGGAGATAAAAAGCTTTTGCCGCGAATTTTATAAGAAATATGCTGTTTACGTTACCCTTGCCTATCAAAAGGTGGATAAGGTCCTTCCCTACATTCACGCCGACAGTGACTTTGGCGAAAAGCTTGCCCTCGTTGACAACCGTTACGGCGAATATCCCAAAAGCTATACCTTTGAAAACGAGCAGTTTTCAAATCTTTACAGATATTCAGAGGACGATTTTTCAATCGACGTAAAGGTAGAGCTCATTCTTACAAAGCGCAAGGAAACGAGAGTTTGTCCGCTTAACATCAAAATATTTATTTCAAATACCGACGAAGGCTTCAAGGTAGTTGATATGGAAATGTTAAGCGAATAATTTAATGTGCGACGGGGCTGTATTATGGAAAACGATATCTTTTTACCCGGTTTTTCCGAAGAAACAATAAGCATTTTTGAAAAACGGCATTATACCGAGCTGCCCGTTTCCTCAACGATGCATTTTCACGAGTTCATTGAGATATTATTGATAGCAAAAGGCTCGTTTGAGGTCATTTCCGAGGGTACGGTTTATGATTTCAAGCCGAATACCGCAATGGTCTTTAAGCCCTACGAGCTTCATTGCACTAACATTCCCGCCCTTACCGACTGCCGTTATTTCGTCATCTGGATATACGGTAAAAACGAAGCCTTTTACAAGCATCTTACGAGGCACGAAAACGGAAAGAACAATCAGCTTAATCTTCGCGAGAAGGACGCTGAAAAAATACTGAAATTCTGTGAAACGGCTGCTTCAAAAGGCTTTTCGGGAGAAAACGAATTCGATATGCTTTCGGGCTTTTTTCATTTGCTTTCGACTCTTGACAGCAACAGCTATTCGGAAAGCAAGAAGTTTTCTTTGCTTTTTTCTCAAATAGTGGAATATACCGATGAAAATTTCAGAACAATAAAGCGAATCAAGGATATCTCCGATAAATTCGGTATCTCACAGCATTATCTTATCAGGTTATTCAAAGAAAATTTACGTGTCTTACCCAAGGATTATATTGAAACCAAGAGAATGTCTGCTGCAAAGAACGATATAATCCGCGGAATGAACATTACGGAAGCCTGCTATAATAACGGTTTTTGCGACTACTGTTATTTCATAAAGCGCTTCAAGGAGCGTTTCGGTGTTACCCCCAAGCAATGGCAAAAGCTGCAAAACATTAACAGAGTATAATATTTTTGAAAGGTATATTTATGAAAAAACCTATTCTTTATCTCTTAATTTTATGTCTTACTGTTTTGTTTATTTTTTCCGTTTCGATGGTAATTTACGAAATCGTTTCGGAGAGAGAAAACGTTAAGAATTTCGAGGAGCTAACAAGTCTTGTAAGCAAGCCCGGGCCTTCCGGTTCTACGACAAATTCACCCGGCAGTTCTTCCGAATCGGAATCATCTTCCAATCCTTTTGCAGGAATCGTTAACGGAGGAAATCGTGACCTTTCACCTCTTTATGAAATAAACGAAGACTTTTTAGGCTGGCTTTATATTCCGGATACAAATATTAACTATCCCGTTATGCATACGCCTGCTTCTCCTAATAAATATCTTCGCAAAAATTTCTATGGGGAAAGAAGCACAGCGGGAGTGCCTTATATGAAGGAATCCTGCAATTTGGAATCAGATAATATTGTAATTTACGGTCACAATATGCGTAACGGAACAATGTTTACCGATCTTTTGAAATTCCTAAAGCAGGATAATTTTTATTCTCACTCATATTTTGAATTTCAAACCGAAAACGGAGTTGAATACTACGATATTTTTGCCGTCGTTCAACTTGAGGGCACCGATATCTGGTATAGATTCAACGAAGCTGCAGACGAGTCAAGCTTCAACTATATGATCAATTATATTCGCGGTAAAGCTACAATAAAAACCGATCTTATTCCGAAATACGGTGATAAGCTTATAACCCTTTCTACCTGTACAACTCCTTCAAACACTACAGAAAGAGTTATTATAATCGGCTGCAAGATTTCTTTCGAATAAGGTGTACGATAATGGATAAGCAGGCGTTTTTAAACCATTGCCTCGAGGTTTACGGTGTGAAGCATGACTGTCCGTTTAGCGACGATTTTGGTACGTCGGTCTTGCGGCATAAGGATAATAAAAAATGGTTTGCCTTGATTATGGAGATTCCAAAAAGAAAGTTAGGGGTAAACTCAGATAAAGAGGTTTGGGTTGTAAATCTCAAGCTGCCTCTTGAAATGAAGGGCGTCTTTTGCGAAAACGACGGAGTATATCCCGCCTATCATATGAACAAGCTTCATTGGATATCGGTTGTTTTACAGGATGCCGATGATGAAACCGTCAAATTCCTCACAGATTTAAGCTTTGAAGCCACAAAATCAAAAAAAGATATAATTCCTTCAATCAATTAAAAATCTGTTACAACAAAAAACGAGCTCATTTTAAATGAGCTCGTTTTAATTTTATTTTACTTAATTGTCAGTTTTCCTTTTTCTTCATTACGAATGCAGCTGCTGCAAGTCCGATTACTGCAACTACTGCCATTGCGGTATAGAAGAATACTGCGGTGCTGTCACCGGTAGGAGGATTGTCGGGAGTGATGTTTTCATTTACGTTGGTGAAGGTAATGGATTCCTGAGGAATCATCTCACTGTCGTAAATTTCTACATCAGTTACAAACTTTCCAATGAAATCATTATCGGTTACCGAAACATGAATATAGTAAACGGTATCGTCATATCTGATGCCATCAATGACCTCTCCGCCGTTAACTTCTTTAACAACGAAGTATTTATCACCTTCTGCATCAAATTCGATCTCATCAAATTTGAAGTTGCCTTCAGCGTCATTCGTTGCGGTGGTAAGCTTATTGCCAAGCTCCCAATTTTCGTTAGCCTCGTAAAGCTCAAACTCGAAAGCATCAGCTGCAAGTGAGCCGTTTTCGAGAAGCTTGTTACCAAGGAGGGTTACGAATGCGGAGCCGGGAACGTATTTGTTATTAAATGTGATTCCATCAACCTCTTCACCGCCAAATACACTGTAGGTTGCGGTTGCAACGAGCTGATAGTCTTCGTTCATAACAACGTCAACGGTTATTAAATAAAGAGTTTCATCGTATACAACACCGGGAACAAGGATCTCCTGAGCCTCCGCAACGAGGAAGAAGAATGTACCTTCCTCAGTTAAAACAATGGGATCAAAAGTGAAGGTGCCATCTGCAAGGTTACGGGTTTCGTAGATAAATGCGTCATCGGAAACATTGCCGTCATTATCGCATTCTGCGAGAACGAAGATGAATTCGTCACCAATAATATCCTTACCGATCAAGTTCTTGATGCCGGAAACAACCAAAACGTCTTCTTCGATTACACGGTCGTTAACGAAGGTTGCCTTTACAGTATCACCGTAAAGGGTGGTAAGAACTACGTTAGTAGCTTCAACGTCACCGTTGATATTTTCGAGATAATATTTATCGTCGAGAACTTCTTCAACCTTAATGCTTACTCTCTCGGAGAGTCCGCCGATATATAAGGTTTCATCCGCCTTAAGTTCTACGTTTGCAACACCGTTTACAAACTCAACGGTGTAATCATCGTTTACGACAACGTCGTTCCTAATGATATAGCCGTCATATTCGTTATTGTCACTCTCATTGGTGAGGTTTGTTAAAACGAAATTAAATACATCGCCGTCGATAGCGCCGTCAACAGTCTTGTTGATTGCTATAACGGTAGCAGGTTCAACGGTAAGCTTACCGTTGTTGCCGAGGATTGCAGCTACGTTAGCGTCTTTTGCATCGTAATCAAAATCTGCAACGTAATCGCTTGTTTCGGTTACGTTTTCTGCCTTAAGAACGTCCTTAACGGCAACATTTTCATCAGATTCAATAGCGGTTCCCTTGGGGATATATAAGCCGTTTTCGCCTTCCAATGCATATTCGTCAACGAATGCTTTGGAAAGAGCCTTATATGCGGTCTTTATAACAAACTCACCGTTTTCAACGGTATAATAGGACATCTTTGCAAAGAAGCTTGCGCTGTTTGCAGTTGCAGGTGTACCCTCTGCATCGGAGCAAACAATTGCATCAGTCTGGAAGTAGTAAGATGCATTATATCTGGAGGGGAAGAAATCAACGGTAGCGATTCCGTTTGCAAAGAAAGCTACCTTTCCGTCAGCATCGGTGTTGGCTGCAAGATAAGCGTTGTCAACGATATCCTTGACGGTAAGCTCGTTAACTACGGGATCGAGAGCAACCTCGTAAACAAGACGGATAGGCTCGGTTGCGCCGCCTACGTTAAAGCCAATGTAATTACCGTCGTCATCAAGAATAACGTCGTAATTTACAAGGGGAATAAGAGCCGCGGGAATCTGGAATATAACAGTTTCTTCACCTGTTGCGATTTCGGTGCGGATCTGCACGGTGGTGTACATCATATCAGACTCTTCAATGCCCTGTTCTGCATCGAATTCGCCGAGGAAGCCGTAGGATTTAATGATATATACAGGACGGGTTGCATCGGTGAGAGAAGGATCCGCGGGATCGGGCATTGTCTTTATGCCATCGTACCAGAAGCCGAGGAACTCGCCGTTTGCATTTGCGTACCAACCGATATAGTTGGAGAAATTGTTTTCGTCGGTGTAGCTAAGCTGGCCGTTATTGTAAGCCTGAGCAATAAGCTGACGAGCTGCATCGTCGTCTGCAAGACCAAGTCTGTCTCTTACTGCCGAAACAAATTCGTGGCCAAGCTCGTTGGGATGCTCAACAGTTCCGAATGCGCCGCCGCTTTCGGTGAAGTTCTTAGCAAGATCAGCGCCGGAATGGAGCTGGTTATTGATAAGAATACCCTTAATATCGGTAACGCTCATATACTGACCGATTACGTCCTTAAAGGTAACGAAGCCGGAATGCTCGGGATCGCCTTCGATCTGAGTGGGATAGAATTTATTCTGCAACGAAATAGCGTGAACTATTTCATCGAAAGCCTTCTTAAGACCTTCTGCAAGATCAGCGGAGCTGCCGCTTACGTCGAAGTATCTGTCAACGTAATTCATCTTAAGGTCTGCATCTATCTTGGTTACGGTTCTTCTTCCGCCAAAGAGCCAGCTGCCTCTTCTGATAGTTACGGAATCGCCGACGTTTGCCGCGTTATATTTTGCCCAGAAGAGCTTAATTGCATTGGATGACCGCGCAGGATTGAGAACGCTGTTAGCGATAGAATCCTTCGAGGTGCCGAGGCCGAGGGTGAAGAATGCGCAATCAGCGCCGTACTTTGCGGAGATCTGCTCTTTTACATAAGAAGCGGTAAGCTGGGTTACGAAGCCCATAGCTGCGGTGGAGTAGCTTCCGGTACCGATATTGGATTCACCGGGATTGGTGAAATCGGTGCTTCCCAAGGTGGGAGCGCCGTCGGACATCAATACCAAAACGGGCTTACGGGTAACGTCGTCGGTAGAGGGAATTCCGCTTTCGAGATCAGCGTTAAGGAAAAGCTCGAGCGCTGCGGTAAGACCCTGCTGGATATAGGTAGCGCCTACGATTGACTTAAGAGCATCGGCAGGTTTTTCCTCGGTTCCTTCAATAACGACATTGTTATTGATGCTGATATATTCGCCGGTCCAGCCGTCGTAATAATCAAGGAAATTGCCGTTTTCTGCAGTAGAGGTATATCTTCCGAGCGGGAGAAGCACAGTTGCTGCAGACTCGTCATCATACGCTTCACCGGAATAGAGAACGATACCTACACGGTTGTATTCATTTTCCGCAAAAAGCGCCTTCAAGCTTGCGTTTGCAGCTTCAACGAGTTCAAAGCCAACGTCGTTGTTGCCAAAGCTTCCGTTCATAGAGCCCGACACGTCAAGCACGAGAACGGTATCTGTAGAGGTGCTGTTGTGACCAGTTACGGACATGCTGGAACCAATCGTTGAAAGTGCAACCAAAAAGCTGTTTTTATCGTTTTTGGTTATTCCCGTTGCGTTGAAAATTTCGGCATTGTTGAAAACGGACTTATCGTTCCAAACGGTGCCTGCCTTTTCTGTAGTCAGGGAGTTAAGTAATACTTCTTTCCAGTCGTTGTAGGTTGAATTATCAACAACGGTGGAGAAGCTCTGGGTTGCTCCAAAAGCAACAACGGGCAACATAGCTGCAACTAATACCAAAACAACTACGGCGCTCATTATTCTTTTGAATAATTTTGTCTTCATTTCATTTCCTCCTAACGAAACTCGTTTGCGTATACAAGGCACACTGCCGCATATACACATATAGATACTTTATTATACACCTTATCAACCAGTATGTCAACCCCCTCCGAAAAATTAATTGCGGTTTACCCGGAAATATTTTGCAAAAATATTTTGCAAAAGATTTTGACATAAATCCAAAAATGGTATATAATTATTAAAAAATGTATACGGAGATGGCATTATGAGCAGCTTTGAAAATTTACGAATCGTGGATAATTTTTACCAGACATCGCTTTTCTTCCCCATGCCCACCGTGGTCATAAGCACCCTTTGTGAGGACGGCAGCACAACGCTTGGTCCCTATTCCCTGGTGCAGCCCTATTACGTTGCCGGCAAGGACTATTACGCAATGCTTTTGTGCTGCAGAAACTCGTCAAACACCGCGCAAAACATCTTAAGAAACGGAAAATGTGCAATAAGCTTTATTGACGACAATCCGAAAACCTTCAAGGAGGCGGTGAAGCTTTCGTGGCCCGGCGACAAGCCGAGCGAAAAGATGCCCAAATGCAATTTCAGGCTTGAAAAGAGCCTTATTGAAGAGGAAACGGGCGAGGTGCGTCCGATGGTGCTTTCCGATGCCATCGAGGTCATTGAATGCACCTGGATGCGTAAGCTTGACGGCGCGGCAAACGATGCGGCGGGCGAGCTTAACGGTTACGAGCCGCCTTATCACGATTTCAACGGCATAACAAGTAAGTTCGGCGCTCATTTTATTCTTCGCGTTGATAAAATTCTTATGAAGAAGAAATATAGGGACGCAATTATCAACGGCGTCAAGGCAAAGGATTTTCCTCCCCTTCCCGTTGATTACGGCTACCGCGACAGCAAAAATTTCTGGTTTCACAGAAAATCAAAAATGAGAGCGGAGCTTTTGCAGATGAGACAGGCATCGCTCGAATCGGTCCGCTACGCCGCAGACCGTGCAGACGACAAGGTAAAATTCACCGACGATGCGCTCAAGACGGTGCTTGCGGTGCCGAGAGTTTTCCTCCCCCTCGTTTTGAAGGGCTGTGTTGATTGGGCAAAGGAAAACAACGTGGAGCTGATAACGGAAGAGCACATGAAGATAATCAACGATAAAAGAGCGAAGGAAAAAGGAAAAAAATAAAACGGCGGGAGTGGAGAATTACTGTGCCGATCAAAGTAATAAGACAGGATATAACAAAAATAGAGTGCGACGCTATTGTGAACCCGTCCGATGAACGTCTTACGGGTTGTGGCGGATTGGATAAAGTAATACACGATGTGGCAGGCAATATGCTTGCGGAGCAATGTAGAAAGCTTGGCGGAGTGAAAACGGGCGAGGCGAAGCTGACGAGAGGGTTTAATTTGCCGTGCAAGCACGTTATCCATACGGCAGGACCAATTTGGCAAGGCGGAGATCAAGGTGAAGATGAACTACTCGCCTCTTGCTATACCTCTTGTCTTAAGCTTGCCAAGGCACATAGATTCAGAAGCGTTGCCTTTCCCGTGATCTCTTCGGGCAGCTACGGATACCCAAAGGACAGAGCGATGAAGATCGCCATAAAGGCGATAGGCGATTTTGTATTCGAAAATGAAATGCTTATCTATCTTGTCGTTTATGATAAAAGCGCCTATTGCGTAAGCGAAAAGCTGTTTGCGCAGGTGGAATCGTTTATCGACGACGCGTATGTGAGTGAGCGAGCGCCGAGGCTTAACGCTTCAAGGATGGTACGCACAGACAAGGCTTTTGAGCAAATGGCAGCGTGTGCGTCAACGTGCGCGGAGGATGCGCCGAAAGATACGAAAAGCCTTGATGAAATGCTGGAGGAAATGGACAAAGGCTTTGCGGAAACGCTGTTTTATTATATTGATAAAAAAGGGCTTTCCGACGTTGAATGCTATAAAAAAGCTAACGTGGACAAAAAGACCTTTTCCAAGATAAAGTGTAATAAAAGCTATAAGCCCAGCAAGGTGACGGCTGTATCCTTTGCAATAGCCTTACGGCTTGACATTGATGAAACGAACCATCTTTTGCGTACAGTCGGTATGACGCTGTCGAGAAGCAGTAAATTTGACGTTATAATTGAATATTTTATAACGAGCGGAAATTACGAGAGCATATTTGATGTGAATGAAACGCTTTTTCAGTTTGATCAGGTAATGCTCGGCGTATAAAAAGTCTCCCGACGAGCGACCAAACCTCCTTTGTGATGTGTTAAAATGCAGACACAAAACTAAAGGAGGTTTTTCTTATGAAAAACAATATTACAGAAATCGTATTTATTCTTGACAGAAGCGGCTCGATGGCAGGCTTTGAGGCTGATACCGTAGGCGGTTTTAACGCGACGGTCGAAAAGCAAAGAAGGCAGGAGGGCAAGGCGTACGTTTCAACGGTGCTTTTTGACAACGAAAGCGAAGTGATACACGACAGAGTGGAGATTGGTGATATAAAGCCGATGACGGAAAGAGATTATCAAGTCGGTGGCTGTACGGCACTTTTGGACGCTGTGGGCGGTGCCATACGTCATATCGGCAATATTCACAAGTACGCAAGAAAAGAGGACGTGCCCGATCATACTATTTTTGTTATTACTACCGACGGTATGGAAAATGCCAGCCGTAATTACAGCAAAAGAGAAGTGAAAAAGCTTATCAAAAATCAAACGGAAAAATACGGTTGGGAGTTTATTTTTCTTGCGGCGAATATTGACGCTGTACAAGCGGCGGAGAATATCGGAATAAGGGCAGAGCGTGCCGTAAATTACCGCCAAAACAAAAAAGGCGTCAAGATGACGTATGAAGCAATGTCCAACGCCATAAGCGCCGTAAGACGGTGCGAAAGCCTTGATAACGAGCGGTGGCGCGCCGACATTGATGAAAGCAACAAAAACGCGAAGTAAACGAGAAAATAAAAGGGATTGCTCTTGCGTTTGCCTTAATAAATTTGCGATATAGTTATTGACGGACAGGAAAATTTGTGCTATAATTTGATAAACACATTATAGTAGGCGAAAAGTCTGCGACTGTTTAACGAATTTTTTTATTGGAGGATAAAAATATGTTGGTAAACACAAAAGCGAGAATCGGCGTATTCTCAATTGCCCTTGGCGCATATCTGCCGCAGTTTCCTTCCCTCGTTCCCGAATTTGAGGAGCAGTATGAGGCGTTTAAAAAAACTCTTCCCGATACTGTTGAGATCATCGACGGCGGAATAGTTACAACTAAGGAATTAGCTATGGCGGCGGGAGATAAATTCCGTGCGGCTGACGTTGACCTTGTAATACTTCAGATGCTTACATATGCAACATCTTACAATATGTTGCCCGCTATCAGAGACCTTGACGTTCCCGTTGTCGTTGTAAACGTACAGAAGCTCAAGGCACCTGATTATGCAAACACAGATATTCCCAAGTGGCTTGGCGAGCTTTATGCTTGCGGCGCTGTCGGCGAAGCTGTTGCTGACCTTGAAAGAGCCGGCAAGAGACACGCTGTAATTACAGGCGTTGTTGAAGGCGGAGATCCTTACGTTGCTCAGGAGATCGAGGCTTGGTGCCGCGCCGCTCAGGTTCGCAGAAGATTCCGTGATACCAACATTGCTCAGATAGGCAGACCCTATCCCGGTATGATGGACCTTTACATCGACGAAACAAATCTTTATAACAGAATGTTCCTTTACACAAAGCAGTT
>JAZQKU010000089.1:0-4921 GCA_045542315.1 Eubacteriales bacterium | reverse complement strand
TGTGTCGGTGCAGTAAAGAGTAAAACCAATAAAACTGCAGCAATGGTTAAGCCGATTATTCATTTTCGCTTTTTCTGTATTTTCGCAATCAAATCGCTATATTTTGATTCAGTCATTATGGTGCTCCTTGCAATATTATTTTTTATATGAATTGAGATATTTGTTATATTTCTCTAACAACTGTTTTCTCTCTTTATAATCAAGCATTTCTATTTTTTTCTCGTTTATCCAATACGCTTTTTCGATAATGTCATAAGCGTATTTTTCGTTCTCGGTTTTAGGGGGATTGTTGAGAAAGTAAGTTTTACATCATAATTATATCATAAAACCTATTAATTTTCAACCTGATATAATAAAAACCGCTTTTCGCCACAGCGAAAAGCTACCTTTTCTCTTCTCTCTTATCTCTTCTCTGGAAAAGTCGTGCGGGGGAGATTTAGAGAAAAGTGAAGAGTGAAAAGAGAAGAGTGAAGAGTACAAAAAGAAAAAGCCGCTTGCGCGACTTTTCCTCTTTGGTGCGTCGCACCATTTTAGATATCTACAAAACAATCAACTTGCAAAATTTCTAATTAATAATTTTCAAGATACTCTTTCCATGTATCCGGCAACAGTTTTTGATACTGTTCGATTATATCTTTTGGTATTTCTGTTGCCCGATAATCATAACCGTTCTTCTTAAATTCCTCAACAATCGCCATTTTCATTTGATAACCCTCAGACTTAAGGTCATCCGGCGTCCATCTCCTTAAATTGGCAACGGGAGAATGTACTGTTGTTTCGCCTTCAGCGTTTTTGCCATAATAATATAATCATAAAGCAACTGCGAACTGTTTTTGAAAAAAATGACAAAAATGGAGTGGAAAAGTCCTCTCAGGTTGTTTATAATCAAAATATAAAAACAACTGGAGGCACAATATGAAAAAAGTATTATCAATTTTACTTGGCGCAGTTATGCTGTTTGTTGTACTTGGAGGACTTGCTGCTTGCACAAAGCCAGAAAATGAAGGCACACCTCCCTTGAGAGAGGACGGATACTATCCCAACATAACTCTTTCGTTGGCAAGCCTTATGTACACACATTACGACGAGATCTTCAACAATTTGGGATGGAGCCTTACAAAAAACGCCTATATGGACCTCGTAAAAGAGGAATACGGCATTAAATTTAAGCTTGCAATCGAGGTAAACGATATAGGCGTTTATTTCGAAAAGCTTATGGCAGAGGTCGCGGCAGGTAAAATGGCAGATATAGCCTGTATAGGTGACTCGCCTTTTGCTTTCCCGATATTCAAATCTGCAAATCAGAATGACCTCCTTGCAGATTTGACTCCCTATGTCAAGGGCACGAGCGATAAAGCTGCGCCGAGCGAAGATGTTTTGGAGCAGTGGGAAGCGAGCAGCGACGAAATCTTCTACGCAGGTACCTTTGACGGACAAATTAAAACCATTCCTTGGGTATCGGACGCAAGAGGCTCTGCAAACAGCTTCCTTTACATAAGAGAGGACTGGCTCGAGAGGGTAGGCAAACAGATTCCCACGACGATAGACGAGCTTACCGAGGTGATGAGGGCTTTTAAAAACAATATTGACGGTGCATACGGACTCGTTGTAGGTGCGGAGTTTATGCAGGGAAGCTGCGGTATATTCGATATGTTCGGAGTAAACCCGTTTTATTGGTATGAAACTGAGGAGGGAAATCTCGCGATGGGACTTACCGATACCGAACCCATGAAGGCGGCAATAACCCTCTTGCGCGATTGGTATGCAGAGGGGCTTATTAACAGCAGCGAGGATAATGACTTTGAAAATATGGGTGTTTTGCACTATACCTCGCAGGAAATAATGAACGGCAGGGCAGGCGTTCATTTCGGCGCAGCTTCAATGGGATTTATTCAGAATACTGTGCGCAAAAATAAAGATGCACGCTTTGTAACCGTACCTCTTTTTGCGGCAGAGGGCTACGAGCTTGCGATTCAGACAAAAAGCGATGCGTTTATTTATTACGTTGCAGGTAAAAATAATAAATATCCCGAAACAGTAATGAAGCTTTACAACCTTTACGTTGAGGTTTTAAATAACGATGATAACAAATACACCAAATATGTAAGCTCAACAATTATCGAAAACGACCTCGGCGAAAAAATTGAAAGTTGGGCGCCCATTCAGTTTGCGCCGGTAAGAGCGTCAACGGCGTTTGATTTTGATGCCTCGCGAGAGTTGCTGTCAAAAATACAGCAAAAGGATTCCGAGGGAATGAATGAATCCACTCTCAATATATTGGAACAGTATTGGGACGGCGTTGAAAACGGTATTACCTACAAAAACTATTGGACGGTAGAGCAGTATAAAGAAGGCGGCGTATACGAGCAGCTTTACGATCTTTACGAGCAAAACAACTACACCCGCAATAAATTTACCGGCCTTAACCTTCCTTCAATGGATATTTATCCGGCAGAAATAGATCCTGCCCTTATTCTGTCTGTCGTTGCAATAATCAAGGGCTTGGAGCCTGTTGATTATTACGATGCGGCAGTGGATGCATGGCTCTCGACCGGTGGTCAGATAATGACCGATGAGGTAAATACTTGGTGGTCTTCGGTAAAAGGTTCATAATTATTTTCCTTTTCGGGCAGTATCCTTCCGATTTTTCGGAGGATACTGCCTTTCTGTGTGAATGACAAAAATGGAGTTGAAACTTTTTAAGATAAAGGGTACAATATAAATAAGGAGGGAGCGGAATGCAAAGCGTTTTAAGGTATATTCACGACAACATAAAAAAACCGCTTAATGCCGATGACGTAGCGCGCAAGTTCTATTACTCGAAATGGTACTTTTGTAAGAAGTTCAAGCTTTATACGGGAAGAACCTTCGTTGAATACGTAAGGCATTACCGATTGAACCTTGCGGCGACAAGTCTGCTTTTGGGAGAAAAGGTTATCGATATTGCAATGGATTACGGCTATGAAACGGTCAGCGGATTTAACAAAGCGTTTTTTAAAGAATACGGCTGCGCGCCGCTTGAATACAGAAAACAGGTGGCGGAAAGCCAATTTTATTATGAAAAGAGGAGATTAACTGTGTTCCAGATTTCCGACCGTGTCGCCAATTTAAGAGAAGAGGCGCTTTTTAAAAGAGAATATGAAAAGCTTTATAATACACAAAGAAACTTTTATTTCCTTTTAGGCACCTCGGAGGCAAAGCTTTCGGGACTTTCGAACTCCGAAATTATGGCTTGCGGCGTTGTTCGCGCGTTAAACGGATTTGAGCCTGTTATCATTCCCGGCGAGGTAATAGTGGGTTTTAATTACGGCAGCAATGAAAAAAGCAATATAGACGATACCGAAGAATACCGTGAAGTAATTGAAAAATGCAAATTCTCGGAAAAGGACCTTTTAAATTTCTTCGAATTCAAGAAAAACCCCGTTGAAAATCCAAATGGAGTGATGGTTGAAGAAAATACTCCGTATGAGAACAGCTGCGCCTGCGACAACGCGTGGAGCGCCACCTGCTGTGAAAACAATCATACGCAGATAAGCTATGAAACGGTACTGAAAAAGGGTTTTGCGGGGGTTTTGGAGGATGTAAAGGCGGGAAGAACAAAAAACGGCGATCTTCCCATCTATCGCTCCTGCGAAATGATTTGCCTTGGCGCAATGGAGCTCGGTAAAAAATATGCAAAAAAGGCAAAAGAGCTTCTTGCAAGCGAAAATCCCGAATACAATCCAAAGGACCTAAAGAAAATCATAGAGATATGCTCAAACGTGCCTGAAAATCCCGCCAACAGCTTTGCTGAGGCAGTGCAATCGGTATGGTTTACTCATATTGTAAACACGTGGGAGGATGAAATAAACGCAAACTCGCTCGGACGCCTTGATCAGATCCTTTATCCTTATTATAAAAACGATGTTGAAAAAGGAATAATCACAAAGGAAAAGGCGTTTGAAATTCTTTGTATGCTCTG
Source organism: Eubacteriales bacterium (assembly GCA_045542315.1). Lineage (GTDB taxonomy): Bacteria > Bacillota > Clostridia > Oscillospirales > RGIG5299 > RGIG5299. The sequence continues at coordinate 960 of JAZQKU010000089.1, read as the reverse complement.
GATAAAGCTTTACCGAGATTACGACGTTCAACAGTCCTGCGTGGGCGGTACAAAGCCCGACGGCACCAGCGCCGTAAACGAGCTGTCATATATGATGCTTGACGTAACCGAGCAGCTTGAGTTTGTAAGATGCCTTTCGGTAAGATATTCGAAAAACACCGAGCGTGAGTTTTTGCGCCGCGCTCTTGAAGTGAACGGACATTTGCAAAAGGGTGTTCCCTTCTTCTTTAATGACGATATTATGATTCCCGCCCTCGAAGCAAGGGGCATAAGCCACGAGGACGCCTGCGATTATACTCAACTCGGATGCGTTGAAACGGTAATTCCGGGAAAATCCAATCCTCACGCAACGTCGGCGATAGTAAATCTTTTAAAAACACTTGAATACGTTTTGGGTAACGGAAAAAGCCTTGCAAATCCCGATTTTCATAACGGATGCAGTACGGGTGAGCTTGAAAGATTCAAAACCTTTGAAAAGCTTTACGCCGCTATTATTATTCAAATAGAATTTATGCTCGAAAACGTTTGCAAAAAGGTTATAAGAGCAAGAGATGTTGTGATTCACAACTCACCCCGTCCCGTGAAATCACTTCTTACCGAAAATTGCCTTGAAAGCGGCAAGGACTTTGCCGAAATGGGCGCAAAATACGATTATTATCAAATTCCTCTTTGCGGAATTCCAAATCTTGCCGATTCGCTTGTGGCAATAAAGCGCTTCGTTTACGATGAACATAAATATACCCTTGAGGATGTAATCGGCTTTATGAAAAACGATTTTCCCGATGAGGCGGTGCGCTCTGAATTTATCAACGAGGCGCCGAAATACGGAAACGATATTGATGAGGTTGATGAAATAGCTACCGATATTCTTGAAAAAGCCTGCGACGTTTTGGAAAAAATGTCTGTAAAATACGGGCTTGAATACCACGCACAGCCCTTCTCGTTCCTTTGGATGCTCGG
>JAZQKU010000088.1:0-2608 GCA_045542315.1 Eubacteriales bacterium | reverse complement strand
ACCTTTATTCCGTAAACGAGGCTCTTTTCACAAATTTCGCATTTTGTTATCTTATATATCTTCCTTTCGGTTAATCTCTTTTAAAGTGCTTTAGTATTATACTACAACAATCGAAAAAATGCAAGTGTTTTTTATTATTTTTTTAAAATATTTCTTTTTTTCATTTCATCATTGAAAATTCAGGCTAAATATTATATAATTTATATAACGTTATTTATTCGGAGTTTATTTATGCGTAAGGTTTTAAGTCAGTTAAGGCGCGCGGTTGACGACTACGGCCTTATTTCCGAGGGCGACGTTATTGCCGTAGGTGTTTCGGGCGGCAAGGATTCCCTCGTTTTACTTGCGGGGCTTGCGGCGCTTCGGAAATTTTATCCAAAAAAATTTGATATAATCGGCATTACCCTCGATATGGGCTTTCCGGGTGCCGATTATTCTCCTATAGGCGAATACTGCCGCGAACACGGTATTGACTACCGCATTATCAAAACCGAAATAGGAAAGATAATTTTCGACGTGAGAAAGGAATCAAACCCCTGCTCTCTTTGCTCGCGTATGAGGCGCGGCGCTCTTAACGAGGAGGCAGTGCGCCTTGGCGCAAACAAGGTGGCGCTCGGTCACAATTTTGACGATGCGGTTGAGACCTTTATGCTTAACCTCTTTTTCGAGGGGCGCATCGGCTGCTTTTCTCCCAAAAGCTATCTTGACAGGCGTGAAATAACCGTTATCCGCCCGATAATCTATATGCCCGAAAGGGATTGCAGCAGTGCGGCAAAAAGGCTTTCCTTGCCCGTTTGCTCCTCGCTTTGTCCTGCAAACGAGCACACCGAAAGAGAGAATATGAAAACTCTTTTACGGGAGCTTGAAAAGGAAAACAAGGGACTCCGCGAGAGAATTTTCGGCGCCATGGTGAGAAAAAATATCGACGGCTTCGGCGCCTTTGAAAGGGAGGAGGCGGAAAAATGAATTTGGCTCTTTCAACGGCCTGTTTCTTTCCCGAGGAGCCGGAAAAGGCTTTTTTGAGGGTAAGGAAGCTCGGTTTTTCCTTTGCCGAGGTATTTTTAAACACCGATTACGAGGTTTCAAGGGAATATATAAAAGATCTTGCAGCTCTTTCCGAGAGCGAGGGCGTTAAAATAGTTTCGCTTCACACACCTTTTGGCTATGCGGAGCCTTATCTCTTTTTCTCGCCTTATTTGAGAAGGCGTGAGGAGGCGCTTGACAGATACGAGAGAATGTTTGAGTGTCTTTCGCTTCTTTCACCCGTTATCTTTAACTTTCACGGCGGCTTTTTAAGCGGGAACGGTGCGCTTTCGCTCGGTATAGAATATTACGCAAAATTAAAGGAGCGGGCGGATCGCTACGGCATTTTGTTTTCGCAGGAAAACGTAAACAAATACACCTTTTCAACCCCCGAAAACATAATGGCGCTAAAAGCGGCGGTGCCCGACTGCGCCTTTACCTTTGATATAAAGCAATCAAACCGTGCCGGCTTTTCTCCCTTTGAAATTCTTGACGCGATGGGCGACAGTGTAAAACATTTTCACGTAAACGATTACAACGAAAGGGTTGACTGTCTTTTGCCCGGCGCCGGAAGCTTTCCGATTACGGAGATTGCAAAAAGGCTTCGCGAGTTGGGATACGGCGGATCCGCTGTCACCGAGGTTTACAGAAAGAGCTTTGGTGAAAGCGAGGAAATCATCAGGTCGCGAGAGTTTCTGGAGGGGATCAAATGGTAAAGATAGGCAACGGTTGGGACGCCCTTCTTGAAAAGGAGTTTTCAAAGGAATACTATCTTTTGCTTCGCGAATTTTTAAAGAAGGAATATTCACGGTATAACGTTTACCCCGATATGTTCGACATCTTCAACGCCCTCAAATACACCGATTACAACGGCGTTTCCGCCGTTATTTTGGGTCAGGACCCATATCACGGCAGAGGGCAGGCAGAGGGACTTTGCTTTTCGGTGAAGGACGGAATCGAGAAGCCGCCTTCGCTTGTAAATATCTTCAAGGAGTATTCGAGTGACCTCGGATATCCCGCGCCCGAATCGGGTTCACTTAAAAAGTGGGCGCAAAACGGAGTTTTGCTTCTTAACACCTCACTTACCGTAAGAGAGGGTATGGCAAACAGTCACAGCGGCAAGGGCTGGGAGATATTCACCGACCGCGTGATAGAGCTGTTAAACGCCCGCGAGAAGCCGATCGTTTTTATTCTTTGGGGAAGAAACGCCCGAAACAAAAAAGCTCTTATAACCAATAAAAACCACCTTATTCTCGAGGCGGCACATCCGAGTCCGCTTTCAGCCTACAACGGATTTTTCGGTTCAAGGCATTTTTCAAAGGCAAATGCCTTTTTGAGAGAAAAGGGGCTTCCCGAAATCGATTGGCAGCTTTAAAATTTATAACCCCGTATGCTTTTTGCATACGGGGTTATTTTCATTTATATCTTTTCAAGCGAGAACCAGAAGGTGCTTCCCTTTTCTTCTTCGCTTCTCACTCCGCAGGCGGCGCTTCCCGCCCGTTCCTCGTTGTGAAGTGCAATTACCGATTTTACTATATAAAGTCCGAGTCCGCTTCCCGTTTGGGCGCGCTTATGCTCCTTATCC
>JAZQKU010000087.1:0-7474 GCA_045542315.1 Eubacteriales bacterium | reverse complement strand
GTTTATTTTTCCATTACCTTTACCATTACAGCTTTTTGTGCGTGCAAACGGTTTTCGGCCTCGTCCATAATCTCGTTTACGTGAGCCTCGAATACCTCTTCGGTAATCTCCTCGCCCTTATGTGCGGGAAGGCAATGAAGAACGATGCAGTCGGGTTTTGCAACCTTCATAAGCTCGGAGCTGATACAATATTTCTTAAATACCTTCTTACGTTCCTCGGCTTCGCCCTCCTGACCCATGCTTGCCCATACGTCGGTATAGATAGCATCGGCGTCCTTTGCTGCCTCATAGATATCGTCGGTGAGAAGGAAATCCTTTCCCTTTGCAAAGTCAAGAACCTTTACATCAGGCTCGTAGCCCTTGGGGCATGCAACGGCTACGCTCATGCCGACCTTAAGGCCGCCGACGATGAGGGAGTTTGCCATATTGTTGCCGTCGCCGATATAAACGAGCTTTTTGCCCGCAAAGCCGCCCTTATACTCACGGATAGTCTGAAGGTCCGCAAGCACCTGACAGGGATGGCAGAAATCGGTAAGGCCGTTGATTATCGGAATAGATCCGTATTCTGCAAGCTGTTCTACCTTTTCCTGCTCGAAGGTTCTTATCATAATTCCGTCAACGTATCTCGAGAGGACGCGTGCGGTATCGGCTATCGACTCGCCTCTGCCGAGCTGAAGATCGCGCGAGCTTAAGAAAAGCGGATATCCGCCGAGCTGATACATACCTACCTCAAAGGATACTCTCGTTCTGGTAGAGGACTTTTCGAATATAAGTCCGAGAGTTTTGCCTGCAAGGCGGTGATGGACTATTCCCTTTTTATTTTCTGCCTTTAATTCGTCGGCAAGATCGAGTATGTCGATGATTTCCTTTTCGGAAAGGTCGAGTAATTTAAGTAAATGTTTCATTTTTATTCCTCCGCTTTGGATTCAACAATTTTTTTAATTATTTCAAGACCCTTATCTATCTCTTTGTAAGAGATTACAAGGGGCGGCAAAAGTCTTATTGAGGATTTTGCGGTAAGTGTCAGGCAACCGTTTGCCGCAATCTCACGCGATACCTCACCCGAATTGCCGTTTATAAGGTCAAATGCTATGAAAAGACCGAGTCCGCGAACGTTTTTAACGTTTTTGAAAGTCTTTATCTTATTGAGGATATATTCGCCCTTTTCGCAAACGTCCTTTTCCATTTTCGGGTCGGTCGTGCGCTTCATTACCTCGATTGCGCCTGCGCAGGCAATGGGGTTTCCTCCGAAGGTGGAGCCGTGCTGACCGTAACAAAGGACGTGCTCACACTTTTCGTTTGCCAAAACCGCGCCGATGGGCAAGCCGCCTCCGAGTCCCTTTGCGAGGGTGATTATATCGGGGTGAATATCGAAATGATTGGTTGCAAGGAATTTTCCCGTGCGAAGCACGCCGGTCTGAACCTCGTCAACGATAAGTAAAATGTCGCGCTCATCGCAAAGCTTCTGAATGCCTGCCACAAAATCCTTTTCAAGAATATTTACGCCGCCCTCACCCTGAACAAGCTCAATCATAATTGCGCAAACATTTTCGTTTGCGGCCTCCAAAATGGATTCAAGGGTATTTTCCTTGGGAGTTACAAAGCCGCTTGTAAGCGGAAGGAAATGCTCGTGGTATGACTCCTGACCCGTTGCGGCAAGAGTGGTAAGAGTTCTTCCGTGAAAGGAGTTGTTGAGGGTTATAATTACGTTTCTGTCTTTTCCGTATTTATCGGCTGAATATTTTCTTGCAATTTTGATCGCGCCCTCGTTTGCCTCGGCGCCGGAGTTTGCAAAAAACACTCTCTTCATACCGGTTGCCGTCAAAACTCTTTCGGCAAGCTCGATGTTGGTGGGATTATAATAGAGATTACAGATATGTCCTACCTTTTTGGCCTGTTTTGTAATAGCCTTCACATATGCCTTATCGGCATAGCCGAGTGCGTTTACCGCAATGCCTGCCGCAAAATCGATGTATTTTTTACCGTCAACGTCTGTTGCGGTGGCGCCTTTTCCCTTTTCAATTACTACAGGATAGCGATTGTAGGTTTCAAGCATTGCATTTTTGTCTTTTTCTATATAGTACTGTGAATTAAGCATTGTGGGATTCTCCTTATCTGTGGATTATAGTGCCAAATCCCTCGTGTGAGAAAAGTTCAACGATTATAGAGTGCTTTACTCTGCCGTCGATAATACTTGCCGATTTTATTTCAAGCTTTACCGCATTGGCAATGCTTTCGATTTTGGGGATCATTCCGCCCGTGATTATGCCGCTTTTGATAAGCTCGGGGATATCGGTAAGCTTAATATCGGAAATAAGAGAGCTTTCATCGTGAGGATCCTTCAAAACGCCGCGTACGTCGGTCAATACCAAAACTCTGTCGGCCTTTAATGCGATTGCGATCTCAAGAGCCGCAGTATCGGCGTTTATGTTATAAACCTCACCGTTTTCACCCGCCGCAACGGTTGAAACAACAACAACGTAGCCGTTTGCAAGGTTATCTCTTATAATTTTGGTGTTGATATCGGCAATTTCGCCTACAAAGCCGTAATCAACGCCGTCTTCCGTCTTTTTTCTTGCTTTTATAAAGCCGCCGTCTATACCCGAAAGGCCTATTGCGCTGCCGCCTGCGCAGTTTATCATGCTTACGAGATCCTTGTTTATTTTGCCTGCAAGCACCATCTGTGCGATTTCTGCGGTTTCGGCATCGGTATAGCGGAGTCCGTTTACAAAACGGCTCTCCTTGCCTATACGCTTTAACATATCGGTAATTTCGGGGCCGCCGCCATGGACGAGCACCACGTTTATTCCGATGCAGGAAAGCAACACGATATCGGAGATAACGGCGTGCTTTAGCTCCTCGTTTATCATCGCATTGCCGCCGTATTTTATAACTATCGTTTTACCTCTGTACTGAGTTATGTAAGGGAGGGCTTCAACAAGCACCTCTGCCTTTTTTTCAATCGAGTTAAAAGTAATTTCGTCCATCTTAGTATCCTTTCAGAATATCAGGTTCTGTAATCTCCGTTTATTCTTACGTATTCATAGGTGAGGTCACAGCCGAAGGCGGTTGCCTCCTCGGTGCCGTCATTTAAGTTGATGTCGATTATAATATGGTCCTTAAGAAGGATCTCCTTTGCCTTTTCCTCAGAGAAATCAACGCCTGCACCGTTTTTACAAACGGTTATTTCGCCTGCTTCGCTTCTGAATGCAATATCTATCTTGGTTACGTCAAGCTCACACTTTGCATAGCCAAGTGCGCAAAGAACTCTGCCCCAGTTTGCATCGGCTCCGAACATTGCCGCCTTGGTGAGATTTGATGAGATAACCGATTTTGCCGCAATTCTTGCGGTTTCCTTATCGGGTGCGTTGTAAACGTAGCCCTCAAGAAGCTTGGTTGCGCCTTCGCCGTCTCTTGCTATCATCTGTGAAAGCTTTTTGCAAAGGAAGGTAAGACCTTCAAGAAATACCTTGTAATCGTCGTTTTTCTCGGTTATCTCGGCGTTGCCTGCAAGACCGTTAGTCATAACCGAGAGCATATCGTTGGTGGAGGTGTCACCGTCAACGGAGATCATATTGAAGCTCTCATCGGCAGCTTCCTTAACCGCGACCTTTATCATTTCGGGTGAAACCGCTACGTCGCCGGTAATGAATACGAGCATTGTTGCCATATTGGGATTTATCATACCCGAGCCCTTTGCAATACCGCCCATACGGCAGGTTTTGCCGCCAACGGTAAACTCAACAGCCGCTTCCTTGGGCTTTAAATCGGTGGTGAGTATTGCCCACGAGGCGTCTTCCCCGCCCTTTACCGAAAGCTCGCTTACGAGCTTGGGAATTCCGTCGGTAATAGCCTTTACGTTAAGAGGCTGACCGATAACGCCGGTTGATGCAATTATAATATCCTTTTCGGAAACCTTCAATTCGTCTGCAAGCGCTTTGCAGGTAATTTTTGCAACCTCAACGCCGTCTGCGTTGCAGGTGTTTGCGTTGCCGCTGTTGCAGATTGCCGCGATCGCCTTACCGTCTGCGATATTTTCCTTTGTTACCGCAATGGGAGCGCCCTTAACCTTATTAGTAGTGTAAACAGCCGCCGCAGAGCACATTACCTCGGATTTGATAAGTGCAAGGTCCTTTTTCTCTCTGTTTTTGCGAATTCCGCAGTAAATTCCCGATGCTGTAAATCCTTGTGCCGCGGTTACGCCGCCTTTTATTTCTTTCATTTTCATTTCCTCAATTCAGTGATATCGTCTCGTCAATTCCGAGCATTACGTTCATACATTGAACCGCCGCTCCGCCCGAGCCCTTGCCGAGATTGTCAAGCACCGAGCAAAGCATTACCTGATCGCCGTTGGAAAAAACGTATATCTGAAGCTCGTTTGTGCCGTTTACAAGCTCGGGACTTAAAAATCCGCCGCTTGAAGTAAGGTCGGCGTTATACGGCATAACCTTTACGAAATTGCTTTCTTTATAATATTTTTCATAGATTTCGGTAAGCTTTTCGGGTGAAACCGACAATTTATCGGCATTTAAGGGAACCGAAACGAGCATACCTTTATAATAATCGCCTACGACGGGCAAAAATACGGGAGGCTTTGAAAGTCCGCATATTTTAGTCATCTCGGGGAGATGCTTATGCGAAAGCGAAAGAGCATAAGGCATGGGAGCCTTATATTCGGTTTTCTTTCTTTCTGCGCCTTCGTATTTTTCAATAAGCTTCTTTCCGCCGCCGCTGTAGCCCGTAAGTGAGGTTGCGGAGATGTCGGCGTCGGGCGAAAGGACGCCTTCTTTAACAAGCGGATATATAAGCGAGATGAATCCCGATGCGTGACATCCGGGCACCGCTACCTTTTTGGAATCCTTAAGCTTTAAAGCAAATTCCTTTCCGAGCTCGGGAAAGCCGTAACACCATTCGGGGTTGGTACGGTGGGCGGTGGACGCGTCGATTATCTTCGCACCGCTTCCCTTTGCAAGCTCTCCCGCCTCTTTAGCTGCCGCGTCGGGCAGGCAGAGAAAGGTTATATCGGAATCGTTTATGAACTTTTTTATTACCTCGGGATTTTTTCTGTCTGCCTCGGGAATGATGAGAAGCTCAATATCGTTTCTTGCCTTTAAGCGCTCTTCTATCTGCATTCCCGTAGTTCCGACGTTTCCGTCGACGAATACTTTATATTTAGCCATTTATACTACCCAAAAATTTTTCCGTTTCTTCTATTTGTAACATGACCGCTTCCTTTGCGGGACCGCCGTAAACCTTTCTGCCGTTTACGCAGCGCTCCAAGGAAATGGCATCGTAGATATCTTCTTCAAATACGGGGGAGAAGCTTTTGTACTCCTCCAACGTAAGGCTTTCGAGATTTTTGCCGTTATCTATTGAATAACGCACAAGCTCGCCCACTGCTCTGTATGCATCGCGGAAGGGCACGCCCTTCTTTGCGAGATAGTCGGCGCAGTCGGTGGCGTTTATAAATCCGTCAGCCGCTTTTTTTCTCATTTCTTCCTTATTTACCTTCATAGTTGCAAACATATCGGTAAATACGGAAAGAGACATTTTGACGGTATCGACGGCGTCGAATACCGATTCCTTATCCTCCTGCATATCCTTGTTGTATGCAAGCGGGATTCCTTTCATAACGGTAAGAAGCGCCATGAGGTCGCCGTAGACTCTGCCCGTTTTACCGCGGCAAAGCTCTGCTATATCGGGATTCTTCTTCTGCGGCATTATCGACGAGCCGGTCGAAAAGCCGTCGTCAAGCTCGATATAGCGGAATTCTCCCGAGCACCAGAGGATTATCTCCTCGGAAAAACGGGAAAGATGCATCATTATTATCGAGAAGCAGGAGGTGAGCTCGATAACGTAGTCGCGGTCCGATACCGCGTCCATCGAGTTTGCCATAGGAGCCTTGAAGCCAAGCTTCTTTGCGGTCTCAAAGCGGTCTATGGGGTGAGTGGTGCTTGCAAGAGCACCCGCTCCCAAGGGGCATTCGCCCATTCTTTCAATACAGTCGTCGATTCTGGTTATATCACGCTTGAACATCTGTGCGTAAGCCATTACGTGATGTGCGAAGGTTACGGGCTGTGCCTTCTGAAGATGAGTGTAGCCCGACATAACCGTATCGGTGTTTTCCTTTGCGGTTTTTACTATTGCGGCGACAAGCGAGGTAAGAAGCGTTCTTACCTCGTTTGCCTCCTTGCGAAGATTCAGCTTCAGGTCAACCGCAACCTGATCGTTTCTGCTTCTTGCGGTGTGAAGACGCTTGCCTGCGTCTCCAATCATTTCGGTAAGCATTCCTTCAACGAGGGAATGCACGTCCTCGGCATCGTCCGAGGCGTATTTCGGGTCTTTAAGCTCTTCCTTTATCTTTGCAAGTCCCGAAATAATATCGTTTAAGTCCTTTTCGGATATTATACCCTGTTTTGCGAGCATTCCCGCATGGGCTACCGAACCTTCGATATCCTCGTTGTAAAGACGTATGTCAAACGGCAAGGATGAATTGTAATCGTCGGTTTTTTTATCTATGGCTTTTTTGAAACGGCCTGTCCAGAGCTTCACGGAAATGCCCTCCTGAGTTTTTTTACTTGTTTTTCTTAAGGTCCTTAAGTGCCTTTACCTTTATGGGAAGACCGAAGAGATTGATAAATCCGTCGGCATCCTTCTGATCGTAAACCTCGTCCTCCGAGAAGGTTGCGATATCCTCATCGTAGAGAGATTCGGGTGAGGTTACAGATGCGAGAATAATATTACCCTTATAGAGCTTTAACTTTACCTCACCGGTGACGGTTTCCTGAGTTTTATCAACAAATGCGGAAAGTGCCTCGCGAAGAGGAGTGAACCACTGACCGAAATATACAAGCTCTGCAAAGCGCTCTGAAACGAGCTTTTTGTAGTGCATGGTATCTCTGTCGAGGGTAAGGGTTTCAAGAGCGTCGTGTGCGGCATAGAGAATGGTGCCGCCGGGAGTTTCGTAAACGCCTCTTGACTTCATACCTACAAGACGGTTCTCAACCATATCGATAATCCCGATACCGTTTGCGCCGCCGACTGCATTAAGCTCCTTGACCATTGTTACGGCATCAACCTTCTTGCCGTTTAAAGTGGTGGGAATACCCTTTTCAAAGCCTACGGTTACGTAGGTGGGCTTATCGGGAGCCTGCTCGGGAGAAACGCCGAGCTCAAGGATCTTATCGTACATGGGCTCGTTTGCGGGATCCTCAAGATCGAGTCCCTCGTGAGAAAGATGCCAGATATTCATATCCTTGGAGTAGTTGGTCTCTCTGGTGATGTTGAGAGGAATATTGTGAGCCTCGGCGTAGTCGATCTCCTCGTCTCTTGATTTGATATCCCATACACGCCAGGGAGCGATGATCTCCATATCGGGTGCAAAGGCCTTGATGGTAAGCTCAAAGCGAACCTGATCGTTACCCTTGCCGGTGCAGCCGTGAGCAATAGCGTCGGCTCCTTCCTTTCTTGCTAT
>JAZQKU010000086.1:0-3280 GCA_045542315.1 Eubacteriales bacterium | reverse complement strand
TATTCTCGATAAGCTCTGCGTGGGAGATGAAAAGGAATACTACGGTGAGCTTGCAAAGCGCTACGGCGAAGCCGCAAAAAGAAGCGGAAAATACGCATACCTCTTCGAGGCTTACGAGGCTCTTGCAAGTATCCTTGAAATAAAGGCACCTCTCGGAATTGAAACAAGAGCGGCATACACCGAAAAGGATAACGGAAAGCTCGCGGCAGTTATTGAAAAGTATGCAAAGCTTGAAGAGCTTGTAAAGGTGTTCCACACCGCATATCAGAAGCTATGGTTTACCGAAAACAAGCCTCACGGCTTTGAGGTGCAGGACATTCGTCTCGGCGGCCTTTTGAGAAGAATAACAAGCTGCAAGGAGCGTCTTATCGCCTTTGTAAATAGTGAAATTTCCGAAATTCCCGAGCTTTGCGAGGAAATACTCGATCCCGCCCGCAGATTCAATTATTGGAGCGGCATCGTCTCGGTAAATACCATTTAAAAACAAAGACCCGAAAGCGAAAAGCTTTCGGGTCTTTGTTTTTGTCTTATTTGTAGTAATCTGCCAAAGCGGCTTTGAGGGTGGGATAGATGTTGGCCGCCATAAAATACATTCCGAGGTCGTTGGGGTGGCAGCCGTCAGCCATGAACCAATCTCTCTGGTTTGTGCCGTAGGAGTTGATTCCGTTTACAAAATAAACGTTTTTGTCACCCTCCGAAACGGCTCTGTCGTAAGACTCCTTGATAACGGCACAGCGCTGTGCGTCAATGTCGCTGTCGCTTATCCAGCGGTCGCTTTTCGATACCATAATTATCGGCACGTTGGGGTTTGCGTCACGCACGATTTTATAGAAATTGTAGTGGTTTTTGGAAAGCTCCGCAAGGTCGGAGTTGTGGTCATAGTCCATAACGAAGGCCGACATATCGATATCTGCGATATATTCGGCTATATAATCCTCTCCGTGCGCGCTTCCGTTGAAGCCAAGGTTAATTATATCGGCGTCAAGCTTGGTTGCAAGAAGGTTTACGTACGCCTTTGAGGGAGTTGATGCGCATGCACCGTGAGTAATGGAAGAACCGTAGAAAACAATGGGCTTGTCAACCGTTCTGGGAGTGGGCTTTCCTATCTTTGCCGTTTCGGGAAGACCGATCTTGATATCTCTTACGCCGGCGAAGCTGGGAAGGGTGATGATGATATCCTTCATAACGCCGGGGTCACGGAGATTAAGAGTCTGCTTTATCTTTCCGTTACTGTCGGGACAAACTGTCCAGACCCACTTGAGATCCTCGCCCGTACCGGAATGAACGTCGATGCCGGCGGTTGCGGTAAGCGAAAGATTTGGGGCGTCGGAGTAATTGTTTAACCATACGTCGAGGGTAACGGTTGCGGCATCGGTGCGGAATCTTATCTTACCTCCCGCGGTCTGCCACGCAAGGCCCTGAAGATAGGAGTTGTATTCTCTTTTGTTTGAGTAATCAAGACGGTAATATCTTCCGTTTGATTCAAGATCCTTGAATCCGGTAATTACCATCTGGTCGATATCCATCGGATCAAAGAAGATCTCGCTTCCTTTTGCCTCGCCCTTTGCAAGAAGAGCTGAAACGGTAACGGCGGTCGAATCGTCGGGCGTCTTTGAGGGAGGCGCAAAGTCAAAGAAGCGCATGGGATCTCCCGAGGCTCCGCCGTTATTTGACTGCGGCGCGCAGGAGCAGATGCCCAATGTGAGAAGACATAACGAAAGTAACAAGGAAATTGCTTTTTTCATAATAGGTTCACCTTTCTTAATGAATTGATTAGATTATAACATATACAAAGGTTATAAAACATAATTAAAATGAACAAAAAACATAAAAAAATGTAACTGAAATATTTTATAAACTCCACTTGACAAATTCCTATGCAATGTGTTAATATATTTATATATAAAAAACAGGAGGGAAAATAATGAAAAGAAAAATACTGTCGGCAATTTCGCTGATTGCCGTTTTCACGTTGCTTCTTCCGCTTTTTGCATCATGTAACGTGACCTATTACTATGACAGAGAGGTCTGGAGCTATAAAGGAGCGATTGATATGACAACGGGAGAGAAACTCGAAAATGCAATTTACGAAGGAACCAAAAGCTACGAAGGACTTTTGGGAAACGGCGTTACCTCTTACGCCCCCACTGTTTTATATAAAGATGAATTTTACGGAAAAATAAACCTTTCGGCACTTTTTCACGACCAATCGGAGAGCTATTTGAAGGGAAAAACAAGCAGCGAAAGCGTTACCCTCAAATTTCGCACCGCCAAAGGAAACGCCGATTCGGTCTGCCTTGTTACGAGGAGCTATAAGGGAAAGGAAAATACCGAGGTCAGAATGACCGTTTCCCACTCCGATAATTATTTCGATTACTACACCGCAACTCTTTCGCCCTCCTCCGAAAGACGCTTTTACCTGTTTAAGATCACTTCGGGGCAGGACGTTATTTATTACACCGCAAGCCTGACAGAAAAAAGCCTACCGAATCTTTCTCAGAATAACTGGTTCATTCTCACGCCCGACTTTTCCACGCCGGAGTGGTCCCACGGAACGGTGTGGTATTCAATTTTTCCCGACTCATTCTTTAACGGAGATACCTTGAACGATGCGGGTGCGGGCTCCTATTACGGCGCAATTTCCCGCCCGTGGGGAACTGCGAGAACAGGCTACGAATACCCCATGAAATCCTCCGTTACGGGCAAGGACTATTACGGCGGCGACCTTGCGGGAATTTATGCAAAAATAGGATATTTAAAGGAAACTCTCGGTGTTGAAAGCATCTATACAAACCCGATATTCGAGTCCACCTTCAACGTCGGCTACGGCCCCGACGATTACCTCACGGTAAGCCGCTATTACGGCACCAATAACGAGCTTGCGGAGCTTATTTCGGTGTTGCACGATAACGGAATGAAGTTTATAACCGACGGTGTCTGGCTTTATTCGGGCAGAAACAGCAAGGAATACAATGCAAACGGATTCTGGCCCGAAAAAGGTGCGTTCCAGTCTGCAGAGGTGAGCTATAAGGATTTCTACTACGCCCTTAAAAACAAGGATTGGCCAAACGTCCAGACGGTATATAACGAAAACGTTTTTAAAATAAATTTCGATACCGATTTTACCAAGGATTATATATTCAGAAAGCAAAATTCAGCGCTTCTGTATTTCCTTAACGCTCCCTACAATATGGACGGCTGGCGTCTCGACGTCCCCGCCTATAACAAAAATTCCACAAACGGATTTGAGATAGAGGAGCAGTTCAGAGCCTATATGAAT
>JAZQKU010000085.1:0-53618 GCA_045542315.1 Eubacteriales bacterium | reverse complement strand
CCGTGCATTGTCGGTGTGGCAAGCCATACTTTGTTTTTGAATACTTCCATTTTCATACACATATCCCTCAATTCTTTTCTGTCCTTTGGTTATTTTAATGCCGCAACCTTTTCCTCACATTTTTGCATTACCATTTTCATCTGTTGCGTATATGCTTCACCCTTATCTTCCGAGCCATGTTCGCCTGCATGGTGATATGTGGGAACAACCTCGGCAACAAGATCACGGATGGAGTCCTCTTGACCGTCATACGCCGCTGTCATAAGCAGTTGTAACTGATGCAAAAACTCATCTGTATTAAAGGGAAGCAGTTTTGTATGTGCCGATAGCATTATTCTTTATAGACTCACACGGACTGTCCTCCATCAAGGGAACATGCTTATTCGCTGCAGCATGATATACTACATCCGGCTTATATTTTGCAAACACTTGATACCTTTAATCCAATTTACATGGTTTTATATTAAACTTTTTCCACGTTTCCCCATATAAACTCGTTTTACTCGTTAATATTTTTAAAATAATTATAATCCGTTATATTATAACACATTTTTTTTTATATGTCAATTCAATGATAATTTAGTAACCAAGATGGCGCCTTTTCATCATTTTGGTTATCCGAATTCATATTATACGCTTTTGCAGTGCTGCATTTACAGCAAATTAACACCCCCATCGAAACGATGGAGGTTGCTTGATATAAATGTGTTTTCTCGCAGTCGCTTCGCTCCTTTGGGCGAATTCGAAACAGTTCCCCGAACTGTTTCTCCGTCGCATCTGCCCCGCTTCGCGGCGCTTCTGCTTCCATTCGCAGTTCGATCCCCCTTCTTTTTGCTTCGCAAAAAATAATAAGACCACCCTTTTGGGTGGTTCTGTTATTTGGTGGACCCAAGGGGGATCGAACCCCTGGCCTCCGCATTGCGAACGCGGCGCTCTCCCAGCTGAGCTATGGGCCCATATCGGGCTTTGCTTTCGCAAAGCCCGTTAACGGTTATTGAAGCTCGGGGTATTTTAATACCCTATCGACTTTCAACAGTCGTCAGATCAATTCAATGATCGCCATCTCAGCTGCGTCGCCGCGACGGGGACCGGTCTTGATAATGCGGGTGTAACCGCCGTTGCGCTCCGCATACTGGGGAGCTATCTCCTCAAAAAGCTTCTTAACGACGCTTTCCTTGGTGATATAACTTAAAGCCTGACGGCGTGCCGCTAAAGTGTTTTTCTTGCCGAGCGTAATCATTTTTTCTGCTACGCTGCGGACTTCCTTTGCTCTGGTCTCAGTGGTCTCGATTCTGCCGTTTTCAAGCAAATACGTTACCATTGCACGGAGCATTGCTATTCTTGAGGCAGTAGGTCTGCCTAATTTTCTTGTGCCGGGCATGTTAATATCCTCCTTTTGCTCGAATTATTCTTCGTCGTCCTGAAGTTTCAAGCCGAGTGAATCGAGCTTGTTGATGACTTCGTCGAGCGATTTCTTGCCGAGATTACGCACCTTCATCATGTCGTCGGTAGTCTTGGCTACAAGATCCTCAACATTGTTGATGCCTGCTCTCTTAAGACAGTTGAAGGAACGAACTGAAAGCTCGAGTTCTTCAATAGTCATTTCAAATATCTTTTCTTTGCGAGTCTCCTTGGGTGTGGTCCATACGCCTGCCTGAAGTGCATCGGCGGAAAGATCAACAAAGAGTCCGAGATGCTCGCTCATAACCTTTGCAGCCATACTTACCGCATCCTGCGCGGCGATGGTGCCGTCGGTCCAGACCTCGAGGATAAGCTTATCGAAGTCGGTTATCTGGCCTACACGGGTGTTTTCAACGGTGTAGTTTACCTTTAATACGGGAGTATATATCGAGTCAACCGATATAAGTCCGATTATCTGATGACCGTTCTGCTTATTCTTTTCTGCGGGCACGTAGCCTCTGCCGTGATCAAGTGTGATCTCCATAAAGAGCTTACCGTCCTCGTTAAGAGAAGCGATGTAAAGGTCTTTGTTGATTATCTCAACGTCTGAATCACATTTGATATCGCCGGCAGTAACGACGCCTTCGCCCTCTGCCTGGATATAAACTACCTTGGGTCCGTCGGAGTAAAGCTTCGCACGGATACCCTTGATATTCAGGATAATTTCGGTAACGTCTTCTTTAACGCCTTCGATAGTGGAAAATTCGTGCTGAATTCCGTCTATCTTAACGCTGGTTGCTGCAACGCCAGGTAATATTGACAATAATACTCTTCTGAGTGAGTTTCCGAGTGTTATGCCATAGCCACGCTCCAACGGTTCCAATACGATCTTCGCATAGCGACCGTCTTCTGACATATCTTCCACCGCTATATTCGGCTTCGTGATCTCTATCATAATTACCCTCCTGATTTAATTTTATAGGTTCCCTGAAAGCAACGGTACGAGAATTACTTGGAGTAAAGCTCGACGATCATGTGCTCTGCTACGGGGAGATCGATATCTTCTCTTGCGGCGAGGGTGATAACCTTTGCGACCTTGTTCTCAAAGTCAACGTCGAGCCACTTCGGAACGGGACGTCCTGCGTTCTTCTCGAGGATTGCTTTGATCTTCTCGCTTGAAAGGCTCTTCTCCTTGATGGCGATTACGTCGCCTGCCTTAACAAGATAAGAGGGAATATTTACCTTGCTGCCGTTTACGGTGAAATGACCGTGACGTACGAGCTGACGAGCTTCGGGTCTCGACATTGCAAAACCTGCTCTGTAAACGACGTTGTCGAGTCTGCTCTCAAGGATTTGGAGCAAATTCTCACCGGTAATGCCGGACTTCTTAACAGCCATTTCGTAGTATTTTGCGAACTGGCTCTCAAGTACGCCGTAAAATCTTCTTGCCTTCTGCTTCTCTCTGAGCTGAGTGCCGTATTCAGAGATCTTCTTTCTGCCCTGACCGTGCTGGCCGGGAGCGTATGCTCTCTTATTCATGGCGCACTTCTCGGAATAGCATCTTTCGCCTTTTAAAAACAATTTCTGGTTTTCACGTCTGCAAAGACGGCAGACGGAATCGGTATATCTTGCCATTAGTCATGCACCTCCGTTATACTCTTCTTCTTTTGGGCGGTCTGCAACCGTTGTGGGGAATGGGGGTAACGTCTTTGATCATGTTGATCTCGAGTCCCGCTGTCTGAAGCGCTCTGATAGCAGCTTCTCTTCCCTGACCGGGGCCGCGAACGTAAACCTCTACGCTCTTAAGACCGTGCTCCATAGCTGCCTTTGCTGCGGTTTCAGCTGCAAGCTGTGCTGCGAAGGGAGTGGATTTTCTTGAGCCTCTGAAGCCGAGTCCGCCGGCGGATGCCCAAGAAAGTGCATTGCCGTCTACGTCGGTGATCGTTACGATCGTGTTGTTGAAGGTGGACTGGATATGAGCTGCGCCTCTTTCAATATTCTTGCGCTCTCTTCTCTTCCTGGTAACCGCCTTTTTTGCGTTCTGAGCCATTTATCCTAACCTCCTATTACTTCTTCTTGTTAGCTATGGTCTTCTTGGGACCTTTTCTGGTTCTTGCGTTGGTCTTGCTTCTCTGTCCTCTGACAGGCAAGCCCTTTCTGTGTCTTGTGCCTCTGTAGCACTGGATCTCAACAAGTCTCTTAATGTCAAGAGAAACGTCTCTTCTGAGGTCGCCTTCAACTACGAAGTTCTTGTCGATGTAATCTCTTATCAACGCATTCTCATCGTCGGTAAGATCTTTAACTCTTGTGTCGGGGTTGATTCCCGTTGCTGCAAGCAGCTCTTTTGATTTGTTGATGCCTATACCGTAAATGTAGGTAAGACCGATTTCAACTCTTTTCTCCTTGGGGAGATCGATACCTGCTATACGTGCCATTTAACACACCTCCGTTCAGCCTTGCTTCTGCTTGTGTTTTTTGTTTTCGCAGATTACCATCACTGCGCCCTTACGCCTGATGACCTTGCATTTCTCACACATTGGTTTTACCGAGGAACGTACCTTCATTGTGATTCATCCTTTCGACGCGCTTACTTTGAGCGCCATGTTATTCTGCCTTTGGTAAGATCGTAGGGTGACATTTCAACCGTGACCTTATCGCCGGGCAGTATGCGTATATAATTCATTCTGAGTTTGCCCGAAATATGAGCATGTATTTTATGCTTATTCGGGAGTTCTACTACGAACATTGCGTTTGGCAGTGATTCAACTACCGTGCCTTCGAATTCAATAACATCATCTTTTGACATTTGTTGGCCTCTTCCCTTTCACAGTCAGTTATCTTCGGCTTTGCCGTATCCGTCGTAATCCTCGCAGAATCCGAGCTGACGGAGCGATTTTCTGATTTCCGCATCGTAAAGACGTTCGTCGGAAACAAGCTTTTCTCTCACTCTCGTATCGGGTCTTGCCACGAAAACGACGTGCTTTAATTTTTTCTTTTTGGGATCGTCGATTTTACGAACCATTCCGTCGGCTATCCTTAAGAATTCGCCTTCGGCTTCAACTACATAAAAATAGCGTTGTTTATCTCTTCCGTATTCGGATCGGACTATGTCGCCTTTTTTTATTTCCATTTTTACCTCGCTCACAGCGTAGTGAGCAGCTCCGGTTCGCCGTCGGTTATAAGGACCGTATTTTCGTAATGCGCCGAGAGCCCTCCCAAAACGGGGACAACAGTCCAGCCGTCTGCAAGGCTTTTTACCTCTTCGCATCTCTCGTTCACCATCGGCTCGACTGCAAGCGTCATACCCTTTTGGAGTCTTACGCCTCTGCCTGCCGTGCCGTAGTTGGGAACCGAGGGATCCTCGTGGAGTTCGTAACCGACTCCGTGTCCGACGTACTTCTTTACAACAAAGAAGCCCGCGTTCTCTATATGCTCCTGTATAGCTGCCGAAACATCGCCTAAACGGTTTCCTGCCTTCATATAGGCAAGACCCTTGAAAAAGCTCTCCTTCGTTACCGAACAGATCTTTTTGGCGATCTCGGGGGAATGCTCTGTGACAAAAGTGTCCGCCATATCGGTATGCATACCTTTATAGCAGGCACCGACATCAACTGAAACGATGTCGCCTATTTCGATCTTTCGTCCGCCGGGAATTCCGTGAATCAATTCATCGTTCACAGAGATACAGGCGCTGCCGGGAAATCCGGCATATCCGAGAAATGACGGTTTCGCACCGTGAGACAGGATATAATCGTGTATGATCTTATCGAGCTCGGCAGTGGTTATGCCCGGCTTGCAGGCACGCCTTGCCGCCTCCATCGCACCGGCGGTTATCTTACCGCTTACGCGCATCAGGTCAATATCCCTCTCAGTTTTGATAACGATCATTTTAAGCCTCTAATACTTTGTTTACCGCCTTGATGGTATCCTCTACCTTTTCGCAACCGAAAACTATGCTTAAGATTCCTTTTTTAACGTAGTAATCCTTGAGCGGCTCGGTTTCGTTGTGATAGACCTCCAAGCGGTTCATGACTGTTTCAGGTTTGTCATCGGGACGGATGTACAGCTCCGAGCCGCAAGCGTCGCACACGTTTTCAACCTGTGAGGGATTGAAGATCACGTGGTAGCTCTTTCCGCAGCTCTTGCAGATTCGTCTGCCTGTCATTCTGTCAATGATATCCTCATCGGATACCTCGATGCTTATTACCTTATCGATTGATATATTCTCGTCTTCGAGAAACTTCGCCTGGCTGATCTTGCGGGGGAATCCGTCGAGCACAAAGCCTTTTTCGCAATCGGGCTCGTTGATTCTTGCAAGCACCATATCGTTGATAAGCGAATCGGGAAGGAGATTTCCTTCATTGATAATTCTCTTGGCTGCTTCGCCGAGAGCCGAGCCCTTATCTATCTCTCTTCTTATGATATTTCCGGTTGAAATTGCCGGAATACCAAGCTTTTCGGAGATATTAACTGCCTGTGTGCCTTTTCCCGCGCCGGGCGCGCCTAACAATATCAGTCTCATATTGTAACCTCTCTTTTCAGACAACCCCCGCGGACACCGCAAAATGCGGCATCCGTGGACTTGGGTTTGTTCCGAATTAAGCTTATCTCTTATTCCAGGAAGCCCTTGTAGTGACGCATAAGCATCTGGGACTCAAGCTGCTTCAAGGTTTCCAGTATTACGCCAACGACGATTATGATCGAGGTACCGCCGAGCGCAACCTGTATCTGAGTGCCCATCTGATAGAAGATAGGAACGATTGCGATAAAGGCAAGACATGCGGCGCCTACGATGGTGATCTTGTTAAGAACACGCTTGATGTAGTCGGCAGTGGGAGCGCCGGGGCGCAAGCCGAATACGAAGCCGCCGTTTTTCTGAATGTTGTTTGCCATATCAACGGGGTTATACTGGACTGAGACGTAGAAAAAGTTAAATGCTATAATGAGTAAGAAGTATACCAATGCGTATGCCCAAGAAGCATGTCCGAAATAGTCGTTTACGCCTTTGGCGAACTCACTGTTGGGGAAGAAGCTTGCTATAAGGCTGGGCATTGATACGAATGCAGATGCAAAGATTATCGGTAAAACGCCCGACATAGTGACCTTCAAGGGGAGGAAGGTGGACTGACCGCCGTACATTTTTCTGCCGACGACCTTCTTTGCATACTGAACGGGGATTCTTCTTTCGCCGTCGTTCATTGCTACGATAAGAACTATCATAACAACGAAGATGAGGAGAATGATAACGCCCCATGCGAGCTTAGTCTGTGCAGCCTCGAATATCTGACGAACGAAGGTGGGGAACTGAGTTGCGATAGATACGAAAAGTATTATCGAAATACCGTTACCGATACCCTTCTGGTTGATTCTTTCGCCGAGCCACATAACGAGTGCAGAGCCCGCGGTGAAGCTTGCCACGATAACGGTTGCAACAAAGAACTTGTTGTAATCGCCGGTTTCGAGTGCGCCGTAGTTATCAAGGATAAAGAAGTAGCCGATAGCTTCAACTATACCGAGAACCACGCTCGAAATACGGGTTATCATGGAAATTTTCTTTCTGCCCTCTTCTCCTTCCTTCTGCAATCTCTCAAGTGCGGGGATCGCATAGGTGAGGAGCTGAATGATGATCGATGCGTTGATGTAAGGGGATACCGACATTGCAAACAGCGATGCTCTCTGCATACCGCCGCCCGAAAGTAAGTTTAAGTATCCGAACATGGAATTCGCAAGAGTTTCCTCTCCGGTGAGAGAGAACATGCTCTGGAGCGTTTCCGCATTCATGAAGGGAACGGTGATTACCGAACCGATTTCAAAAAGCAGAATGATGAAGAGTGTGTATAAAATCTTCTTTCTGAGGTCGGGTATCTTAAACGCGTTTTTGATGGGATCGAGTATCACCTCAGATCACCTCCGCCTTACCGCCTGCTGCTTCGATCTTCTCCTTTGCAGTTGCTGTGAATTTTGCAGCTTTAACTGCAACGGCCTTGGTTAATTCACCCTTGCCAAGAACCTTGAGTCCGTCTCCTGCGCGGCTGATAACGCCTGCTGCAAGCAACGACTCAACGGTTGCCTCGTTACCGTTAAATCTTGCCAAATCGGAAAGATTGATAACTACGTAATCTTTTGCAAAATGATTGTGGAAGCCACGCTTCGGAAGTCTTCTGGTGATGGGCATCTGTCCACCCTCGAAGCCTCTTCTTACGCCGCCGCCGGAACGTGCGTTCTGACCCTTATGGCCCTTACCGCCCGTCTTGCCGTTACCGGATCCGGGGCCTCTGCCTTTTCTCTTGGCTTCGGTCTTGGAGCCGATTGCCGGTGCTAACTCATTGAGTTTCATTTAATATGACACCTCCTAAGTGACGACATTACTTAGATTCAGTCTCTGCTTCTGCAGTCTTCTTTGCTGCGGGCTTCTTTGCAGGAGCCTTTTTGGGAGCAGCTTCGCCCTCTGCCTTGGGAGCAGCCTTCTTTGCGGGTGCTTTCTTGGGAGCGGCCTCGCCGTCGGCAGTCTTCTTTGCTGCGGGCTTCTTTGCAGCGGTAGAGGTCTTCTTTGCTGCGGGCTTCGCTTCGGTAGCGGGAGCCTCAGCCTTTACTTCCTCAACCTTTACTTCCTCGGCTGCGGGAGCTTCAACTGCTGCCTCTGCCTTGGGAGCTGCTTTCTTGGTTGCCTTCTTCTTGGGTGCTGCAGCAGGCTTTACGGTAACGGTACCTACGTATGCAGCCTTTGCTTCTTTAAGCTCGCCTTCGGTTACCTTGAGCATAAAGCCGATCTTTTTGATCTTACCCTGAGTGCAATCGTTATCGGGCTGAACGGTGAAATCACCGGGTCTCTTAAGACCTAAGGATTTTGCGGTTGCAATCTGATCCTGTTTTCTGCCGATAAGGCTTTTTGTGAGTTCTATTGTAAGCATTTTAGCCATTTTTCAAGTCCTCCTTATGCGCGGGTTACTGCTTCAACAGAGATACCTCTGGTTGCTGCAACCTGCTCAACGTTACGAAGGCTCTTGAGACCGTTGAATACGGCAGTGACAACGTTCTTGGGGTTTCTCGACTTGAGAGCCTTGGTTCTGATGTCCTTAATGCCTGCCATTTCCAAAACAGCTCTTACTGCGCCGCCGGCGATGATACCGGTACCGGGTGCAGCGGGCTTCATGATTACCATGGAAGCGCCGAACTTTCCTACTACTTCGTGAGGAATGGTGGTGCCTCTCATAGATACCTTAATAAGGTTCTTCTTTGCATCCTCAATGCCCTTCTTGATTGCTTCGGGAACTTCGGATGATTTACCTAAACCGAAACCGACGATTCCGTCTTCGTTACCTACAACAACGAGTGCTGCAAACTTGAAGATACGGCCGCCCTTTACGGTCTTGGATACTCTGTTGATAACAACGAGCTTCTCTTTGAGATCGAGAGTTGATGCGTCTATAATCTGTGACATGGTCTTCCTCCTCAGAATTTGAGACCGCCCTCACGGGCGCCTTCTGCCAATTCTTTGACTCTGCCGTGGTAAAGGTAGCCGCCGCGGTCGAAAACAACGTTTTCGATCTTTGCTTCCAAAGCCTTCTTGGCAATTACGATGCCGAGCTGCTTTGCGGCTTCTTTGTTGCCGCCGTAACCGTCAACGTCCTTAAGGGTTGAAGCGGAAACGAGGGTAACGCCTTTTACGTCATCAATGATCTGGGCATAAATGTGGCGATCGGAGCGGAAGACATTAAGACGGGGGCATTCTGCTGTGCCGCTGATTTTGCCGCGAACACGGGTGTGTCTCTTGGTTCTTTCAGCTTTTCTGTTAATCTGTTTAACCATTTGTCTTCAATCCTCCTTATTTCTTCGAGCTCTTGCCGGCCTTGCCTTCTTTGAGGTGTACTACCTCTCCGGCATATCTGATGCCTTTGCCGTGATAGGGCTCGGGCGGTCTGATCTTTCTTACGACTGCGGCGCACTCGCCAACAGCCTGCTTGTCAATGCCGGTGATTACGAGCTGGTTAGGCTGGGGAACGTCAATTTTTACAAGATCGGTATCGCTTACGATTACCGGATGTGAATAACCGATGGTAAGAGTTACGTCCTTGCCGCTCTTTGCAGCTCTGTAACCTACGCCAACGATTTCAAGGGTCTTGGTGTAACCCTCAGTAACACCCTCGATCATATTCTTGATAAGGGTTCTGGTGAGACCGTGTGCCGATCTCTTCTCTTTCTCGTCACCGTCGCGGGTAACGATTACCTGTCCGTTTTCGACTTTAACAGATACGAGGTTCATAAGCTCTCTCTCGAGAGTGCCTTTGGGGCCCTTTACGGTAATCTTGGTACCGTTAAGAGTTACCTCGACGCCTGCGGGAATCGCAACGGGCATTCTTCCGATTCGTGACATCTTAACTTACCTCCATTACCAAATGAAAGCGAGCACTTCGCCGCCGACATTTGCTTTTCTTGCTGCTTTGTCAGTCATAATACCCTTTGAGGTGGATACGAGGGCAATTCCGAGGCCTCTCATAACCTTGGGCATATTCTCACAGTTAGCATAAACTCTTAAGCCGGGCTTTGAAACTCTTTTGAGACCGGTGATCGCTCTCTCTTTGTTAGCGCCGTACTTTAATTCGATTACGATGACGCCCTGATAGTTGTCATCGGTTACTTCATAATTTTTGATATAGCCTTCGTTCTTGAGAATCTCGGCAATCGCTTTCTTCATGTTTGAAGCGGGAACTTCAACTTTATCATGCTTTGCAGCGTTTGCATTTCTGATTCTGGTGAGCATATCAGCTATGGGATCTGTGCAGTACATATTCCATACCTACCTTTCCGTTACCAGCTTGCCTTTTTTACGCCCGGAATCTCGCCCTTGTAAGCAAGATTACGGAAGCAAATACGACAAATACCGTACTTTCTGAGATACGCATGCGGTCTGCCGCAGATCTGGCATCTGTTATATTCCCTTGTGGAGAACTTCTGGGCTTTCTGCTGCTTATTCTTAAGAGATGTTTTAGCCATTAAAATTCCTCCTTATTTCGCAAAGGGAGCGCCCATAAGGGAAAGGAGCTCTCTTGCCTCTTCGTCGTTCTTCGCGGTGGTGACGATTGCTATGTCCATACCGCGGATCTTATCGATCTTATCGTACTCGATCTCGGGGAATATAAGCTGTTCCTTTATGCCGAGCGCATAGTTGCCGCGACCGTCGAATGCGTTGGGGTTGATACCCTTGAAGTCTCTTACTCGGGGAAGTGATACCGAGAAGAGCTTCTCGAGGAACTCGTACATTCTTTCACCGCGAAGGGTTACTTTAACGCCGATGTTCATGCCCTGACGGAGCTTGAAGTTAGCAACTGATTTTCTTGCCTTGGTGACTACCGGATTCTGACCGGTGATAGCTCTGAGGTCGGTCTTGACGCCTTCGAGAACCTTTTCGTTTTCTCTTGCTTCACCGCAACCGACGTTGATAACTACCTTTTCGATTTTCGGAATCTGCATTACGCTTTTGTATGAAAACTTTTTCATCAAAGCGGGAGCAACTTCCGACTTGTACATTTCATTAAGTCTTGTCATTTTGCTTCCCTCCTTAGAAAGTTTCCTTACAGATTTTGCAAACGCGAACGGACTTGCCGTCAACGGTAGCGTGGCCTACTTTAGTGGGCTTGTTGCACTTGGGGCAAACGAGCATGACCTTAGATGCGTAGATAGCACCCTCAGCCTTCAAAATTCCGCCAGCCTGGCCCTGCTTACGGGGCTTAACGTGCTTCGTTTTGATGTTTGCGCCTTCAACTATGATCTTGCCCTCAGCAGGTGCAACCTCCAAAACCTTTCTCTTCTTGAGAACGGTCTCTAAAACTGCGCGCTTGCCTTCAGCGGTCTTTTTGCTCTCTTTTTTGTCTGCCGATACCTGGGAGCCGGAGATGACGACTACTGTATCGCCTTTTTTAATATTCATTTCTTCCGACCTCCTTATATTACTTCGGGTGCGAGGGACATGATCTTGGTGAATTCCTTCTCACGGAGCTCTCTTGCTACCGGGCCAAAGATACGTGTGCCTCTGGGATTTTTATCTTCTTTGATGATAACTGCTGCGTTATCGTCGAATCTGATGTGTGAGCCGTCTGCTCTTTTGATGGTGTGAACTGTGCGGACTACTACCGCCTTAACAACCTCGCCTTTTTTAGCGGTGCCGCCGGGAGCTGCCTTCTTAACCGATGCGACGATGATGTCGCCGATTCCGGCATATCTCTTGCGGGTGCCACCGAGGACTTTGATGCACATAAGCTCCTTGGCGCCGGTGTTATCAGCCACTTTGAGTAATGTCTGCTGCTGTACCACAGTTATTTCCTCCTGTTCCTCGTTGGCTTATTTTGCGCTCTCGACGATTCTTACAAGACGCCATCTCTTATCTTTAGATAAAGGTCTGGTTTCCATAACCTCAACCTTATCGCCGATGTGGCACTCGTTGTTTTCGTCGTGAGCCTTAAGTTTGTAGGTGGTTTTCATAGCCTTTTTGAAAAGAGGATGACTGGTTACGTCCTCGATTGCTACAACGATGGTCTTATCCATCTTGTCGCTGACTACTCTACCGATAAGTGTTCTTCTCATTGAAGTTCTTTCCATGACTGTTCTCCTTTCTCGGAACCGGCATTACGCCTGCTCCTTAGCTTCCTTTTCGTGAAGGATAGTCTTGGCGCGTGCGATATCTCTGCGTACGCTTACAAGCTTGTTAGCATTCTCGAGCTGATTGGTTGCGTGCTGGAAGCGGAGATTAAAAAGCTCTTCTTTAAGGGCAGCGATCTTCTTGTTGAGATCTGCTACGCTCATCTCTCTGAATTCATTGGCTTTCATTCGTCTTTACCTCCGTCAATGTCTTCTCTCTTGACGAACTTGCATTTTACGGGAAGCTTGTAGGAAGCGAGACGGAATGCCTCTCTTGCCTGCTCCTCGGAAACGTCTGCCATCTCGAAAAGAATTCTGTTCGGCTTTACTACTGCTACCCAGTACTCGGGCGAGCCTTTACCGGAACCCATTCGGGTTTCAGCGGGCTTCTGGGTTACGGGCTTATCGGGGAAGATTTTGATCCAAACGCGGCCGCCTCTTTTGATGTATCTGGTTAAGGAGATACGGGCTGCCTCGATCTGATTCGCGGTGATCCATGCGGGCTCAAGAGCCATCAAGCCGAATTCACCCTGCGATACGGTGTTGCCGCGAGCGGCTTTACCGGTCAAACGACCTCTCTGAGTCTTTCTGTATTTAACTCTTTTGGGCATTAACATCAGCGAACAGCTCCTTCCTTAGCAACTTTGGGCGACTTCTTTGCTGCGGGCAAAACTTCGCCTTTGTAGATCCAGATCTTTACGCCGAGCTTACCGTAGGTGGTTGCAGCCTCTGCAAAGCCGTAGTCAATGTCGGCTCTGATGGTCTGAAGCGGAACGGTGCCCTCGTAGTAACGCTCGGTACGTGCGATTTCAGCGCCGCCCAAACGTCCGCTGACCTGGGTCTTGATTCCCTTTGCGCCTGCTCTCATGGTTCTCTGAATGGACTGCTTGAGTGCACGACGGAAGGAAACTCTCTTCTCAAGCTGTGCAGCGATATTCTCTGCAACGAGCTGAGCATTTAAATCTACCTGATTCTGTCTGATCTCGAGGCAATTAAGGAGAACCGGCTTGCCGATAAGAGCCTCAACTGCTTTCTTGTGCTTCTCGATCTCAGCGCCGCCCTTACCGATAAGAATACCGGGTTTTGCGCAGTGAACGGTGATCTTTATCTTGGTGTTGCTTCTCTCGATATCGATCTTTGCTACGCCTGCTGCGTAAAGGGTGGATTTAAGATAATTTCTTATTTTGTAGTCTTCGCCGATGTTCTTGGAGAACTCGTTTTTGTCAACGAACCATCTGGAGTTCCAGTCTTTGATAACGCCGACGCGAAGGCCGTGAGGATTAACTTTGTGTCCCATTTTCTTCCTCCACTTATTCTTTCTCTCTGAGAACGACGGTAAGATGCGAGGTTCTCTTCAAAATTCTGTTTGCGCTGCCTTTTGCTCTCGGCATAATTCTCTTAAGAGTGGGGCCGGGGCAAACGAAGCACTCTGCAACGTAAAGCTTGGTTCCGTCCATTTCCTTAACGGCTGCGTTTGCTGCTGCAGACTTGAGAAGCTTCTCAAGAAGGGGGCAAGCTGCCTTGGGAACGTTTCTTACGATAGCGATTGCTTCAGTGATATCTTTACCTCTGATGAGGTCCATGACGATCTTTACCTTGCGGGGAGAGATACGTGCATATCTGAGTATAGCGGTTGCTTCCATTTCTCTTCCTCCTTATTTCTTACCGGTATTGGTGGTCTTGTTTCCAGCGTGACCCTTGAAGGTACGAGTGGGAGCGAACTCACCGAGCTTATGTCCAACCATGTCCTCGGTAACGTATACCGGAACGTGCTTTCTTCCGTCATGTACGGCAAAGGTATGTCCGACAAACTCGGGGAATATTGTAGATGCTCTGGACCAGGTTTTTACAACTCTTTTTTCGCCGTTCTTGTTCATCTCTTCTACTTTCTTGTAAAGTGAAGCTGCAACAAAGGGGCCTTTTTTGATGCTTCTGCTCATGTATATTCCTCCTTCTCGGCTTATCTGCCGTTTCTCCTCTTGACAATGAATTTATTGGATCTTGCCTTCTTGGAGCGGGTCTTGTAACCGAGAGCGGGTTTGCCCCACGGGGTTACAGGTCCGGGACGGCCAATGGGTGATTTACCTTCACCACCACCGTGGGGGTGGTCGTTCGGGTTCATAACGGAACCTCTGACGGTGGGACGGATACCGAGATGACGGATCTTACCGGCCTTGCCGTAAGCTACGTTCTCGTGGTCACCGTTGCCAACGGTACCGATGGTTGCTTTGCAATCGATTCTTACAAGTCTTACTTCGCCGGAGGGAAGTCTTACCTGTGCGTATTTGCCTTCCTTAGCCATAAGCTGAGCGGACATACCTGCCGAACGAACGAGGATTGCTCCTGCGCCGGGGTTGAGCTCTACGTTATGGATAACGGTACCAACCGGAATAGCGGAAAGGGGCAAGCAGTTACCGGGCTTAATGTCAGCCTTTTCGCTGCTGATTACCTTATCGCCAACCGAGAGACCTACGGGGCAAAGGATGTATGCTTTCTCTCCGTCCTCATACTGAATGAGGCAGATGTTAGCACTTCTGTTGGGGTCGTACTCAATGGTGAGTACGGTTGCGAACATATCGATCTTTCTTCTCTTGAAGTCGATAATTCTGTACTTCTGACGGTTGCCGCCGCCCTTATGACGAACGGTGATTCTTCCGTAGCTGTTTCTTCCTGCGTGCTTTTTCTTGACGGCAAGAAGGCTTTTTTCGGGCTTATTGGTGGTGATCTCCTCGTAGGTGAGGGTCTGCATTATTCTTCTGCCCGGAGTAGTGGGTTTATATGCTTTAGTAGGCATCTTCTTTACTCCTTTACATCAAGCTGTCAAAGAACGCAATGGTCTTTGAATCTGCGCTTAAGGTTACGACGGCTTTCTTCCAGCTCTTGGTTCTGCCCATCGACATACCCTGTCTCTTGTTTTTGCCGCGCTTGTTAATGGTGTTTACTTTCTTGACCTTGACGTCGAAGATCTCTTCAACGGCTTTTTTGATCATGGTCTTGTCTGCTGCTTTAGCAACTTCAAAGGTATATTTCTTGTCAGCGATTATTCCCATGCTTTTTTCGGTGATAATCGGACGGATGATTATATCTCTTGCTTCCATTATGCATATACCTCCTCGAGTTTTGCAACTGCATCCTTCGAGATAACGAGTGCCTCGTGGTTGAGAAGCTCATAGGTGTTAAGAGAGGTTGCGGTGCTGGTTACAACGCCTGCAATGTTCTTTGCGCTTCTTACTACCTTCTCGTCAGCTGCTGCGGTAACGATGATTGCCTTACCGTTTACGCCGAGAGCCTTGAGCATTTCAACAACAGTCTTGGTCTTGTACTCGGCAACTGCGATGTCGTCGATTACGTAGATGCTGTTTGCATTGACTTTTTCAGTGAGTGCCGACTTGATAGCCGCCAATCTGATTTTCTTGTTTACCTTGAAGCCGTAATCTCTGGGCTTCGGAGCGAATACGATACCGCCGTGAGTCCACTGGGGAGATCTGATAGATCCCTGTCTTGCACGTCCGGTGCCTTTCTGTCTCCAGGGTTTCTTACCACCGCCGGAAACCTCGCTTCTGGTGAGAGCCGACTGAGTGCCCTGACGCTGATTGGCAAGATAAGCGGTTACAGTGGTGTGAAGTGCGGATTTGTTAACCTCTGCTGCGAAAAGAGCGTCGGAAAGAGCAATTTCGCCTACAGCCTCGCCCTTCATGTTGAATAATTTAATATTAGGCATGGTGTATCCTCCTTCCCCTTACGCTTTGATTTTCTTTACTGATACGATGCCGTTCCTTGCACCGGGAACTGCACCCTTAACAGCGATGATGTTTGCTTCGGTATCGATCTTGACGATAACAAGATTCTTTACCGTTACCTGCTCGTTACCGAGCTGGCCGGGCATTACCTTGCCCTTGAATACTCTCGAGGGAGAGGAGTTAGCGCCCATGGAGCCCTGACCTCTGTGATAGCCCGAACCGTGTGCGGAAGGACCTCTGTGAGTGCCCCATCTCTTGATGGTGCCGCTGTATCCCTTACCCTTTGAGGTACCGGTTACGTCGATGACGTCGCCTACTGCGAAGATTCCAGCCTCGACGGTGTCGCCTACGTTCATGTCTGCGCCGTTGTCAAGCTTGAATTCCTTGAGATACTTCTTGTATGCTACCTTCATTTTATCGAAGGCACCCTTTGCGGGTTTTACGACTTTCTTCTCGCTGATATCCTTGTATCCGAGAACGACGGCGTCGTATCCGTCCTTTTCAGCGGTTTTCTTTCCCGCTACAACGCAGGGACCGGCTTCGATGAGAGTTACCGGAACTACGTTGCCCTCTTCGGTGAAGATCTGGGTCATACCGATCTTTCTTCCGATGATTGCTTTGACCATTGTTTTTTCCTCCTTGCAGTTATTGGTTGGCATTTCGCCAACGTGACCACATTTCTGTGGGGTGTTTGCCTCGGTGTATCTTACCTATTATAATGTAAGCGATGCGAATCAGAGCTTAAGCTCGATCTCGACACCGGCGGGCAATTCAAGACCTGTGAGTGCCTCTACGGTTTTTGCCGACGGCTTTGCGATGTCGATCAATCTCTTGTGGGTGCGAAGCTCGAACTGCTCGCGGCTGTCCTTATATTTGTGGACTGCTCTTAAGATTGTAACGACTTCCTTCTTGGTGGGCAACGGAATCGGACCCGATACCTTTGCGCCGGTTCTTTTTGCCGTCTCAACGATCTTCTCGGCCGCCTGGTCGATAAGAGTGTGATCGTAGGACTTGAGTCTTATGCGGATTTTTTCTTTTACTGCCATTTTTACGCCTCCTAAATTCTCTTTCTTTGAGATATTTCATTGACCTATTCGCAGGCTTTCTTGTGTACACCGTTCCGTGCGTTTTTTGTCTTTACACAATAAAACCGATTTTTTCCCTATGAAAAAATCGGAGCAACTAACACATCAATTAAAGAACGCGGCTCAAAGATGGCCCGCTTTTAATCTGTGTACCGATTGCCTGCCGCCCGACGTCTTGCATCGGACTTACTCCGCGGAAAAACCCGAAAAGGTGCAGTAAATACCTTATCGGCAACCTCCCGCATCAACGCATTATTCAGTCATGCCGAAACATTATACACTATATTTTCAAAAAAAGCAATACCTTTTTGCAAAAAAATTATATTTTTTTCATTTTTTATTTTTTTGACGAAAACGGTGTTTTTTATAATGTTTATTATATATAAGAAGGAAAAGGCTCAGCGCCTTTTCCTTCTTATTGCAACCATTATTGAAATAGCAAGCGTTAATGCTATGCCTGCCGCCGAGATGAGAAAAAACAGTGTTTCGGAATATGCGATGCCGAGAATTATAAGGGTAAGAAGGGCAAGGCGCACGGCGGTGAGCGTTATCAGCGGTTTTCGGAGAAAGAAGCCGAGAAGTCCGAAAAACGCCGTTCCGAATATCAAAGCAAATCCCGTTAAAAGATAGACCGCCGTGAGAGGTGTTGGAATATCACCGATCTGCCAGATGTTGCTGTCGGCGAAGCACAATAGCCACGCCGCCGCCGAAAGCGGCACTGCTACCGACGCCGACAGAAATATTCTTTTCCCTCTGTCTGTTTTCTCGTTGCTTTCAAGTAGCAGCATGAGGTTTTCCTCTGCCTTTTTCTCGGCGTTTTCGGTTATTCTCTCTCCCGCAAGCAGCTCGTTTACCGTAACGCCCAATATCTCGCAAAGCGGCAGCATAAGCGACACCTCGGGAAGTCCCCTTCCCGTTTCCCATTTCGATACCGTTTTATTGCTGATAGAGAGCTTTTCCGCAAGCTCGTTTTGAGTGAGCCCGAGTCGTTTTCTTTCCGTTGCAATAAAATCTCCGATTTTTACCTGATTCATTTTATTACCTCCTTTTTACAGCCTTATTATACGAGATATTACGAAAAAAGTAAACCCACGCTCCGTAGAATTTAAAAGGCTTCCCCGTGGGAAGCCTTTTTTTACATAAATTTTCTCGTTACCGTGTAGCCGCAATCTCTTATCGCGCCACGGTATTCGGAATAGCTTATCATCTGATGTCTTATAACGTCGGCGTCGGCCTCTCCCGGCATATCGACGGTAAGGACGTCGAGGCTGTCAAAGTGAACTGTACG
This sequence comes from Eubacteriales bacterium, assembly GCA_045542315.1. Lineage (GTDB taxonomy): Bacteria > Bacillota > Clostridia > Oscillospirales > RGIG5299 > RGIG5299. Next base: position 35,469 of record JAZQKU010000085.1, on the reverse strand, counting down.
GTCAATTCTCGCGTCGCCGTAAACGCCGCCCTCGATAACGATGTGGCGGTATCCGGCAGGGATAGTTACCTCTATCGGTGCCTCGCTGTAAGGCAGGGCGAACAGCTTTCCGTCGACATAGAGCCTGCCCATCATTGCCCCCGCGGGACGTCCGCCGTTTATAAATATCTTCGCGGTAGGTGCCGAAGCCGTAGGACGCGAAAACGCCGCAGGAGAAGGTGTGGGCGGAGCGGAAGGAGTCTCCGGTTCGCTTTCGGAGTTCGAAGCGGGTTTCCCCTTTATCTTTTTAACGATCAACACGATCACTGCAATTATCGCTCCGATAACTGCCGCAATAAACAGGTATCTCCAAATAGGGTTTGGCATAGTTTAAAACCTCCGTATTTTATTTTTTGCGGTTATTTTTCCGCAATTACCTCAATCTCAACGAGCACTCCCTTAGGGAGCGCCTTGACCGCAACGCAGGAGCGTGCGGGCTTGGAAACGAAATATTCCGAGTAGACCTCGTTGAATGCGGCAAAATCTGCCATATCGCTTAAAAAGCAGGTGGTCTTTACAACCTTTTCAAGTGAGCTTCCCGCTTTCTCGAGCACAGCGGAAAGATTTTTACAAACGCGGTGCGTCTGCTCACCTATATTTTCGCCAACCTTTTCCCCGCTTACCGGATCAAGCGGGATCTGTCCGGAGGTGAATATAAATCCTCCGACCTCGGTTGCCTGCGAGTAGGGGCCTATTGCCTTGGGCGCTTTTTCGGTTTCTATCTTGTTTATCATTTCAATTCTCCTTTACAGCGTATGCTCAACGGTTATAACGAAAGCGTATTTTGAATTTACAGCCGAAAGCTTTTCCTTTAAAACGTTTTTTATTTCATGCGGTGATATTTCATCGTCAAAGGGAATCGCCACGTCAAAGATGACGTTTGTGCGGCGTTCGCCCTTTACCATCCTGAAATCGTGAACCGAAAAGCGTGCGTCAAGCTCCTTTACCGCCTCTGTTGCGCGCTCCTTCATAACGTTTAATTCCGCATCGTCGGTAACGATTGGGTCTAAGTGACCCGTGAGTATCATATCGGTTTCGGTGAAAAATTCCCTTTCGATATCGTCAACCATCTCGTGCGATTTCAAAACGTCAACGCTTGCATCGACCTCGATATGTGCGCTTACGAAAAATTTATTGGGTCCGTAGCAATATACCGCAACGTCGTGGACGCCGAGTACTCCTTCTCTCGAGGTAATACGTCTTTTTATATCGCGGATAAGCTCCTCGTCGGGAGCCTGCCCTATAAGCTTCGAAAGTGTCTCTTTTAAAATTCCGATGCCCGACCATGCGATAAATGCCGCAACGAAAACCGTGGCATAGCCGTCGGCGTTTACTCCGAAAAGCTTTGCGGCTATAACCGTCAGAAGAACGACGGCGGTCGATATGCAGTCGCTCAAGCTGTCAACCGAAGCGGCCTTGAGAATATCGGAGTTTATTTTTTTTGCCGTAATGCGATAAAAGAGGAAAAGTCCGAGCTTTGCCAAAATGGAAGCTGCTAAAACGAGAATTACCCAAAGAGAAAATTCCATTTCGGGCGGTGTGATTATTTTTGAAATGCTGTCCTTAGCCGTTTCAAAGGCGACCAAAAGAATAATGACCGCAACGGCAACCGAGCAGATGTATTCTATCCTCTCGTGGCCGTAGGGGTGCTCCTTATCCTCGGGCTTTGAGGAAAGCTTGAACGAAAGAAGCGATACCGCACTGCTTCCGCAGTCGGTGAGGTTGTTTATTCCGTCGGCGGTGAGCGAGGCAATGCCGAAAAGAACGCCGACCGCGATTTTACCCGCCGCGAGCAAAAGATTTACAAATATTCCTATAACGCTTGCCCTCTCGCCGAAGGAGCTTCGCTTTTTTAAATCGACCTTTTCCATTTTTTCTACCTCACTTTTTTACATTATAACATAACGTAGGGAGGAATTCAAGAGGTTTTATAAAGTAAGCCCCGCACCTCAAAAGAGGTGCGGGGCTATTTGGCCCGCCTGAAGGGATTTTCTCGCGCTCGCTTATGCTCCCTTGGGCGAGGTGGTGTTAGTACAAAAATCCCCAAGCCCTAAATATATCCCAAAATAATATTATTGAGTTTTGTTTAGTACTTATACGTTGTTATGTAAAGTAAAACCGGGAACGTCGCCGTTTGCGGCATCGCCTGCACGGGTGATTTTAGAAATGAAATTATGCTTGAAAATAATGTTTTCATTCGTTGACAAGGACTCTATAAGATAGATTCCGTCAGGATCCTTAACGTCTGCACTCATTATAGCAAACTGTCCACCCGACATAAAGGTATTTCCCTGAACGGTAACGTCCTTCGCACCGTCAAGAGTGAGTTCGGAATGACCGCAGCCCTGGAATGTATTGCCCTCTAAAGAAATATCGCTTCCGCCAACGATTTTTACGCCTGTCCACTGGTTTACAATGGAATTGCCGTTGATTTTACCGTTGGTGCAATTTATAAGGTAAACGCCTATTCTGCTTCTTGCAATGCCATACTCCGCACCGTAGGAAAGACCTGTGTTTGAAGCCCACCAGCAACGGGTAAGTTCAAAATCATTAACATTGGTCATCTTAAGAGCAGCCTCGTTGGTTTCTCTTTCACCAAGGTCGCCGGAGCTGTGAATAAAGGTTACGTCCTCATAATTTGAAATTATAAAATCAATACCCTTTACGTGGACAGAGCTTGAGTTATGGAAATAAAGCTTCTTGGAAACGCCCTCTCCGTTGATGGCACCGTCTGCCTCGAGAAATCCCTGCATATTACTCAAGCTGAGAGCTCTGCTGAAGGTTACATCGTTGACGCCTCCTTCGAATTTTGCAAGGAGCTTAATATTCGCGGCAAAGATCTCCTCATAGAATGAGCCTGTTGAGTTTTTGACAACAGAAATAGTAGTGTCAGCGCCGTTCTCGATACGCATAGTATTAATTTCAAGCTTGCCTTCGTTGTTTGCGGGGTTGCCATAGAATTTAATGAAATTCATTCCCGTGTTATCAACAATACGGATAAACGAGACAGAAAGATTTGAAGCAGCACCGCTTTCATAAATATATTCGAATACGTAAGAGAGCTTCTCGCCGGCCATTGTAATTACGGTTGCGGTGTTAGAGGAGCCGATAATTTCAATATTTCTGCTCTGAGGAATTATTACAGTTTCTTTTATTTGGTAGTTGGTTCTCATAAGGTAAACCTTATCGGCCGCATTTACTGCTCCTTGAATACCCTTGCTTCCATCGCCGAACCACTCCGGATATGCGTAGTTTACGCCGCCGGTGAAATCGAATGCGCCTGCCAAAACCGCTTTTTTGGGAAGATAAATATCGGAGCTGTTGATAACCGCTTTTGAGCCATCTTTAACGGTAACGGTTGCAGAAGTGGCAACTGCAAAGGCTACGTTTGCAGGAACAACTATATCTCCGACAAGGTATTTTCCACTCGAAAAATAAACGATGCCGTTTACAGCCGAAGCCGCTTCGATTGCTGCGTTTACAGCAGCGGTATCGTCGGTTTCACCGTCGGATACTGCGCCGTGAGCCTTAACGTCGATAAGGTTTTTCTCATTTCCCACGATCGTCTTAACGTCGGGGAATGAAATGGGATTGGTTATGTCATTAGGCTCGGAATAGAATTGGCTTTGCACGCCCGAAATCTTCATTTCCGAACCGCCACAGGAGGCAAGACCGAGAATAAGCATTAACGCAAGTGAAATTGAAACTATTTTCTTAAACATCTTCTTCTCCTCCTTTAGTTAAAGCTGTAGCCAAAGATATTATCCTCAGCCGTAATATTCTTTCCCGAAAAGCCTGCCGCAATATCGTGCTCGGCAGCTGCAAAGGTATTTTCAATAATATTTATCTTTTTATTTACCTTTTCTGAAACGATAGGCTTTTCAAGCTCTGATTTAAAGAGATTTCTTGCAACAAAAATATTGTACTGCGAACGGATCGCAAGCTCGCACTTGGAGCTTCCGGAAATAACGTTATCAGTAACGGTCATCGCGCCGCCGCCGCTTAAGCGAATAGCCTCGGAGCAGTCTGAAATAGTGTTTTCCTGAATAGAGCAGTAGAAGCTGGCATCGTAATAGATACCTACTCTATCGCTTCCCTTTGCAGAGGAAATAACACAGTTTTCAATGCCCGAGTCAGTATTTGACTTAAAGTAAACGGAAGCTATACCCCCTGTACCGCCGATAAACTCACAGTCTGCAATCCAGACCGCTTGATTTTCGGTAAGGTAAATGTCCTCTGCAAAAGCGTCAACGCTCTTGCAGTTCTGAATGAGGATTCCGTTTGAATATCCACCAGAAGGAGATACGATCGCTTTAATAAGAGTGCCGCATTTTACTGCTTCGCATTTGCTGAAATAAATATACATTGAAAAATCGGAAATTTCGTAAACTACCTCGCAATCATTTGCGGTGTTGTTCGAAAAATGACCGCCGGCGTGGTCAAACCATGCTCCTGTCTTCAAACCCTCGAAATGGCAATTTCTTGCGGTTATTGCCGGGTTGCTTATCTTGATCGCCGTTGAGGTTTTGGCATTATCCTTCTCGCAAAATGCGATGCCGTATGCATTGAATTTTGCAAGAGTCATTCCGTTGCTGTGCGCATCAAAGCCGATTATATTATTTCCGAAAATAAGCTCGGTTTTGTTTGCTCCCGCACCGTAAATATCGACTACGCCACCCGCAATATTTCCGAGAACAACCGATTTGTCTATATTATATTTTCCTTCAAGGAAGGTTACCTTGCCGCCGGTGGAAACAGCCTTCTGAACGGCGTCGGAATCGTCCTTTCCGTCATTTACCTTTGCGCCGAACCACTCGGAATAAACGTTGGGAACGTTTACAAATCCTGAAATGACACCGTTGCCGGCAAATATCTGTGCTTTAGGAGCCGAAAATGCGCCGGTTGCAACATTGAAGGCAGTGCCGTCATTAAGTTTAAAGCTTGCACCGTCAAGAAGCGTGATGCCTATATTTTGCGAAATAGCGATTTCTCCCGCTTCAACGTAATAGGTGCCCTTGGGGAATACCAGAGTTCCGCCGGTTTTTTCAGCCTCTTCAATAAGACTCAAAAGCGCCGCGGAAACGTCGGTTTTACCGTCTGCCGTAAGGCCGTGATCCAATACATTGTAAACGTCTTCGGTCGTAACCACCTTCGGATCTGTGCAGCCCGCAAAAATCGAAACGAACAGAACAATGCAAAGGAAAAACGCAATGATTTTTTTCGTTTTCATAATTTACCTCCGTAACATTTTATTAATATATATCTAAATTTGAATATATATTTCCTTAATTATAATATAAATAGATTTTTTTTGCAATAGGAAAAACGTATTTTGTCCAATTTTTTTAAATGTGGTTTTAATTGCAAGATTCAATTAACTGTACAATCATTTTTTGACTTTTGCGTATAAATTTGAACTCTTTTAGTGAAATCGTTCGCTTACGCTCACGGTGAAATAATTTACTCCGTAAATTGTGAAATTAGATGCTATCGCATCAAATGAAATTAAATCCACCCACTCGCCGTCGAGGCGAATTTCACACGCCGCAGGCGTATTTCACATTGCAAAGCAATATTTCACCCACCCGCAAGGGTGGATTTAGTTGAAAAAAGCACCGACAAAGTCGATGCTTTTTTCTGGTGGAGGCGAAGGGATTTTCTCGCGCTCGCTTATGCTCCCTTGGGTGAATTCAAAACAGTCCCCCGGACTGTTTCTCCGTCGCATCTGCTCACTTCTCTCGCAGCTGCTCCCATTCGCAGTTCGAATCCCCTCCTTTTAAAAACAACAAAGCACCTCTTTTGAGGTGCTTTATTGCTTTGGCCCGCCTGAAGGGATTTTCTCGCAGTCGCGCACCGCGCTCCCTTGGGCGAATTCAAAACAGTCCCCCGGACTGTTTCTCCGTCGCATCTGCGTAGCTAATGCTCGCAGCTGCTCCCATTCGCAGTTCGAATCCCTTCCTTTTAAAAACAATAAAGCACCTCTTTTGAGGTGCTTTGTTGCTTTGGCCCGCCTGAAGGGATTCGAACCCCCGACCGTCAGAATCGGAATCTGCTACTCTATCCAGCTGAGCTACAGGCGGATATTTTCGGAGCCTTCGCTCCGAATTTTTAATCGGCTATTATGCCGTTTATTGCTTTTTGCAATTTTTCTGTCTTTAAAATGCATTCTTTCTCGTCCTTGCCGCAAACGAGGTAATAGACCTTCACCTTCGGCTCGGTTCCCGAGGGGCGCACGCAGACGGCAGAGCCGTCCTCCAAAAAGAACTTCAAAACGTTTGAGCTTTCCATTCCCGTAGGCTCCTCTTTGCCGCTTGCAAGCTCCTTTATAACACCGCTCTTATAGTCGGCTATCCTTTCTATCCTTTCGCCGCCGAGCTCGGTTATATTTCCGCGAAGCTCGCTCATCAGACGCTTGGTCTTTTCGGGACCCTCGATCCCCTTCATCATTATATTATCGGTCTTTTCAAAGTAATAGCCGTATTCGTTATATATTGCATCGAGAAGGTCGAAAAGGGTTTTGCCCTGTCTTTTACAGTATGCCGCAGCCTCCGAGACCATCATTGCCGTACCGATGGAATCCTTATCACGTACATAGTCGCCCACCATATAGCCAAAGCTTTCCTCGAAGCCGAAAAGAAAGTCAACGTCACCCTGCCACTCATCTATCTTCTCGGCAATGAATTTAAAGCCTGTAAAGGTCGAGGCAAAGGAAAGTCCGTTTTTCCTTGCGATTTTTTCGGCAAGCGGAGTGGAAACTATTGTGGATATCGCACCGCTTTTTTCCTTTAAAATTCCTTTTTCGCGCTTGGCGGTTATCATATAATTCAAAAGAAGCACGCCCATCTGATTTCCGCTTATCGCCTTATATTCGCCGTTTTTCTTTGCCATAACGCCTATTCTGTCGGCGTCGGGATCGGTTGCAATAAGCAGATCCGCCTTGCTTCCGTTTTTATTTGCAACCGAAAGAGCATATTCAAATGCGACCGCGTTTTCGGGATTCGGCGATGGCACGGTTGAAAAGTGTCCGTCGGGTATCATCTGCTCAGTGACCGTTTCCACCTCAACTCCCATTTCGCGAAGCACGAAGGGGACGGCGCGTCTGCCGGTGCCGTGAAGGGGAGTATATACCACCGATATATCTGCCCTTTCGCCGTTTATTCTGCGGGAAAGAAGCTCTTTACAGAACTCCTCCTCGAGCGAGTTATCCATTACCGTTATCATTCCGTTTTCAACAAGAAAATCGACGGGCTTTGATTTGCAGTCTTCAAAAATATCAAGCCTTTTAAGCTCTTTTGCAACCACTGCGGCTTCCTTCGGCGGAAGCTGTGCGCCGTTTGACCAGTAAACCTTATAGCCGTTATATTCAACGGGATTATGGCTTGCGGTTATATTTATTCCGGCCGTTGCACCGAGCCTTCTGATTGCATAGGAAAGCACGGGGGTAGGGGTAAGCTCATCAAAAATAAAGACCTTTATTCCGTTTGAGGCAAGCACCGCCGCCGCCTCGTAACCGAACTCTCTTGAATTCAAGCGACAGTCAAAGGCGATCACAACGCCCTTCTCCATTGCCGCTTTGCCCTCTTTGATTATAAGGCTTGCAAGCGCGCGGGTGGTGTATTTCACCGTATAGACGTTTAAACGCGAAAGGCCTGCTCCCATAACGCCGCGCTGACCTGCCGTACCAAACTCCATCGGCGCCGAAAACCGCATCTTCAGCTCGTTTTCATCATTTTCAATAGCCATAAGCTCATCACGAGTTGCCCCATCGATATAGGGCGAGGTTATCCATTTTTCATAATTTTCCCTGTAGGAAAGGTCAGCCATTTTTCTCCATCTCCTTAAGCGCATTTGCAAGCTCTGCCGGGCAGGAAGTGTTTTTAAATCCGCATTTTATTCCCTCAAGGCGATCTATCACGTCGGATATCTTCATTCCCTTAACGAGCATTGAAATACCTGTTGTGTTGCCGCTGCAGCCGCCTATCATTTTAACGTCGGTTATAACTCCGTTTTCTGCCGAAATTCTCATTTCGCGGGTGCAAACGCCCTTGGGTCTGTAAATATATTCCATATTCCACCTATTTATGATACTTTCCGTTATTCATTATTGAAAAAGCTCTGTAAATCTGCTCGGCGACCATAACTCTCGCAAGCTGATGCGGAAAGGTCATTTCCGACATTGAGAGCCTTCGCACCGCCCTGTTCTTTACCTCGTTTGAAAGCCCGTGCGACGAACCGATTATAAACGAGATGCTACCGTTTCCGGTGTTTCCGAATTTTTCTATTTCCTTTGCAAGGCCTTCGGAGCTCGTTTGCTTTCCCTCAATGCAAAGGGCGACTGTTACGCTGTCTGCCGCAGCCTTTAAAATATCCTTTGCCTCTTGGGACAGCGCCGCCTCTATTTCCTTTTCACTCGGGTTTTCGGGTAAAAATGCTTCCTTTAACTCGATTATTTCAAATTTGCAATAAGCCTTCAGCCTTTTTGCATATTCGGAAACAGCCTCGGTGAGATAGCTTTCCTTGAGCTTCCCCACCGCAATAAGCTTAACGTTGAACATTTAAATTATTATCCTTTCGGACGGCGTATATCTCGGTGCCGCCGCAACCAATACGTCGGCTCCCTCGTTTACCGTGTGAGTTACCGTTGCCCCGAGCGACAGAAGAATCTCTTTGGATTTTGAAACTGCCGTTTCGGGGGTGTTGTTTTCCTTTGAGATATGGGCAAGCATTATCTTTTTTGCCCTTCTTCTCGAAAGCACCGAAACGGCCTCGGCACAGTCGGCATTTGAAAGATGACCGTATTTTGAGCTGATCCTGCGCTTCAGATATTCGGGATATCTTCCGTTTTGAAGCATTATCTCATCGTAATTCGATTCTATTACAACCGCATCGGCGTCCTTCGCCGCTGCGGCAAATTCACCCGTGAGGTGACCCATATCGGTTGCAACCACGAGCCTTTTACCTTCTGCCTCAACAACGTATCCCGAGCAGCTAACCGAATCGTGCGGGAGCGGAAACGGTGTTACCGCAATACCGCCGTTTTTCGCAGTCGAATAGTTTTCAAGCTCGAAAACAAGGTCGTTTGGAAGATTTTTTGCCAGTCTTTTAATTTCCTCGGCGGTTGCTCCGTTTGCAAAAACGGGGATTTTATAGTTTCTTGCCAGAACGTCGAGCGCCGAAATATGGTCGGAATGCTCGTGAGTAACGAAGACCGCAAAAACGTCCCTCACTGAAATTGAAAGCGAGGAAAGAGCGTTTAAAACCGCCTTGCAGTTTCTGCCGGCATCGATAAGTATGTAACGCCCGTCACAGCCGATAAGGCAGGCGTTGCCCTCGCTTCCGCTGTAAAGTGTTTGAAAAAAGAAGGACATAGCTTATCTCCGTTAAATCGCGGGCTCGTTAAAGCTCTCTTTCGATATCTCCGCGCCGAGTGCGCGAAGCTTGCCCACGATATCCTCGTAGCCTCTTTCAACAAGCACGATATTTTCAATTACGGTTTCGCCCTCGGCGGCAAGACCCGCAAGGATAACTGCCGCACCTGCGCGAAGGTCGCAGGCGGTAACCGTTGCGCCGTGAAGCTCCTTTACTCCCGATACCGTTGCAACACGCCCGTCAACCGAAATGTCGGCGCCCATCTTCTTAAGCTCCTCGGTGTAGCGGAAACGGTTTTCCCAAACGCTTTCGGTAACGATGCTCGTTCCCTCGGCAAGCGAGAGCATTGCGGTTATCTGGGGTTGCAGATCGGTGGGAAAGCCGGGATAATATATCGCCGTAACCTTCAGCTTGTTTATCGGTCTTTTACCCACTACTCTTATCGCCTCGTCAAGCTCCTCTACCTTCATACCCGCCTCAATAAGCTTCGAGGTAAGTGATTCCATATGCTTGGGGATTATGTTTTTAACAACAACGTCACCGCCGGTAATGGCAGAGGCAATCATAAAGGTTCCCGCCTCTATCTGGTCGGGAATTATCGAATAGGTAACGCCTATAAGGGAGCTTACGCCCTTTATCTTTATCGTATCGGTGCCCGCGCCGCGGACCGATGCACCCATTGAGTTTAAGAAGTTTGCAAGGTCAACGATGTGCGGCTCTCTTGCGGCGTTTTCGATCAGGGTAGTGCCCTCGGCTCTTACAGCCGCAAGCATTATGTTTATCGTTGCGCCGACAGACGCCTTATCAAGATATACCGTTGCACCCTTAAGTCCGTCGGGTGCCGCCGCCTTGATAACGCCGCCCTCTATTTCTATATGGGCGCCGAGCGCCTCAAGGCCCTTTATATGAAGGTCTATCGGGCGCACACCGAAGTTGCAGCCGCCGGGCATTTCAACCTCTACCTTGCCGTATTTTCCGAGCATTGCTCCGAGAAGATAGTAGGAGCCGCGAAGACGGCGACAGATATCGTTGGGAGAAGCGGTGGTGTAAATTCTCGACGCCTCTATCTCAACGGTAGTGCGGTCAATGGTCCTTACCTCCGCGCCCATTTTGTAAAGTATCTCTATCATAAGAGAAACGTCTCTTATCTCGGGGATATTTTCAATTCGGCATTCGCCGTCAGAAAGTATCGTTGCGGCAAGAATGGGGAGCGCCGCATTTTTTGCGCCGCTCACCGCTACCTCTCCGAAAAGAGGTCTTCCTCCGTTAATAATATACTTTTCCATTGTTATACCCGTAAAGCCCGTGGGCTTCCTTTCAGTATGTTAGGAGAGTAATTTTTTTGCTTCGGCAAGTGCATCGGAAATCTTGGCAATATCGCCTACACCCGCAACCGCAGAATCGGGTCTGCCGCCGCCCTTGCCGCCCGTTACGGCTGCCGCAAGAGAAACGGTCTTTCCTGCGTGGCGGCCTGCCTTAACGGCTTCTGCGCCCATTACCGCAACGAGGTTTGCCTTGCCGTCCTTTTCGCAGGCAATTATTGCCGCAGCCAAAGGCTTTCTCTCTTTAATTCTGTCGCCTATGCTTCTTGCAACCGAAAGGTCGGTATCCTTGAGATAAGCGGTGATTATTTCAACGCCGTTAACACTTTCGGCAGAAGCAATAACGCTTTCAAAAACGATTTCGGAAATGCGGCTCTCGTAAGCGGTGACCTGCGCCTTGGCATCCTTGAGCTCGTTCATAACGACGTTCGCTCTTGTTAAAAGCTCCTTCTCGGTCTTGCCCTTAAGAGCAATAACGGTGGAATTTATAAGCTCCTGCTTTTCCGAAAGAAGCTTCAAAACACCGCGGCCCGTTACAGCCTCAATGCGTCTTACGCCTGCGGCAACAGAGCTTTCGGAAACTATCTTGAACATTCCTATTTCAGCTGTGTTGTTAAGGTGAGTTCCGCCGCAAAGCTCCTTGGAGCGGTCACCCATTGAAACAACTCTTACAGTCTTGCCGTACTTTTCGGTAAAGTGCGCCTCGGCACCGCTTGCCTTTGCCTCCTCGATAGACATTTCCGCGGTGGAAATAGCAAGCGCGGCGTCGATATCGTTATTTACAAGCTCCTCAACCTTTTCAAGCTGCTCCTTGGTAAGAGCCTCAAAGCTTGTAAAGTCGAAGGTGAGATTATCTCTCGAAAGCTGTGAGCCTGCCTGCGAAACGTGGTCGCCAAGCACCTCCTTGAGAGCCTTCTGCAAGAGGTGAGTTGCCGAGTGGTTTCTCGAAACGTCAAGACGGTGCTTTTTGCAAACGGAAAGCTCCATAACGTCGCCCTCGGCTATCTCGCCGTTTTCTATTTCGCAAAGATGGAGTGCAACTCCGTCATCACCCTTTAACGTCTTAACGACCTTAAGGGTTGCGCCCTCGCTCTTAATAACGCCCACGTCGCCGGGCTGACCGCCCATTTCGGCGTAGAAGGGGGTTTTTTCAAAAATTACGGTAACGGTCTCGCCGCTTCCCGCAGAGTTAACTCTTTCTGCACCTGCAAATATTGCCTTTATGGGAGCGGTGCCGGTGAGATTATTATAACCTGTAAATTCGGGGGTTATTCCGAGATCCTTAACAGAGATGTGCTTTTCCCAGCCAAAGTCGCCGAGTTTCTCTCTTGCCTCTCTCGAGGCCTCGCGCTGACGCTTCATTTCAGCCTCAAAGCCCTCCTCGTCAACGGCAAAGCCGCCGTCCTCCGCGATCTCCTTGGTGAGGTCCAAGGGGAAGCCGAAGGTATCGTAAAGCTTGAAGGCATCAGCACCCGAAACGGTCTTGCTTTCGGCGTTTTTCATAAGCTCGGAAAGCATCTGGAGTCCGCTTCCCACAGTTTTTGCAAACTGCTCCTCTTCCTTCTTCAATACGTTCTGAATGAAGTCGAGGCGCTCGGTAAGCTCGGGATATGCGGTGCGGTTTTCCTTTGCAACGCTTGCCGCAACCTCGTAAAGGAAGGGCTTTTCAACTCCTATGAGTCTGCCGTGACGTGCCGCGCGGCGAATAAGCTTACGGAGAACGTAGCCTCTTCCCTCGTTTGAGGGCAAAACGCCGTCTGCAATAAGGAATGAGCTTCCTCTGATATGGTCGGTGATAACGCGTAAGGAAAGATCCTTTTTCTCGTCCTCTTTGTAATTTACCTTTGCGATATCGCAAACGGTCTTCATTATGTTGGAAACGGTGTCGATCTCGAAGATGCTGGTTTTGCCCTGCATAATGCAAGCCATTCTCTCAAGGCCCATACCGGTATCTATGTTTTTCTTTGCAAGCTCGGTGTAGTTGCCCTCGCCGTCGTTGTTAAACTGCGAGAAAACGAGGTTCCAGAATTCAACGTAACGGTCGCAGTCGCAGCCTACGAAGCAGTCCTTACTGCCGCAGGAGTATTCCTCTCCTCTGTCGAAATAGATCTCGGTGCAGGGACCGCAGGGGCCCGCGCCGATCTCCCAGAAGTTATCAGCCTTTCCGAGACGAACCATGTGAGAGGGGTCAACGCCAACCTCCTTGGTCCAGATATCGTATGCCTCGTCGTCCTCGTGATAAACGGAAACGTAAAGACGCTCGATGGGAAGCTCAAGATCCTTTGTCAAAAACTCCCACGCCCAGGCGCACACCTCGTGCTTGAAGTAGTCGCCGAAGGAGAAGTTTCCGAGCATTTCAAAGAAGGTGCCGTGACGGCTCGTTTTGCCTACGCGCTCGATATCCAATACACGAATGCATTTCTGGCAGGTGGTCATTCTCACAGAGGGAGGAGTTGCCTCGCCGGTGAAATATTTTTTAAGGGGAGCCATACCTGCGTTTATAAGCAAAAGGCCCTTGTCGCCGTCGGGAATAAGCGATGCGCTTTTTTCGCGAAGGTGACCCTTTTTCTCGAAGAACGAGAGATATTTTTCTCTTATCTCATTTAAACCCATAGGTTTGATATCTTTCATATTTTAAACCTCTTTTACAATCATTTAACGACGATGTTGAGCATTTTATCCTTGATATAGATGACCTTTACGACCGTCTTGCCCTGGAGCGCTGCGGCAATCTTTTCGTCCTTTTCGGCCTCGGCTCTTACCGCCGCCTCGTCAAGACCTACGGCTACCTTTATCGTGCCGCGGAGCTTGCCGTTTACCTGGACGGGGATTATCTTGCTCGTATCAACGAGCTTTTTCTCATCGTATTCGGGCCATACGCCGATCTCGCAAATGGGCTTCTTCTCTCCGAGAAGCTCCCACATTTCCTCGGTAAGATGAGGTGCGAAGGGATTTAAAAGAAGGATAAAGGTCTTAAGCTCCTCCTTGGTAAGACCGCCCTTATCGTAGGCAAAGTTTACGAAGCTCATCATTGCCGCAATGCCGGTGTTGAACTTCATCTGCTCGATATCGTCTGATACCTTTCTGATGGTGCGGTGAAGCTCTCTCTCGGTCTCCTCGTCCTCTTTCTCAAGGGTTGCTATATCAACAAGGCCAAGAACTCTCTCCAAAAATCTCTTGCAACCCTTTATCGATGAGGTGGACCACGGTGCAGTCTTTTCAAAGTCGCCTATGAACATCTCGTAAAGACGCATGGTGTCGGCGCCGTAATCTCTTACGATATCGTCGGGGTTTACGACGTTTCCGAGAGATTTACTCATCTTTGCGCCGTTCTCGCCGAGTATCATACCGTGGCTCGTTCTCTTTGCATAGGGCTCGGCGGTGGGTACTACGCCGATATCGTAGAGGAACTTGTGCCAGAATCTCGAATAGAGAAGGTGGAGGGTGGTGTGCTCCATACCGCCGTTATACCAATCGACGGGAGTCCAGTATTCAAGAGCTTCCTTGGAGGCAAGCTCCTTATCGTTGTGCGGATCGCAATAGCGGAGGAAATACCACGAGGAGCCTGCCCACTGGGGCATAATGTCGGTTTCTCTCTTGGCAGGACGTCCGCATTTGGGGCAGGTGGTGTTTACAAAGCTTTCGATCTTTGCAAGAGGTGATTCGCCGTTGTCGGTGGGCTCGTAGCGTTCAACGTCGGGGAGTGTTAAGGGAAGCTCGCTTTCGGGAATCGCAACCCAACCGCACTCGTCGCAATGAACGAGAGGAATGGGCTCGCCCCAGTAGCGCTGACGTGAAAATACCCAGTCGCGAAGCTTGTAGTTTACCTTTGCCTCGCCCTTTCCGGTTTCGGAAAGCCACTCGATTATCTTTTTCTTTGCCTCGGCTACGGTAAGACCGTCAAGCATTCCGCTGTTTACCATTTCACCGCTTTCAATGTCAGTAAAGGCTTCCTTTTCAACGTTGCCGCCCTTTACGACCTCAATTACGGGAAGGTCAAACACCTTTGCAAAGGCATAGTCACGCTCGTCGTGAGCGGGAACCGCCATAATCGCGCCTGTTCCGTAGCTCATAAGAACGTAGTCGGATATGTAGATGGGTATCATATTGCCGTTTACGGGATTTTTGGCGGTAATGCCCTTGATGCAAACGCCGGTCTTTTCCTTCTGAAGCTCGGTGCGCTCGAAATCCGACTTCTTTGCCGCCGCCTCGCGGTAGGCGATGCAGTCATCATAGTTTTCGATAACGTCCTTGAAGCTGTCAATCATCGGATGCTCGGGCGAGATTACCATATAGGTGGCGCCGAAAAGAGTGTCGGGTCTGGTGGTGTAAACGGTGAGGGTGGAGCCTACCGAGGTTTCGAATTTTACCTCTGCTCCGGTTGAGCGGCCTATCCAGTTTTTCTGCTGGGTCTTGACGCGGGGAATGTAGTTTACGCCGTCAAGGTCGTCAATAAGGCGCTCTGCGTAGGCGGTGATCTTGAGCATCCACTGCTCCTTGACCTTTCTTACAACCTGACTGCCGCAGCGCTCGCAAACGCCGTCGACTACCTCTTCGTTAGCCAAAACGCATTTGCAGGAGGTGCACCAGTTTACCGCCATCTCTTTTTTGTAGGCAAGTCCCTTTTCAAAGAGCTTCAAGAATATCCACTGTGTCCACTTGTAGTAGCTCGGATCGGTGGTATTTACCTCTCTTGACCAGTCAAACGAAAGGCCGAGTGACTTGAGCTGATCGCGGAAGCGGTCGATATTCTTCTCGGTGATGGTCTTAGGGTGTACCTGATTTTTAATAGCGTAGTTCTCGGCAGGAAGACCGAATGCGTCCCAACCCATTGCGTAGAGGACGTTGTAGCCTGCAAGGCGCTTTTTTCTTGCGATTATATCAAGCGCGGTGTAGGAGCGGGGATGACCCACGTGAAGACCTGCGCCCGACGGATAGGGAAACTCAACAAGAGGATAAAACTTCGGCTTTGAGTAGTCGTTGCTTGCCGCAAAGCTTTGGTTTTCCTCCCAATATTTTTGCCATTTCTTTTCAATTTCAGCGTATTCGTATTTCATTTTCCATTCTCCTTGCCGATTATTCTTCAGGGGTTACAATGTCGCTAATGGCTATTTCTTCGCCGTTTTGCCAAAGCTGCTCAAGGGCGTAAAATTCTCTCGTTTTGCTGTTGAAAACGTTTATTATAAATGCGCCGTAGTCAAGAAGCACCCAGTTGCCCTCCATATATCCCTCGCGGTGAAGGACCTCCTCGCCGTTTTCGGCAAGAGTTACCTCCGCAAGGTCTGCAAGAGTTTTGATTTTGGTCGAGGAAGAGCCCGTGCAGATGATTATATATTCCGCAAGGTCGGTTATTCCCGCCGTTTTTATAACCTTGATATCGTCGGCCTTTTTGCTGTCAAGCGCCTTGACCGCAATTTTTACCGCTTCAAAAATATCCTTCATTTCTGTTTCTCCTTATCGTTAAGTTGTCTTTTTATCTTTACTGCCTTAACCGTGGAGTTGTAGCACAGCACGGTGTTAAGTGCAATCGTTTTTCCTCTTTTTGCAAGGTCCTTTACCGTAAACGAGGTGCAATCGAGTATCGCCTCGTCGAGGTCCTTAAACGCCTTTTTTCTTATTGCTTCAACGCCGCGGTAATCACGCGAGGGGTCGATAAAATCGGCCAAAAAGAGAATTTTCTCAAATTCCGTCATATTCTCCTTGCCCGCGGTGTGGCAGCTTATTGCCGAAAGCACCTCTTTATCGGTCACGCCGAATTCCTCTTTTGCCATTACCGCACCCGTTCTTGAGTGCAAAAGCTTTTCAACGGTTATTTCGTCTTCGGGAATTTCAACGCCGTAACGCTCAATTATCTCATACTGCTTTTCAAGTGGGTACTCCTTGGTGCAGTCGTGAAGTATTCCCGCAAGCTTTGCCCGTTCAATATCGTTTCCGTAGCGGGCGGCAAGCTCTGCCGCAGTATTCATAACTCCGAGAGAGTGGTAATATCGCTTATAGGAAAGCCGCTTTGAAAGCACCTCTTTGATTTCCTTTATCTTTTCGCTTTCTTTATAAAGCCCGCGCTTTGAAATATATTTTGCCACGGCGGGCGAAACGGCGTTTTCGGCGCCCTCTCTTATCTCGGTTGAGGATATCTCGCGCGGAGTAATGGGCATCACCTCTATTTTACCGCCCATTCTCTCGGTTATACCTCTTGCCTTTTCCCTCATCTCATTAACAAGCTCTTCGCTTTCGATTCGCGGAGCGGCAACGACCGTTGCAAGCTCTAAAATTCTTCGCGGACACCGCCACTCGTCAAAGGTAAGCAGCATATCGCTTCCGATTATCATATAAATTTCCGAATCGGGATACCGCTTTTTAAAATATTCCAGGGTATCAACGGTGTAGCTTTTACCCTTACGCTTTATCTCACAGTCGCTTACCTCCGCAATTCCCTTAAAGGCAAGCCTCGCCATCGCAACGCGGTCTGCGGCACCCGTGGTCTCACACGCCTTATGAGGCGGTATCTTTGTGGGAATTACAAAGATCTTATCAGGCCGATAAAGCTTTATGAATTCCTTTATGAAAAGCTCGTGACCGAGATGCGGCGGATCGAAGGTGCCGCCGTATATTGCTATTTTCAAGGCTTTATCGCCTCCTTATCAATCGAAAACTCACAGCCGCAATAGCTTTGTCTGTATATATCAAGCTCTTTTGAAATTTTTATCGAATTCAAATATCCGTCCTTTTTCTTGAAGTCTGCGTATAAAAATCCAACGCCGTATTTTTCTTCAAGCTCTGCCCCGGTTTTGTTTATAAACGGTGCGTTTTTGTGGGGTGAAACAGAAAGAGTGGTGGTGAAATAATCAAATTTATTTTCGGCTGCTTCCCTTGCGGCTTTTTCCATGCGGTAGGCAATACATTTTTCGCACCGCGCTCCGCCTTCCCTCTCGTCTTTAAGCTCCGCCGCAAAAGCGGTAAATTCTGTGTGAAGGTAGTTATCCTCCGAAAAGGGGACGCCTGCGATCTCGCAAAACCTGATCTGCTCCTTTTTGCGCTTTTCGTATTCCGCCTTTGGATAAATATTTGAATTTGAATAAAAAACCGTTATTTCAAAAATCTCCGAAAGCCTTTTTATCACCGAGGTTGAGCAGGGTGCGCAACAGGAGTGAAGCAAAAGCGTGGGCTTTTTTGAAAGGGACCTTGCCTTCTCTGTTATTTCGTCGTAAAGCCTTAAATAATCCACCGATATCTTCCTTTATTTTCTTTTTGCAAATTCCGCCGCAAAAAGTCTTAATGCGTTTCCTCTGTGGCTTATTGCGTTTTTTTCCTCTGCCGAAAGCTCGGAAAAGGTCTTATCGAAGCCGTCGGGCAGGAATACGGGATCGTAGCCGAAGCCGCCCTCTCCCTTTTTCTCGAAGATGATTTTACCCTCGCAGCTTCCTCTTACCGAGAAATGCTCACCCGTAGGATAAACGCAGGTTATAACCGAAACGAAGCGCGCCGTTGGGTTTTGCTCGCCGGTCTCTCTTATTTTATTAAGTAAATAATCAATTTTTTCGTCGTCGGTTGCGTCCTCGCCCGCATATCTTTTTGAGTAAACGCCGGGCTCGCCGCCAAGGCAATCGACCTCAAGACCCGAATCGTCGGCAACGGAGATCTTGCCGGTGTGCTTCATGACCTCATTTGCCTTTATAAAGGAATTTTCCTCGAAGGTAGTGCCGTTTTCCTCAACCTCTTCAAAGTAGCCCGCCTCACTCTTGGTGACGAGCTTAAAGTCGCCGTCGGAGAGTATTTCCTTGAGCTCCTTAAGCTTTTTTACGTTATCGGAGGCTAAAACTATTTCAGTCATTTTCAATTACCCTCTTTTGTATGGCAAATATTTTCTTAAGCCCCGCCTTTGCCGAAGCTATCAGCTTCTTAAGCTCCATATCGGCAAAAACACCGTGCTCGCCCGTGCCCTGAAGCTCAACGAAGGAGCCTTTATCGGTCATTACCACGTTCATATCGACCTCGGCGGTTGAATCCTCGGTATATTCAAGGTCGCAAAGTACCTCGCCCTCAACAACGCCTACCGAAACCGCCGCAACCTGATTCACGATGGGGCTTTCCTCAATAACGCCCTCTGCCACGAGCTTTTTGCAGGCAAGCGCAAGAGCAATAAAGCCGCCCGTTACAGAAGCGCATCGCGTGCCGCCGTCAGCCGATAAAACGTCGCAGTCAACGGTTATCTGGCGCTCGCCGAGCTTTTTCATATCCACCGCCGCACGAAGCGAACGTCCGATAAGGCGCTGAATCTCGGCACTTCTTGCCGAAAGCTTCAATTTGTTTATATCTCTCTGGTTTCTCGTGGCGGTAGATGCGGGAAGCATCGAATACTCCGCCGTTACCCAGCCTGCGCCGCTTCCGAGAACGTGGGGAGGAACTCTCTCCTCAACCGTTGCGGAGCAAAGAACCTTGGTGTTGCCCCATTCGATAAGCACCGATGAGCAGGGCTGATTTATAAATCCTTTAGTTATTTTTATTTTACGGAGCTCTCCGTTTTTTCTGTTTTCTCTCATAGTTTATCCCTCAATAAGCGCCGCCGCAAATTCTCTGGGAACGAAAAAGTCCATATCGTCTATCTTTTCGCCAACGCCGATAAGCTTTACCGGAATGCCGAGCTCCTTCTTTACCGAAAGGGTAACGCCGCCCTTTGCGGTGCCGTCGAGCTTGGTTACCGCAACTGCCGTTACCTCGGCTACCGCCGTGAATTCCTTTGCCTGCGAAATGCCGTTCTGCCCGGTAGTGCCGTCGATTACCAAAAGGGTCTCAACGGGAGCATCGGGAAGCTCTCTTGCAATAACTCTTCTTATCTTTGAAAGCTCGTCCATTAGATTTTTCTTATTCTGAAGCCTGCCTGCGGTGTCGATTATAACAACGTCAGCCTTCTTTGCCTTTGCCGCCGATATAGTGTTAAAAACGACCGACGCGGGATCCGCTCCCTCTTTTTCGCTTATCATCTCGGCACCCGCTCTTTCACACCAAACGCCAAGCTGCTCGACCGCAGCGGCACGGAAGGTGTCGGCTGCGCCGACCAGCACCCTTTTGCCCTCTTTTACAAGAAGATTTGAAAGCTTACCGATGGTTGTGGTCTTACCCGCGCCGTTTACACCGACTACGAGTATTACCGAGGGCTTGCCCGAAAAGTCGAAGCTTCCGCCCTCCATTTCGGAGGCGATTATCTCGGTCAAAAGCGCTCTTGCCTCCTCCTCTTTGGTTACGTGACGCTCCTTTGCCTCCGTTTTCAGTCTCTCGATTATGCCCTCCGCGGTCTCGATTCCGCAGTCTGCCATAACGAGCGCCTCCAAAAGCTCCTCAAGGGTATCGTCGTCTATTTTGTTGAAGGTAAAGGCGTGACCTATCGATTTCGTCGTTTTTGCAAGGCCTGCCTTGATTTTGTCAAAAAAGCTCATATTAACACCTTAAAATTATTTGATGGGGAAATTCTTTTCAATATCGGAAACGTTTATAACGAGCAGCTTGGAAACACCCTTTTCCTGCATCGTTACGCCGTAAAGCACGTCTGCCGCCTCCATGGTGCCGCGACGGTGGGTGATTACGATAAACTGCGTTTTGTCGTTTACCGTCTTTAAGTAGTCGGCAAAACGGACAACGTTTACCTCGTCGAGCGCCGCCTCGATCTCGTCGAGTATGCAAAACGGCGCGGGACGAACCTTAAGTATTGCAAAATAAAGTGCTATTGCAACGAGCGCCTGCTCGCCGCCCGAAAGGGAGCTCATATTCTTGATGACCTTTCCGGGAGGGGCAACCTTGAAGTCGATTCCGGAATTCAGAATATCGCCCGGCTCGGAAAGCTCGAGCGCGGCCTCGCCGCCGCCGAAAAGCTCCTTGAATACCGCATCGAAATGCTTGTTGATAACGGCAAACTGCACCTCGAAGATACGCTTCATTTCAACGGTAAGCTCACCGATTATCTTTTCAAGCTCGGTCTTTGCGCTCGTTACGTCCTTATACTGAACGCTTAAGGTCTCGTATCTCTCGCTTACCTCTGCGTATTCCTCAATGGCGGAAACGTTTACGTCGCCGAGTGACTTTATCTCTTTCTTTATTTCGTTTATTCTCTTCTGGGCGCCCGTCACGCTTTCAAGCTCGGTGCGAAGCGATTCCGCCTCGGTGAGAGTAAGCTCGTATTCGTCCCACATACGGGTAACGATTACGTCGTATTCGTTTTTGGCAGCCTCTGTCTTTGCCTCGAGTCTTGCCGTGTCTGCCTTCAATGCGGCAATACGGTCGGTATCTGCCTTTTCCTTTTTGCGAAGATCGTTTATCCTCTGCTCTGCGGTATCTCTCTTTATTCTGATCTCGGTTATGCCGTTTTGCGAAAGCTCGATCTCGCTTGCTATCTTTTCCTTTGCCGAAACGATTTCGGAAAGCTCCTTCGAAAGCTCTTCGTTTCTCAAGGCTATCTCGGAAATTTCGGCTTCCTTATCTGCCGCAAAGCTCTGTTCCGTGGCAACCTGCCTGTCAAGCTCCGAGGCAAGCATACGGAGCGCCTCTATATCCTTGGTCTTTGCCGCTATATCGAAGCGGACGGAGGATATCTTTTCCAAAAGCGCCTTTTGCTTTGCTTCAATATCGCTTCCGCTTCCGGTAATCTTAATAAGCTTTGCCTCAAGTTCCCCTGCAACACGGGCGCATTCCTCGGAAAGCTTTGCATTCTCCGCCTTTTTCGCGGCGTATGCCGCCTTGAACTGCTCCTTCGAGGAAAGGGCAAGCGTAAGACTTTCAACCGCCTCGCCTGCCGCGTCGCAAACGAGTGCGGCGTGACCGCAATCGGCGGTGCATTTGATAAGCTCCTCCTCTGCGGTGCGAAGCTCTGCCGCGGCACCGTCGGTCTTTGCCTTTAGCTCTGCGACCTCTGCCTCCGATGTCTTATAAGCCGCTTCGAGCTTCTCTCTTTCTTTTTCTGCCGTTATAAGCTTTGCCTTTATCTCTTCTATTTCGTTTGCTCTTGTGAAAACGCCGACTCTCTTTACCGACGAGCCGCCCGTTATCGAGCCGCCTGCGTTGATAAGCTGACCGTCGAGCGTTACCGCACGGAAGCGGTAACCGAAGGCACGTGCAAGCCTTATTGCGTCGCCTATCGTTTCAACCACGGCGCTTCTGCCAAGCAGATATTCAATAACACCCTTATATTCGGGCTTATATTCAACGAGCTCCGAGGCAATGCCTATATAGCCCTGATGCCCTTTAAGCTCGGCGGCATTCAAAACTCCGCCCTTAACCGCGTTTATGGGAAGGAAGGTGGCGCGTCCGAGGTCGTTTGCCTTTAAGTATTCAACTGCCGCCTTTGCCGAATCCTCGGTGTCGGTTATAATATTCTGAAGCGCCGCGCCGAGCAGCGTTTCCATTGCAAGCGCATATCGGTTATCCGTTTTTATTGCCTCGGCAACGGTGGTCTTAATGCCCTTAAGTGCGTTTTTGGAGGAAGCGTCCATAACCGCCTTGATGCTGTTGTAAAAGCCTACGTAGTTTTTCTCCATATCGGTAAGGAGAGAAAGCCTGTCGTTCATAGATGCAATGCGGGCATTTGCGCTGTCAAAGGCCGTCTTGGCATCTGCCGCCGCCTTTTCCCTGCCGCTTAGCTTTAAGCTCCAGCCGTTTAAAACGTTTGAAAGATTTTCCCTGTTTTCCTTTACCGCGGCTTCCTTTTTATCGAATTCCGCCTTTATTATTTCACGGCTTGCAAGCTCCTCTTTGGCTTTTTCGAGGTCCTCCTTCATCTTTTCAATGTCGAAGGCCGCACCCGAAAGCTCGGTGGAGACAGAGCCCGCCTCAACCAAAAGGGAGGTGTATCTCGTCTGGTTTTCGGCTATCTCGCCTCTTATCTTTGCCGCTTCCTCGGCGTTTTCGCTGTTTTCCTTATCGAAGAGCTCGTTCTGAAGAAGGTGCGCCTTCATCTCACCGTCAAGCGCCGCGATCTCCTTTTCGGTTGCGGAGATCTTCTTAAGCTGCTCTTCCTTTTCCTTTAAAAGCTCTGCCTTTCTTCCCTCGCCGCCGCCGATCTCATTTCTTATTCTCAAAACGTCGGCTTCGTTTCTCGCGATATTTGCCTTGATCTCTATCGCTCTGCCGTCGTCATCGCTCTGTTTTGCGCGAAGCTCCTCGATCTTTCTCATAAGCTCGTCGGTCTCAACGTTAAGCGCCGCCGAAAGCTCAAAGAGGGAGTTTATTTCCTCTGCGGTCTTTTCCGAGGCGATCTCTGCCGAATCGAGGTCTGCCCTTGCTATTCTGTATTTTTCCTCTGCAGCCTTTACCGTTTCGGTCATTTTGTCGATTGCGTCGAGCCATACGTTTATTTCAAGACCCTTTTTCTCATCTCTCAAAAGGAGATATTTCTTTGCCTTTTCGCTCTGCTCCTTCAAGGGTCCCACTCTTGCCTCAAGCTCGGTGATTATATCATTCAAGCGAAGAAGATTATCTTCTGCGGCGTTAAGCTTTCTCTCCGCCTCGTTTTTCTTATAGCGGAACTTTGAAATACCCGCCGCCTCTTCGAATATCTGACGTCTGTCCTCGCTTTTTGAGGAAAGTATCTCGCTTATTCGGCCCTGACCTATCATAGAATATCCGTCCTTGCCAAGACCGGTATCCATAAACAGCTCGTTGATATCGCGAAGTCTTACCTGCTGCTTGTTTATGAAATACTCGCTCTCGCCCGAGCGGAAATAACGTCTGGTTACGGTTATCTCGTTGAAATCGTAGTTGAAGTGGCGGTCGGAGTTATCAAGAGTCAAGGAGACCTCGGCAAAGCCGTAGGGCTTTCTTATCTTGGTGCCGTTAAAAATGACGTCCTCCATCTTGCCGCCGCGAAGTGATTTCGCGCTCATCTCACCGAGCACCCATCGGACCGCGTCGGAGATGTTGCTCTTTCCGCTTCCGTTGGGACCTACGATTGCGGTAAGTCCGTCGGAAAAATCTATATTTATTTTATCGGGGAAGGATTTGAAGCCCTGAATAGTTATGGAATTTAAGCGCATATTCTACCTGCTTTCCGCGTTTTTACATAGCTTTCCATTATATAATAATATTATTATAATATAATAACATTATTGCGGCTTTTTTTCAACTGTTTTTTTGTTATTTTTTAAACTTTTTTAATCAGCCCGCGCAATATTTGCCCTCTAAATAAAAGCAGACGGAAAATTTTACCTTTTCCGTCTGCTTATGTCGATTCAAGAACAATAATTTCGCAGGGTTTTCCCCTTTTTTGAGCGTATTTTATCACCGATAAGGTTCCCTTTGACCTGCCGTCCCAAAACGCAATGACCTTATCTGCAAAATCAACAATTTCTCTGTTTCTGATAATAGGTGCGGCTTTGCCGTAACGTTCATAATTTGGCAAAAACACGCTGATTTTTACGCCATTTTCACTTGCGTATTTTTCTGCACAGCTATCTACTCCCACTGCTCCACCCGATACGATTTCATCGTTGTTCGACAGGTATTTTCCAACGTCTATTTGCGTTATATTTCTGGATCCGATAATTGCAACCTTCATATAAATCCCCGAATTTTAAATTTAGTATACTTAATTCAAGTATACTAACAACATTATACCACAAAATAATCTTAAAATATACTTATATTAAGATTTTTCAGGAGATTTTTATGAGAAACAAAAAGAACAAGCATCTCGGAATAGAAATCGACCCCGAGCTTCATTATAAGCTCCACTATATTTCAAAATATTACGGACGCTCCGCAAACGGAGAGATTTTGTATCTTATCCGTCAGGAGATAAAGGCCTTTGAGAAAGCAGAGGGCGTCATCGAGCTTCCAAAGGAACAAAGCTGACTTAATTCACAAAGCAAAACAGTGCCTTGGCATTACGCCCAAGGCACTGTTTTATTTTTTATTTTCTTTTCGGCTTGAATATCAGGGCAAAAAGAAAGCCAAACGTTATTGCCGCGGCAATTCCCGCCCCCGCGCCCGTAAGGCCGCCCGAGAAAATGCCCAAAAAGCCCTTTTCGTCGATCGCCTTTTTTACGCCGCTTATAAGCACGCTTCCAAAGCCGGAGATGGGCACAGTAGCGCCCGCGCCCGCAAACGAAACCAGCTTATCGTAAAGCCCGAAGGCAGCAAGCACCATTCCCGAAAGCAAAAACGTAACGAGAATCTTCGCCGGGGTAAGCTTGGTTCTGTCAATGAGTATCTGTCCGAGCATACAAATAAATCCGCCAACCGTAAACGCCTTTAAGCAGCTAAGCAAAAGTTCCAAAATACACACCGTCCCTTTTGCTTTATATTGCTCCGCTTTAAGCCAAATTATTCAAAAAGTTTTTCGCGTTGTTATAGAGAATATCCTCGCGCTCCGAGTCGGTAAGCGGCACTCTCATAAACCGCTCAAGCTCCTCGTTTATATCCCACATGGGATAGTCGGTGCCGAAAAAGCACCTGGAAACGCCGAACTCTCTTATCAGCCTTGCCGCGGTTTCGGGCGGCATCTGATAAAGCGAGCTCGAGGTGTCGATGAAGATATTATCAAGCCCTTTATAAATTTCCGAGGCATTCTGCCACTCAGACCAGCCGCCGAAATGGGCGCCGATGACGGTGAGATTCGGAAAATCCCGCATTACCCTTGCCATCATCTCGGGGTGGGAAAAATCGTGGCGCGGGTCGCCCGTATGTACCTGTATCGGAATTTTTCCCGCAATCTCCTCGTATATCGGGTATGCCTTTTTATCGTCTATGGCAAATTTTTGCATATCGGGGTGGATCTTAACGCCCACAAGCCCCATTTCCCTTGCTCTTTTTATCTCTAGAGGGATATTTTCATAGTCGGGATGCATCGTTAAAAAGCCCACGAAAAGCTCGGGATAAAGCTCCTTCGAGGCGGCAATATAGTCGTTTATCTTTTCGACCTGTGAGGCTGTTGACGCCACCGAATGAACAAGCGCGGTTTCAACGCCCGACGCGCCGCAAAGGGACACTAGCTTTTCTCTCGTGCCGTCGTGCGCCATCGTTATATCGTAAAAATTTCCTATTGCACCTGCCGCCTTAAGCGCTATCTTATCGGGGAAGATATGGCAGTGCATATCGATTATTTTCAACTTCAAAAGCTCCTTTGACAACTCAAAACATCTCCCGCACTGCAGGCGGGAGATGTTTTTATTGCTTTCTGATTATTCTGCTGCTTCGGCAGTGTCACAGCAGCCGCAGTCGCATGCGTAATCCTCGCATGCTTCATCGTCTGCAATGCGGAAATCAACGTCTTCGTAATCGGTATTGTCGGGCATACAGAAGCAATATTTGCCGGTGCGCATTTTAGATACTACCGCAACCGCACCGAGCGCTGCCGCTGCTCCGACTGCTGCGCCGATGGCTGCAGCTATAAAAATCTTTTTATCCATAGTTTCATTCTCCTTTTTATATTATTTTATACCTTTTGTTTTCTTTTTATGCTTCGATTATAGCAATATTGCAGAAAAAAGTCAACCTTAATTTTGTTAATTTTTAAACCTCGGTTGAATTCCCCTCGCCGCCGTCGGTCGAAGACGAAGCTGTCTCACTGCTTTCGCTTTGCTCGCTTACAGTGCCCTCGCCGGAGCTTTCACTGCGTTCCTCGCCGCCCTCTGCCTCGGAGGAGGTGTTTTCGGGAAGATCGGAGCTTGTTTCGGAATTATCGGAGGAAGTGTCCGAAGGAATATCGGACGATGTATCCGAGGGAACGTCCGACGGATTATCGGGATCCACGGGTTCCTCGGGATTATTCGGATCTTCAGGATCGGGCTCCGGCTCGGGGTCCGGCTCATGAGTGGGAGTTGTTACCAAAACACCGGAGAAGTTCCACGGGTGGAGATAAGCCACCTCGCCCGGAGTATGAGCCTGACAGATCGCGTTATGAATTTTCGCCGTTGCAACCTTGCTCATAGCCTGTCCGGGGTTGTGAACCACGGCAAAGGGTATGGGATTGCCTTCCGCATCGAGCGGAGGAACGAAGCTTTCGTTTTTCGGATCGTTCTTGTCGTAATCCTCTCTCAATTCGGGGGGCGTATAGTTATCGTTCGGCATTCCCATATATATTTCCCAACCGGGAAGATTTGCGGCATAGAGAGTCATATATGCGGGAAGTCTGTCGGATACGTATAAGGGGAGAGTCTGGCTCTTTGCGATCTTGGGGTAAACGTACTGTGCGTCCTCAATATAGAGGTCGGTTCTGATATAGTCTCTGTAAATATCGAGGAATGCTATTGCGTAAACCTTGCCGTTTGAACAGTTGTCGTGAGCAAGCTTACCCGAATCCTCGCAGATATACATTGCATGGTGAACGTCGCAGGTATCCTCGGGGATATTCTCGTTTTTGACCCAGCTCTTCTTTACAACGGGATCCGCAGTGGTATTTCTGGGATCGAGCTTGCAGATATCGGTGGCAAGCTTGCCGCTGTATTTGCAGTATTCAACCTCCGTTACACCGGTGGGTCTGTCGAATTCTCCGTCCGAAAGGCCCTTCGCATCATAGATAGAGCGCATTACCTTCGACCAGAGCGCTGCGGAAAGAGCGGATTCACCGGTGCTTATTGCCGCATTGCTGTCAAAGCCTATCCAAACCGCGCCGAGATATTCGCTTGTGAAGCCGCTGAACCAGAAATCGTGGTTTGCCGCAGAGGTGCCGGTTTTACCGTAAGCAGTTATCTTCTTGCCTGCAGAGGTCGAGAATCTTGCCGACGAGGCGTAGCCATCGTAAACGTTTTCGTAAAGAAGGTCTCGCATTATAAACGCAGTCTGCTCTGAAATGGCTACCTTCGACTTTACGCCGTTTTCCAAAATAACGTTTCCGAGACCGTCAACTATCTTGGTATAGAATCTCGGCTCGTTGTAAACACCGTTGTTGGGGAATATCTGGTATGCCGCGCATATTTCGGTAACGGTAAGGCCGTTTGTAACGCCTCCGAGTGAAAGAGAAAGAGAGACGTCGTTTGCAACGCCCGTGCCCACAAGGTTCTTGATTCCGCATTTTTCAACGAGAAAATTATAAGAATTCTGCGGTCCGAGCTGAGTCGCAAGATCAACGGTGGGGCCGTTAAGAGAATATGCCAGCGCTCTGCGAAGAGGCATAAGACCTCTGTAATAGTCGGTGTAGTTTACGGGCCAATCACCCTTTTCGTCGTTGGGTACGTCCAAAAGAGCGCTGTTTCCGTCCGCAACGTTATATTCTATTGCGGGAGCAAAAACACCGATGGGCTTTATTACGGAGCCTACCTGACGGAATGCCGAGGTGGCACGGTTAAAGCCTCTTGCGAATTCCTTTTCGCCTATGCCGCCCACGATTCCCAAAACGTCGCCGTTTTTATAGTTCATAATGATCATGGCGCTTTCGAGATATTCTATCTCGCCCGTAGTTTTATCGGTTACGGTATTTTTGGGGAAATTTTCACGGTTCTCGTAATATCCGTCCATAATATTCTGAACGGTTATATCCATGGGAATATAAACCTTGTAGCCGCCCTGATAAAGCATCTTCGTAGCTATATCGCTTGATACGCCGTAGGTTTTCATAAGGTCGCTTATAACAACGTTTATAACGGTGTCAACGTAATAAGACTGTGCCTGCTTCTTTTCGCTTTCCCCGGAGCCTCCGAAGGCAAACGAAAGCTCGGTTACAGCCATAGCCTCGTTATACTCCTCCTCGGAGATCATCTCCTGATCACGCATAAGACCTACTATGAGCTTTGCTCTGTCGAGGTTTGCCTCTCTGTTTGAGGAGTAATAGGGATTATACATACCGGGGTTATTGGTAATACCTACTATACTTGCAACCTCAATAAGCGAAAGCTGTGAGGGGTCCTTGCCGAAATAGAATCTCGATGCAGACAGAATACCCTGGATCTGTCCGCCGTAGTTGATATAGTTCAGATAAAGCTCGAGGATATCGTCCTTTTCGTATATCTTTTCGATATAGGTGGCGTTAAATACCTCTTTTACCTTTCTTATGGCGGTTGCATCGTCGGCGCCGGTGACGTTTTTAACGAGCTGCATCGTTATGGTTGACGCGCCGAATCGGCTTCTGAAATGCAAAAAGCTGTTTGCCGTTGCCAAAATAAAGCGGGGCCAGTCAACGCCCTTATGCTCGTAAATGCGCTCGTCCTCTACCGCAATAGTGGCCTGCTTGAAATATTCGGGAATATCGTCAAAGCTTATCCACTGACGGTCCTCACTTACGAAGAGCGACTCAAGCTCAACGTAGGTGTTAAGCTCGCTGTCGTAGGCGTAGATATAGGTGGTCGCCTTCATATTAAGGGTCTTGAAGGTGTTTGCAATATCTATATTCTCATAGTTATTGAGAATATGGAAGAAGCAAACGCCGCCCATCACCGCCATAGCCAGGCCAAACGCGGTAACTCCTATTGCAAGACGCACCAGAAAGCCAAGGACTTTTTGTCCCTTGGTTTTCGGCATTACCGCCTCGCCCTTTTTGTTATATTCGGGCGCGGTTATCTTTTCCTTTTTTCCCTTTATAAGATTTTTTCTCATCCCCGACTGCTTCTTTGAAGCGGACGAGATCTTGTTTTTCTTTTCAGGAGCCATTCATATTCCTCCTATTATTTGCTTTCAATGTTGGTAAAATATATCTTCATATCGATTTTGAAGGAAGGATAAGTAATTTCCTCTTCAAAACGGTCTTTTTCAATATTGTAAATATTGAAGGCAACGCCGTCGAAATCGGCGATTTTCCCCGCGGTGTTAATTCTTAAATAGGCGCCCTTTTCGGCGTTATCGGAGGTCGCGCTCTTTCCAAGTCCTATCTCGGTTATATTTCCGAAGCCGCCGGGGACTATTCTCGAAATTATCTCAATATCGGAGGCGGCAAAGGGGGTATATGACTGAAGCGTAACAAAGCCCGCGTCGGCGCGGACGGTGTTTACGAGGCGGTCGGTAAGGCTGTCCTCCGTAAGGTCTATTTCAATTCTGTTGATATCAACGAGCTTTTCGGTGCCGGTAAAATCCGAAACAGTGCATTCAAGATAGTTATAATTAAAAAGGTATCTTGCGCTATACTCAACCGAAACGCTCATAAGACCGTAATGCTCGTTTTCGCCACAGGCAGGAAGAACAGAAAGATCGATCATATCGGCAAAATCCTCCTCGTCATAGTGGGAAAATGAGTATTCAAAAACGAAAAGCTCAACGCCGATATTATTTTCAACGCCGTTTGTGAAGGGATTTACAAAAAGCACCTTATCGCCCGTTGCGATTACCGCGGGGGAAATGGAATAGGTCTTTTTGATATCGCCCGTAAGCTCTATCATCGCTCTGTGGACCTCTTCGCTGTATTCGCCCGTAGGATTATCAAGCTCATCAAAAAGCGGAGCGAAATCCACGGTGGAATTTTCCTCTACGGGGGCAATCGTTACCGCAACACCGTTTGGCGGTGTGGGCAAGAATATCATCATTGCGATACCCACAATGGGAAGACAGCAAAGCACTATAATAAATATCTTCAAGTTTCTTGCGTAAGAAAAAGGTTCTTTTCTGCTCATTTTATTTCTCCGTTTTAAAAATAGTTCTGCTCGATATTATATTATATCTCTTTATGCCACCCTTTTGCAAGTCTTTCTTATATTTTTTTACATTTTAAAGGTAATTTTCAGTTATTTAACAGTAAAAAGCCGTCTGCTTCTTTTGCAGACGGCTTTTTGGCTTACATTTAATGGATAATTCTTACTCTGATAACGCCCTCGATAGCCATAAGCTTTTCGTAAGCTCCCTCGGGAAGCTCATCGGTTGCGTCCATAATGGTATAGGCGTTTTCCTTTTTGCTCTTGTTTATCATATTCTCGATGTTTGCGCCCGCTTCACCCATAACGCCCGATATCTGCGCCAATACGTTGGGAATATTCTTATGAATAAGGCAAACTCTCACCTTTCCAGAGCGCGCCATTTCAGCGTTGGGGAAGTTTACAGAGTTTCTGATGTTTCCGTTTAAAATATAGTCGGAAAGCTCTTGTACTGCCATAACCGCACAGTTATCCTCACTCTCCTCGGTAGATGCGCCGAGATGGGGGATAGCAATAACGTTTTTCATATTTGCAGATGCGGGATTGGGGAAATCGGTAACGTAACGCTTTACCTTACCCGAATTCAAAGCCGCTTCCATAGCAGCGTCGTCGATAAGAGCGTCACGCGCAAAGTTGAGGATAACAACTCCGTCCTTCATCGTTGCAAGCTCTTTTTCGCCGATCATACCCTTGGTATTCTTTGCGGGATCGTCGCTTGCGATAAGCGGAACGTGGACCGAGATGAAATCGCATTTTTCGTATATTTCTTCCTTGGATTTTGCGTGAATGATATCTCTTGAAAGATTCCATGCGGCCTCAACCGAAAGATAGGGGTCAAAGCCGTAAACGGTCATGCCGAGATGGCGTGCTGCGTTTGCAAGAGGTCCGCCGATCGCACCGAGACCTATAACGCCGAGGGTCTTTCCCTTTATCTCGTTACCCGCAAACTGCGACTTATTCTTCTCAACCGCCTTTGCAATATCGGGATCGGCGGCGTTTTCCTTTACCCAGTTTATACCGCCCACAACGTCACGCGAAGCAAGCAAAATGCCGCAAAGCACAAGCTCCTTAACGGCGTTTGCATTTGCGCCGGGAGTGTTGAAAACAACAACGCCCTTATCGCCCATAACGTCGGAGGGAATGTTGTTGGTGCCCGCGCCCGCACGCGCTACCGCAAGAAGATTGTCGTTTATGGGCATTTCGTGAAGAGAAGCCGAGCGGACGAGAATTCCGTCGGGATTCTCGCAGCTGTCGCTTACCGCGAAATCTGCCGTGAAGTTATCAAGACCGATCTTTGCGATCTTGTTCATGGTTTTAATGTTATACATCTGGAAAACTCCTTTTTAACCGTTTGCTTTTTCAAACTCGCTCATAAATTCAACGAGCTTTACAACACCCTCGATGGGCATTGCGTTGTAAATGGAGGCTCTCATACCGCCAACCGAGCGGTGACCCTTGATGTTAAGGAAGCCCGCAGCGGCAGCCTCCTTGCAGAACTTCTTATCAAGGTCCTCGTTGCCGGTTACGAAGGTTACGTTCATAAGGGAACGGCTTTCCTTCTCGGCAGGTGCCTTGAAGAGCTTGGAATTATCGAGATAATCGTAAAGGATCGCTGCCTTCTTCTCGTTGTGCTCCTTCATCTTTGCAAGACCGCCCATATCGTTCTTTATCCACTCGAGCACGAGCTTGACGATATAGATGCAGTAGGTGGGAGGAGTATTATACATCGAATCGTTTTCCGCATAGGTGGAATACTTATACATGGTGGGAATAACGAAATCGTTTTTAACCTCCAAAAGATCCTCACGGATTATAGCAACAGCCATACCCGCAGGTCCCATATTCTTCTGAACACCCGCATAGATTAGACCGAATTTTGAAACGTCAACGGGCTCTGAGAGAATGCAGGAAGACATATCCGCAACGAGGGGAACGTCACCGGTCTCGGGGATATAGGGATATTTGGTGCCGTAGATGGTGTTATTGAAGCAGATGTGGAGATAGTCTGCGTCTTTTGAGATCATCTCCTTCGTTACAACGGGAACGCCGGCAAAATTCTTATCCTTCGATGAAGCGATAGCGGTGCATTCGCCGAAAAGCTGACCTTCTTTGTAGGCCTTGTTTGAGAACTGACCGGAAACGATATAGTCCGCCTTCTTGTTTTTCATAAGGTTCATTGCGACCATTGAAAACTGTGCGGAAGCGCCGCCCTGAATGAAGAGGACCTTATAATTATCGGGAATGCTCATTACCTCGCGAAGAAGTGCCTCGCATTCCTTTATGATTGCATCGTATTCTGCGGAGCGATGGCTCATCTCCATAACCGATTCGCCGGTGCCGTTATAGTCGGTCATCTCGGAAGCAGCTCTTAAAAGAACCTTCTCGGGAAGCATAGAGGGTCCTGCCGAAAAATTATATACCTTTCTCATCTTTACAACTCCTAAATTTATTGTTATAATATTAATAATCGTTTTATTTTTTATATTTTACACCAAACGCGGCTTAAGGTCAAGTAAAAATTACCAAAATCATCTTTTTAATGTTATTTTTTTTAAAGGAGGCGGCAAAAATGCCAAAATTTCTCGAAATAATCCATCACGCAGCAATCGACACGGCAAGCCTTATATTGCCGCTTTTCCTCGTCTATTTTTTAATTGAATATCTTGAAAAATACCGTCAGAGCGCCTTTTTAACGAGGCTTTCCCGTAAAAATTCCCTTTCCTCCTTCTGGGGCGCCCTTTTCGGTCTTATTCCGCAATGCGGCTTTTCGGGAATTGCCGCCGAGCTTTATTCCCACCGATTTATCACGGCGGGCACTCTTTTTGCCGTCTTTATTGCCACAGGCGACGAGGCACTTCCCGTGCTTTTTTCAAACCTTTCAAGAGGTCCGTCGGTTGCGGCTTCAATAGCCCTTTTGCTCGTTGTCAAATTTGTTTCCGCATTTCTTACGGGCGCTGTTTTCGACCTCGTTTTAAGAAAAATAAAAGCAAAAAAGAGCTTTCACGACGGCAAATGCGAGCATTATCACAACGCCGAAAAATGCTCCGAGGAGGCAGACTGCGGCAACCGTCACGGCGAGTGCGGCTGTCATCACGAGGGGCACGAAAAAGGCTTTTTTCACGGCATTTTGCTTCCCGCGGTAAAGCACACGCTCAAAATAATTTTGTTTATTTTTGCCTTGAATTTCCTGTTTTCAGGCGTTATGCATTTCTTCGGAAAAGAGGAAATTTCGGCGTTTTTAACTAAATATTCCGCACTTTCTCCCCTTTTTGCCTCGCTTTTCGGTCTTATTCCCAACTGCGCCGTTTCGGTGGCTCTCACAGAGCTTTACCTCGACGGTGTCCTTTCATTTGCCGCCGTCGCGGCGGGACTTTCCTCGGGCGCGGGTGTGGGGCTTTTCGTGCTTTTCAAATCAAACAAGCGTCCGCGTGAAAACCTGCTTATAGCTCTTTTCCTTTTCCTTTCGGGTGCCGCCGTCGGCTATGCGGTTTACGGGCTCTCATTTTTGATTTAATTTAATCTCATTATATTACATCTTATGAAAGGAGACGAAGAAATGAAAGACGTTTTTAACGCAAATATTTCTCATTCCTTCTTCTACACCACTCCTTATTCCTCGGTTGAGGATTACATTGCTTTAGTTAAGAAAAATTGGCCCGATGCCCTCGGCTATGCTCTTAACGAGAAGCAGGAGCACCCCTATTTAGTCGATATGCAGACCGCGGAGCGCTTTTTAAAGGGCGGTAGCCAGACCTACGCCGTCAAGCGTTTTTTCCTCACCGAGCTTGATATCGACCTCGAAAGAAGCGGCCTTCACGGCTGGTGCGTAATGCTTACCTATTTCGAGGAGAGCAATATGGCAAGTCTTTCCTTTCACTACTCCGTAAAGGACCGCACCACCGATCAGCTTATTGCGATAAAGCAATCGGGCGTGGCAAAAAAGCTTTATTTCAAGGACGGCGAATTTTCCTGTAACGATCTTGCGAGCATTATTGCTTCAAAGCTCAATCTCTCCACCGTTCCGAGCGAAAAAAGCTATCTTTGTGAGATAACCAAATTCGGCGACTACACCGACCTCGATGAGATAGAGGAAAAGGAATCCAACAGAATGTACGGCTTTCTCACCGGCGACGAGGGCTATGCTTTCGTTCCGAAGGAGCTTGTAAAGGAGCGTCTTTCGGCATTCTGGGGCAGCCGCAACTTTATGAGAATATACGCCGGCGGCAAATCCTTCCTCTTTCTGAATCTTCTCGACTCCCCCAAGAGAAGCGACTATCTTGACCGTCAGACACAGTTTGGCGGCGATATCTACGGCGGGGCCGATCCCTACTTCTTTATGGGTGAATGTCCGCTTACCGTAAACCACGGCATTCTCTTCTCCGTTGAGTTTGTTATGATGCTTAAAGGTCTTATTAACGAGGTACTTATTTTCCAAACCGAATTCAGCAAGAAAACCTTTTCCTATTACAAAAGAATACGAATGACGAGAGAGTTCCGCCGCAAGATAATTCTCGTTCTGGAAAAGGTTGAGCGCACAGAGATAGCCGAAATAGGTGAGTTGAGTGCAATACTCCTTGAAAGTCAGCATATTTCGCCTATCGTCGATCAGGTAAAATACCTGCTTGAGCTTTTGGAGGGTGACCTTTCACTAATATATTCCGAGCACAACAACACTCTCGTTACCGTGCTTACCGTTCTCGGTCTTTTACTTGCCGCATGGCAGATATTGCTTGCGTTTTAATATTAACATAAAGGATCCCCCCCCCCATAC
Source organism: Eubacteriales bacterium (assembly GCA_045542315.1). Classification (GTDB taxonomy): domain Bacteria; phylum Bacillota; class Clostridia; order Oscillospirales; family RGIG5299; genus RGIG5299. The sequence continues at coordinate 430 of JAZQKU010000085.1, read as the reverse complement.
GGAGCGGGGATTTTTATTGCTTTAATGAAGCGGATTTCTTTCCGCTTACGCGCGAGGCACTTCTTTCCGCTCAAGCCGCGGGGCATACAAACGGTTTGCACGGATTTTTGGGGTGGGTGGGGTGCGCACCCGCTTGATTTTCGGCTCTTTTCCCCGCTCAAGCCGCGGAGGCTTGCCTTTTCTCAAAGATGAGAAAAGGGGGAAAAGAATCTTTTTAAGGGGAAGGCTCCCCTATGCTCGCGAGAATAAAATAATCACAAGCCGTCTTACGCTTAAGCGAAATGCAAATGTCGCTTTGCTCCCTTTGCTATTTCTTATGCGTAAGGCAAGATAAATCAAAACCAAAGGCTCTTGCCTCGCTCGCATCTACCCCTCTTTTGGTGCGCGTCCACACTCGGTTAGTTGCCCGAGGGGTGAGGTGAGTGACGCA
>JAZQKU010000084.1:0-11690 GCA_045542315.1 Eubacteriales bacterium | reverse complement strand
GACGGCTATTATCATACGGGCGATACTGCAACAATGGACGAAGACGGCTATCTCTGGTATGTCGGACGTATTGATGACGTTATCAAGTCATCAGGCTACCGCATCGGACCTTTTGAAATCGAAAGTGTTATCATGGAGCTTCCCTATGTTCTTGAGTGCGCAATCACACCCGTACCCGACGAGGTAAGAGGTCAGATAGTTAAGGCGACCATCGTGCTTACCAAAAACACCGTCGGCACCGATGCTCTCAAAAAGGAAATTCAGGAATACGTAAAAACACACACCGCACCCTATAAATATCCGAGAATCGTCGAGTTCGTAACCGAGCTTCCCAAAACGATAAGCGGCAAGGTCCGCCGCGTTGAGATACGCAAAAAGGATATGGAAAAGACAAACGGTTAAAAATTTAAATCCCACCCTCACGGGTGGGAGATTTTTTTGTTGCATTTTTGAAAAATATATGGTAAAATTAAAATAAGAAAACCTCAAAATGAAATTTACTTTACGGAAAAGAGTGATTTTATGACGAAGGAGTATATTGATAAGTTGCCGGGCCGTTGGGTTTCACCCTACCGAATTTTTTACCTTTTGATCATCTTTTTGTTTATCACGGCAACCTCCTTGATCGTTCTTTTCGCGGCTGCGGCAAGGCGATCGGAGAAATACGCTTCTCCCGACGATATCGAAGTGGTTAAGATCACCGAGAGCATAAGAAAAAAAGGAACCATCGTAGAGATATATCTGCGCCATGAGGACGGATATAAAATAACCGAAGCGGAGATATTTGAAACCAAAAAGGGCAAGGAAATACGCGTTGTCGTAGATAAAGAGGCTTCTGACGAAGGTAAAAGCCATTGTGAAACCTTTTATGTTTACAGTCCGGATTTCTCGGTTTATTTGTGCGGCAACGGCGAGCCGAAGCTTATTTACGAAATAAATCCAAAATAAAAAGAACCGCATCGAAAGATGCGGTTCTTAATTTTTTATTCACTCAAAAGAGCCCTTAGCTTTTCTTCGATCGACCTTTTGTCAAACACGGATATCTTACCCTGAACGTAGCTTTCCTTGCCTCCGCCCTTACCCGAAAATTCAGAGTTTAAAGCTGCGGCGATCTCTTTACCGCGACCTTCCTTGGAAGCGGCAACGTAAAGAGCGCCGCCGTCGCATTCGGAAATAAGAACAACGTTTTTATAACCCTTTTCGGCAAAGGAGTTGGCAAGAAATCTCAAGCTGTCGTAGGAGGCGCCGTCAAGGTGTCCGTAAACCGAGCTTCCTATTTCGGTCTTTTTGCATTTCAAAAGAGCGTTTTCGTTCAAAAGAGCCTCGTTTATTGCCTTAAGCTCCGAGATCATCTCACTCTGACGCAAGACCGCTTCGTTTACCGCCTCGCGCTTTGCCGAAAGGTGCCCCATAAGCTGTTTGTTTGCCGAGTGCAAAAGGGCGTAATCCCTGTAAGCGTTTATTCCCGCAACCATTTCAAGCCTTGTTCCGCCCTTGAAGGGACAAAAATCGAGAATTTTAATAATTCCCGCCTCGCCGCTTCTTTTAAGATGCGGCGCACAACAGGCACATACGTCAATGCCGTCAACGGTGACTATGCGAAGCCCCTCTGTAATATCAAGCTTGCTTCTGTAATCGAGTGCCGCCGCTTCCTCCTTCGTGGGAAAAGAAACCGTAATGTCGGCATTTTTATAAACGGCAAGGTTTGATTTTTCTTCTATAAGTGCAATATCCTTTTCGGTAAGCGGACCCGAAAAGTCCACCGTCATAGTTTTTTCGCTCATGTGAAATCCCACGTTGTCGTATCCGAATTCCGAGTGGACTATTCCCGAGAGAATGTGCTCTGCAGTGTGGCTTTGCATTCTTGAATAGCGAAGCTCCCAATCAATACGGCAGGAGACCTCACTGCCAACGGGAAGAGCCGCATCGGTTTTGTGGACTATTATCCCGTCCTTTTCGGAAACGAAGGAAACGTAAGCCCCGCCGATATAACCGCTATCCGCACTCTGACCGCCGCCCTCGGGGAAAAACGCGGTGCGGTCAAGAACGGTGTTGTAAAGCTCACCGCTTTTTTCAGAGGAGACTACCGTTGCGGTAAATTCCTTTATATATGAATCACTGTCGTAAAGCTTAACAGTCATAATCAAAGCTCCTTAAAGATAACCGTTTTCAAAGTTGAATTCGGTTGTCATAAAATTATAAATATCCTCGTTTTTTTCAAAAAGTGAAACTGCAAGAGTTAATTTCGCAAGATATAGCTCATGGGTTGCGCCGTAGAGAAAATTCACCCGTCCGCTTTTTGCAATGGTGTCGGCGGAAAGATAGATACTTCCTTCGCTTTTTGCGGGACCGAAATAAAAGGGAATACCTTTCTCCTCACAGCGCTTTGCAAGAAAGCAAAGCGAAGCGGTGCCGTCACCGGCAGCGCAAGCGGTACCCGAGTGGTAGCTTCCGTGAAGCACGGCTGAAACACCGTTCAAATTGTATGCGCCGTAATCCATACCGACGTATGGTGAAATATAAAGCGCTCGCTTTTTCAGGTAAAAGCCGTTTGGAAGCGGTATTTCCTTTCGGCTTTCTGCGGGAAATTTTTTATTTATTTCGGAAATTGTTTCGGAAGTCAGAACGGAAATATCGGTTTCGCCCGCGCTTTCGAAGTCCTCGGAATAGTTTTCGCATTGCTTTAAGCGGGAGGCAAGATGAAGCATTACCTTGCCGCTTGAAATATTTTTATAGCAAACGTAAACGTTGGGAGAAATTCCCCGAAAGATGCACTCCGCCGCCGCCTTGAAGTTTTCATTTCCGTTTGCCCTCTTGCTTGAAAGAGGCGCGTTGCTTGAAACGAAGAAGACGGGGATCTCGGTTTTTGAAAAAAGCAGCGAGAAGAGCGACGCGCTGTAAGCAAGGGTATCGGTGCCGTGCGCGATAATAACGCCGTCGAAGCGGCGGTGTTTCGTGGCATCTTTGTAAAGCGAGAATATTCTGTTCCAACCGTCAAGAGTCATATTTTCACTTAAAATAAAGAGGTTTTCGCTTAAATGAAAGGAAATTTCATCGGAAAAAGCCGCGCTTTTTTTGAAGTTTTCAATAAGTGAAAGCCCTGACTGACCGTTTACCGATATAACGCCGTTTTCGTCTTCACACGAGCAGACGGTGCCGCCCGTCAGTAAAACAAGGATGTTTTTCATAGCCCTTACCTTTGAGAAAACGGCGGCAGAAACAAATTACCGCCGCCGTTATTTATTTTATTCCGAGAGCTTTTTCTCCAAAAGCTCCTTGATAACTGAGGGATCGCCCGCACCGCGAAGCTCCTTCATGCAAGCGCCGAAGAGCGCCTGGGCGGCTTTCTGCTTGCCGCTCTTGAAGTCAATAACCGCCTGCGGATTTGCCTTTATTGCATTATCGATAATTGCCTCGATGGCAGAAACGTCAACCTTTTTGTCAAGACCGTTTTCCTTACAGTAGGAAACGGGGTCAACGCCGTTTTCGATAACCTCAATAAGAACCTTTTTGCCCGCATTTCTGTTTATTTTGCCCTCTGCAACCATCTTTATAACAGCCGCAAGCTTTTCGGGGGCAACATCTATTTCGGAAAGAGCCTTTCCGTCCTTTTTGAGAATGCCTGCACAGTCGGTGACTACCCAGATTGCGGTGTCCTTGAGGTTGCAGCCCATAGAAACGACGTCGTCGATAAGCTTTGCGATCTTAACGTTGGCAATGATTATCTCAATATCGTCCTCTTTGATGCCTGCCGCACGGTATTCCTCGGTCTTTTCGTCAACCGCAACGGGCTTTGCCGCCTTTATTTCCTCAAGCCACTCGTCATCAATAACGATGGGCATAAGGTTGGGATCGGGGAAATAGCGGTAATCAGCCTCGGTCTCCTTGTTTCTCATCGCAAAGGTCTTGCCGCTTGCATCGTCAAAGCGTCTTGTTTCCTGAACAAGCTCCTCGGTGCCGTATTCGAGAGCGTCAATGTGTCTTTGTGCCTCGTAGCGGATAGCCTTGTCAATGGCGTCAAAGGAGTTCATATTCTTTATTTCGGTTCTCACACCGAATTTTTCCTCGCCTGCGGGACGTACCGAAATGTTAACGTCACATCTCATCGCGCCCTCCTCGCACTCGGAAATACCGCCCGCAATGAAGCTCGATTTAAGCTTATTAAGGTAGCTTACTACCTCCTCGGGACTTCTGAAGTCGGGCTGCGTTACTATTTCGATAAGCGGAACGCTTGTACGGTTGAAATCAACGAAAGAGGAGCTGCCGCCGTGGACGAGCTTACCTGCGTCCTCCTCCATGTGTATCTGCTTTATGCGGATATCTCTTGTGCCGTCTGCGGTCTTAACGGTAACAAGACCGTTTACGCAGATGGGGTGATTGAGCTGGGTTATCTGATATGCACAGGGAAGATCGGGGTAATAGTAGTTTTTCTTGTCGAAGGTGGTATAGCGGTTTATTTCGCAGTTGAGCATAAGACCTGCAGTAACGGCAAGCTCGACAACGCGCTTGTTCATTACGGGGAGCATACCGGGCATGCCCGAGCAAGCGGGACAAACACAGTCGTTAGGCTCCGAGCCCTTGCCGTGACCTCCGCAGGAACAGAATATTTTTGAATCGGTTGAAAGCTCAACGTGGGTCTCAAGACCGATAACTAATTCGTAATTCATAATTATTTATCCTCCTTTGCGGCTTTTGCCAAGGAAAGAAGAGTTGACTCGGCAAAGTGATCGCCGAGAAGCTGAACGCCTCCTGCGGCAAGGGCGGGAATACCGATAAGATTTGCGATCGCGGTAAATTCGCTTTCTGCAAACACTCTTTGGAATGCCTCTTTAATGTCAACTGCCTCAAAATTGAGGGTCGAGCAGACGGGGGTTATAACGGCATCGTAATCTTTAAAGAGCTTCTTCATCTCGTCGGTCATAACTCTGCGAAGACGGAGCGCCTTATCGTAGCAATCCTTGTAGCGGTTTTTGGAAAGAACGTCGGAGCCGTAGAGGATAACCGCCTTGGTAAGGAAGTTAAAGCCCTCGGTTCTTGAATTTACGTAAAGCTCGTCGATATTCTTATACTCGCTTGCGCGGTGACCGAATTTAACGCCGTCATAACGGGAAAGGTTGTTGCAGCTCTCCGCACACATTGCAATCTGGTAAGCCGTGGCTGATGCCGCGAAAATATCAAGAGATATTTCCGAAACAAGCGCGCCCTTTTCGGTAAGGCTGTTTATAAATGCGGAAATCTCCGATTTAACATCGGCGTCGGCCTTTTCAAAAAGCTCTTTGATAACGACAACTCTTTTGCCCTTTATATCGTTTGAAACGGAGTAGAGGGGAGCTTCTTTAAGGCTGGTGCCGTCTTTTTCGTCGTGACCCGAGATAACGCTCATTATTTCCGAAATACCCTCGGGACAGCTTGCATAAACGCCGAGCTGCTCACCCGATGCGGCGGTGGAGATTATTCCGTAGCGCGAAACGGTACCGTAGGTGGGCTTTAAAAAGTAAACGTCCGAAAGGGCGGCGGCACGTCTTGCCGCGCCGTTTACGTCAACCGCTAAGGCGGCGTTTACCTCACCCGACTTCACAGCCTCTGCGGCGGCGCCCTTTATCTCACTTTCTGCGGGAGCGTAGTATGAAAACTCACCCGCAAGGTCAAGACCGAATTCGCCAACATTGGTCTTACCCGAAATAACGTAGCCCTTATTTTCAAGCCTCGTTACCGCCTCCGCCGAGAAAAGAGGAGTAAATCCCTCTAAAATGCGGGAGCCTGCGGCGGCGGGCACGCCCTTAACGAGTATGGTATCGTCAACGGCAACGTTGCCGTCGGTAATCTTTTTATAATAAAAATTCATCTTTCGCACCTCACTTTACAAGTCTGGGAACCTGCCAGCTGTCCTCGCTTCTCTCGGGAGCACCCGAAAGGAGCTCTTCTCTGGTAAACGGCTGAACGCGCTTATCCTCGCGCAAAACGTTTACCATGGGCATAACGTGGACCATCTCTTCAACGTTTTCGGTATCTATCGAAGCAAGCATCTCCTCGCTCTTTGCCATAGAGGTAAATATCTCCTGCATTGCGCTGTCCTCTTCCTCGGTAAGAACAAGCTGATTTAACTGCTTTGAGTTGCCAAAGGTTGAACGCTTGGCAGAAGCTTTGGAAGAGCCTGTTGCGGTGGGAACTGCTCTTGCTGCAAGGGCGTTGGTTGCGCCGAGCAGATGAACGTCCTCAAGCTGTTGGTTGGTGACCTCGCTCGGAGCGCCGAGAAGAAGGTCCTGCGCGTTGCCGTTTAAGGGGAAGGCGATTACGTCGAGTATCTTTTCCTCGTCGGTAAGAAGCATGACCATTCGGTCAATGCCGGGCGCCATACCCGCATGGGGCGGAGCACCGTACTGGAAGGCGTTGTAAAGAGCGTTAAAGCGCTTTTTAAGCTCCTCTTCACTATAGCCGGCTATCTCAAACGCCTTTTTCATTATATCGGTATCGTGGTTTCTTACCGCGCCCGAAGCAAGCTCGATGCCGTTGCAGACAAGGTCATACTGGTAAGCAAGAATTTCGGTAGGCTCCTTGTTGAGAAGTGAGTCCATTCCGCCCTGCGGCATTGAGAAGGGGTTGTGGGTGAAGATGGTTTCGCCCGTCTCCTCGTCGTTTTCATACATCGGGAAATCAACTACGAAGCAGAACTCAAAGGCGTCGTCGCGAATGAGGTCGAGCTGCTCCTTTTTGGCAAGCCAGTTTCTTATAAGACCTGCTTTTTTCTCGGTGTCATTTTTCTTTTCGTCGCAGATGAAGAAGAGCGTTTCGCCCTCTTTAACGCCGGTTATCTCAATTATTTCCGCCTTTTTCTCATCGGAAAGGAATTTTGCAATAGGTCCTGCGAAAACGCCGTCCTTAAGAGTGATATATCCGAGACCGCCGAGTCCTACCTCGAATGAGGTGGCAAACTTAAGGGAATCTTCGAAGAACTTTTTGCTCTTTCCGGCGCAGTTTGCAACTATGCCGCGGACGGGCTTACCCTTGAATGCGGGGAAGCTGACGTCTGCAAAAAATGCGGTGAGGTCACAGATGATAAGGGGGTTTCTGAGGTCGGGCTTATCGGAACCGTAATACATCATCGCATCTGCGTAGGTGATACGTCTGAAGGGCTTTTCGGTAACCTTCTTGTCGGAGAAGGTCTTGAAGGTGTCGTAAATTACGTCCTCGCAAACGTCAAGGACCTCTTCCTGAGTGGAGAAAGCCATCTCAAAGTCGAGCTGATAAAACTCACCGGGTGAACGGTCTGCTCTTGCGTCTTCATCGCGGAAGCAGGGAGCAACCTGGAAATAGCGGTCAAAGCCCGATACCATAAGCAGCTGCTTGAACTGCTGAGGAGCCTGCGGAAGTGCATAGAACTTACCGGGGTGCTTACGGCTGGGTACCAAAAAGTCTCTTGCGCCTTCGGGAGAGGAAGCGGTGAGAATGGGAGTCTGCATCTCGAGGAAATCCTTTTCCTCCATCTTTTTGCGAAGATGACGGATTATTTTCGAGCGCATAACGAGATTATCGTGGTTTTTGGGGTTTCGAAGGTCAAGGTAACGGTATTTAAGACGAAGCTCGTCCTTGCTTGCTCTTGAGGCTCTGACCTCGAAGGGAAGCATATTTTTGCTCTTACCCAAAACGGTAAGAGAAGCTGCCGCGAGCTCAACGTAGCCCGTGGCTATTTTTTCGTTAACGGTGTCGGGATTACGCTCGGAAACAACGCCCGTAACCGAAATAACGGTCTCACGGTTTACGTTTTCCAAAAGCTTTTCGTCGTGAACAACAACCTGTGTAACGCCGGTGTAGTCGCGAAGATCGATAAAGATAACGCCGCCGTGGTCGCGCACGTTATCGACCCAACCCGCGAGGCTTACCTCTTTTCCGATGTGCTCCTTGCAAATGTCGTTGCAGTGTAGCGTTCTGTACATAAAAATTACCTCCAAATAAAACCCAAAATAAAAAGCCCCGAGAATATATCGCTATATTCTCGGGACGAGTAAACTTAAAAATTTAACCCGCGGTGCCACCCGCTTTGACGTAAAAAATACGTCCGCTTTTATATAAAATTTTGCCAAGACCCGTGAAGCGTTCCCGTGCTTACTACTCATCTTAAGCGCGCTTTCAGTCGGTGACGCGCTCTCCCTTTCAGACTTTCCATAAAAGCCGAGTCTTCACGTATGTTATTATAGCAAAATTTATATATATTGTCAATAGAAATTTATTGAAATATTTGCTTGCAAGAAATCGAACGGAATCAAACGGCCGCTTCAAAATATGAGAGCACCGTTTCCGCCGATTCCTTCATTCCGCCGCGGACCCACCACAGCACCGTTTCGACGAACACCGAGGCAACGTGGTTTATAAAAAAGTCGCGGGGGAGCTTTTCCTGCTTTTTTGAATCGAAGAGAAAGAGGTTATCCTCAATAAGCCCTGAAAGACCGCTTTTGAAATATTTTAAAAAGAGTCCGTCGTTATCGCCCGTAAGAAGAGCCAAAAGGTTGTTATCGTTTTTTTGCAGGTGTAAAAGCAGGTGTAAAAATACCGAATCGGGAGCGTCGCACTCGAAAATATGGCGGTGACCGTTTTGAAGGTCGCCCACCGAATCGAAGATGTGACAAAACAGCTCCCTTGAAAGCTCCTTCAAAAGAAACTCCTTCGTTTCGAAATGGGCGTAAAAGGTTGCTCTGCCGACGTCTGCCCGTTTTATTATCTCCTCAACGGTTATACGGTTAAAATCTTTTTTTTCCAAAAGCTCGCAAAATGCATTGAAGATTGCCGCGCGGGTCTTTTTCTGCCGCCTGTCCATACTGCTCCTCCGTACAAAATCTCAAAACTGTTTCGTAACAAACGGTTTTGCTTAATTATATGTTGCTTTTTTATAAGCTGTGAATATAATGATATTGAACAAAATGTTCTGTAAATATTATATAGCAATCTTGAAATGTTGTCAATAAGGAGAAAAAATGAAAACGGAAAAAAGAATTTTAGCGGCTTTTATTTTAAATGCGTCATTTTCGGTTTTTGAGCTGATAGGCGGATTTTTAACGGGAAGCGTAACGGTGACTTCGGATTCGCTTCATGATGCGGGCGACGCCGTTGCCATAGGAATATCCTATTTTCTTGAAAGAAAAAGCAAAAGACCTCCCGACGAAAAATACAGCTTCGGTTACGCCCGCTTTTCACTTCTGGGGAGCGTGATAACAACGGTCATTCTTCTTGCGGGAGCGGCGGCGGTGGCGTGCGGCGCCGTATTGAGAATAATTTTCCCAAGAGAAATAGATGCGGGAGGAATGATAATATTTGCGGTTATCGGGATAATCGTAAATGCCTTCGCCGTTCTTTTGACTCACGGCGGGAGATCGCCGAATCAAAGGGCGGTGAGCCTTCATATGGTTGAGGACGTCTTGGGTTGGGCGTCAACCCTTCTGGGCGCCGTTGTAATAAAGCTTACGGGAATTACCGTAATAGATTCGGTGATGTCACTCGTGATAGCGGCGTTGCTTTCGGTGGCGGCATTGAAAAACCTCAAAAGCGCCGCCGAGGTATTCTTACTGAAAACCCCAAACGGCCTTTCTCCCGAAAGGATAAAAAAAGATCTCGAGGAGACCGATGGGGTAACGGGCGTTCACCATCTTCATCTTTGGAGTGTTGACGGCACAAACACGGCGGCAACGGTGCATATAAAGATAAGCGGAGATTTTGTAAAAGTGAAGGCCGCCGTCAGAGAGAAGCTCTGCTGTTACGGGGTCGCCCACGTTACGGTTGAAGCTGAAACGGCAGATGAGATTTGCAGTGAGGTCTGCCCGATTGCCCTTGAGGTTAAAAAGGAAGGCTGCCGCCACGGACATTCTCATTAAAATAAAAAAGCTCTCGGGGTAAAATACCCTGAGAGCTTTTTGAAGTAAAGCTTAATAGTTTTCGGCCTTGATCTCGAAATATGCCTGGGGATGGGTGCAAACGGGACAAAGCTCGGGAGCAACCTCGCCGATGTGAATGTGTCCACAGTTTCTGCATTTCCACATAACGACGCTTCCGCATTTGAAGACCTTGCCTGCTTCAACGTTTGCAAGAAGCTTATTGTAACGCTCCTCATGCTCCTTTTCGATCTTTGCAACCTCTGCAAAGAGGAAAGAAATGTGGTCAAATCCCTCTTCCTTTGCAACGCGTGCAAAATCGGCATACATTTCGGTCCACTCGTAGTTTTCGCCTGCTGCGGCGTCCTTGAGGTTCTCGATTGTGCCGGGAACCGCACCGTCGTGAAGAAGCTTGAACCAGATCTTTGCATGCTCCTTTTCGTTTGCTGCGGTTTCCTCAAAGATTGCTGCTATCTGCTCGTATCCGTCTTTTTTAGCTTTGGATGCATAGTAAGAATACTTGTTTCTTGCCTGTGATTCGCCTGCGAACGCCGCCATAAGATTGGCTTCCGTTCTGCTGCCTTTGAATTCCATTTTAAATTACTCCTTTATAATATTATTGAACGCTGCTATCAGCAGTGATTTCCTGTTCTGAAATTACTTCCTCGGTGGGAAGCTCCGAAGCGGAGGCCTCCAAAGCCTTCTTCTCAGCCTTTTTTGCAGCCCTCTTGGCCTTTATCTTCTTTGCAACGCCGCAAAGGATTCCGTAGGCTATAAAGAATACCACGGAAACGCCTATAAACAAAGCACTGTTAAGGGTAAGAGAGGAAAACAATACACCGATAACGGGAGCGATGTTGATTCCTTCAACGGGAGGGATCATCGCGCCTGTCAAAACGCTGCCGAAGAGTGAGACCGCAAGGAACAAAAGACCTGAAATTATCATGGGGACTGCGGTCCAGCAAAGCCATCTGAAGGGGCTCATGCGGAAGATGGCAATGAGAAGAGCGAGAGCCAGAAGAATTCCGATGGGAACGATTATAACAAGCTCGCTGAAGATAATGTCAAGTGCTGCGTTGACAGTTTCGAAGCCGCCGGGAATGACCTCTTCCATAGAAGACTCAAGTCCCTCTTTGATCTCCTCGTAGGAGGGAAGAGCGCCGATTATCTCCTCGGAGGATTCGGTAACGGTGGTTTTAATCTCATTCCATACGTCTGCGGGAATCTCCTCGCCGAATATCTCCTCGATTTTAGGCTTGACGTTTTCCGCAATTCCGATAATATAATCGGTATCTATTACAATATCGGTGGTTCCGTCAACGATATATTCGGTAAGACCCTCTGCAAAATCGGAAACGATAACGCCGATAACGTCGTCCTTGACAACGGTAACGAGTGCGTCAACGTCAACGCCCTGCTCGCGAAGATCGTCAAGCATCTCCTTGACCTCGGGGGAGTTGAGTATTTCGTCGAGATTGAAGCCGCCGAGCGGATCCGATTCGCCTTCGAGCGGAACCAAAACAGTAGAAGAATCCTTAAGGGTAAGCTCTGCCATGATGCCGCTTCCCGAGGCGGAAAGGTTAGCCTCACCTGCACCTCCGACGCTGATGTCGATGGATTTGATGATATCCTTGATCGAATCGGGACTCATTGCGTCCGAAACAGACCAAAGACAAATGGTCGCCGAGGTGACCGCAAAAACGATTACCGAAACGACGATAGAAAGTAAAACGCCGATTGCTTTTAAAATTCCTATTATAACCTTCATTTTTTCAAGTCCTTTTATTATAATAACACTATTTTAATATAATATTTCAAAAAAGTCAATAT
>JAZQKU010000083.1:0-2696 GCA_045542315.1 Eubacteriales bacterium | reverse complement strand
ATATCAACACGACGCAGTCGTGTATATCATCGCCGAAGGCGTATATCATCACACGAAGTGTGCATTTCTGTCGGCTTGATGATATGCAATTCCTGCGGAATTGATGATATACAATGCTCCGCATTGATTTTTCGTTATTTCTATGCTATAATACACCCAAGGCGGTGATGATATGAAAAAGAAAAGAATTGCTTTGGTTGTTATTGGTGTTATTGTAATTCTTCTTGCGGTCAATTTTTTCGTCAATGGTTTTGAGTTTTCTATTTACGGTGTCTGCAGTTTTAATTCGAAATATTATGATTCTCCGAAAATCGCTTTTGAACAAAATGAGACAATGGATATTTCGGAAGATATAGGAATAGCTGAAATTGATTCGCATAATGTGATGTATTTAGCTAAAACCGAAGATGGAAACATACTTGCTGCTCAGATGAAGTGTAAAAATGACGGCTATTTCTTTGTTGGCGATTATAGTTTGTCTTCTGATTATTCTTTTGAATCACTTTTGCCTAATGAGTATCCTTTTTCTAAGAACTGTATGTACAAGGAAAATGGTTTATTCAAGTGCAACTTTGAATATTTCATAACAAAAGAATTGGTTGTTCCAAATATTGAAGGATGCACAGTTAAAAGCTTTGATATAGGCACTGATGAAAATTTATATTTTGTATATAAAATTATAGATGAATAAATTGACGATAAAAATAATAACTAAAGAAAAATCTACGGTTTTCAAACACATTTTATTCGTGTCATTAAGTTCAAAACACCCAAAAATCCCGTTCACAAAAGTGGACGGGATTTTACTTTTTCACTATTCACTTTTCACTCTTCGCTAAAATCAGAACCCCCGCTCACCTTCGTGAGCTCTGGTTCTTTTATATTCTCAATCAAATTATTTCACTGCGCGCTTTTTTCTCTTTATTTTTCTCACAACGGAGCGAATGACAAGCGCTATGACCGTAATAAGCAGAAGAATAACGCCTATTACGATGTAGGTGAAAATATTGGCATTTTTAAGAAGATTTACGGGATTTAAGCTCTTGTAAACCACCTTACGTCCGTCGGTGGAGGAATAGCGGGAGTCCATCTCACCGTTCATGCTCATAAGATAGTCGGAGATGGCAAACCACTCCTTTAAGGGCGTGCCGTTTTCGTCCTTTATTACGTAGTTAACAAGCTCATCGGTTGCTATCGCATTGCCGTTTTCATCTCGAGGCGTAATTGAAATAAGTCCCATTGAGGTTTCCTCAACAGAGCCGAGCATCTGTCCCATATACATACCCGCAACCACGAAATACAGCTTATCGTCTTCAATAGCGGTCACGCTTCCGTCGTCATTTCTGAACATCGCGTAATCGACCTTATTGAATATCATTCTGTACTGATTGAAGGAGTATTCGACGCCCGACATAAAGAGCTGTGCCGTTGACATAAGCGGCTGTATTGAAGCGTCAAGCTCAATGGCATTTTTGAGGTCTTTTCCCGTAAGATAGATGCCGACAAGTTCTCCCTCTGTGCCTACGCCGAGTGAAGCGGCGTTAAACACGTCGGACACGGTTACGTTTCCAACGGGCAGGCTTCCTCTTACAACGCCCGAAGCCGTAATGGCAACGTCAACCCTTTTACCCGTTACCTTTTCCGCCGCCCATTTATAGGCGTCGGAGAAAATATTACAAAGGGGCGATTCGTGAGGAGTTGCCGATACCTCCTTGACGGTATCAAATATATAGGGATTGTTTACGAGTATCTGATCGAAGCTGACACCGTATTTTGAAAGATAATCGTTTTCAACAGCCGTCTTGAACCCGTTAACGAGTGCCGCAACAGTCGCGTCCTCTTCAACCTTTTCGTCAACGGGAATAAGCTCGTAGCTTGCAAGCTCAACGCCGTTCCCGTTTTTCTTAAGCTTCAAAACACCGAGATTTCTTCCGTATTCCGAGGCGGAAACTATAAGGGTGCCGTTTACCGAAACAGGTTCTTCGAGGGTGGTGTGAGTATGGCCGGAAACGATAACGTCGATGCCGTCCACCGCCTTTGCAAGCTCGTAGTCCTCACCCTTTTTGTCCCACGTTCCCGAATGGGAAAGACAGATAACAACAGGGTGTGCGCCGTAGCTCTGCTCACACTCGTTTACCGCTGCCGCAACCGTTTCCTTTGCAGTTTCAATGGGGTCCTTAAACGACATTCCCGAATTGGGAGCGCAATCGTCGGCGTCAAAGCCGAAGATGCCGAATATCGCATAGTAAACGCCGCCGCGCTCGATTATTGTGTATTTTTTAACGCCGTAGCCGTTATATGCCGCCCAGAGGTCTGCGTCATAGCCTTCCTCTCCCTCAAGCGGCGGCAGATAGTTTGCCGAAACTATGGCGGGAAGCTTATCTCCGCTTGCGACTGCGGCGTTAAGCATCGCCTTCAAGCCCGACTGCAAATAATCGTATTCGTGATTGCCAAAGGTGGTGGCGTCGTAGCCCATGGCGCCCATCATACGAAGCTCGATAGCCGCGGTGGGATAAGCCGTTTGGAAAAGAGAGCCCATTGCAAAGTCGCCGCCGTCAACCAAAACGGCATTTGGGTCAAGCGCCTTTTGCTCCTTTATTTTGGTCATAAGGCGGGCGTAGCCGCCGTATTCCCCCACGCCGTTTTCGTTTACCGAGGGAAGAAGGTGGGAGTGAAGATCGTGGGTAAACAAAACG
>JAZQKU010000082.1:0-5052 GCA_045542315.1 Eubacteriales bacterium | reverse complement strand
TAAAAAAAGACAGCCGCACGTGAGCGGCTGCCTGTGAGTGTAATGCGGTGTCAAACTTCAGTGGTCCCTTTTAGGGATGAAGCCTGTATTAGCCCCTTATAGGGGCTGTGCAAACCACCAGTTCAACTGGTGGTTTTGATTCTTCATATTTTTTGTTAGCGTTGATTTTGGCATATCAGTTCTTTCGCATAGCTGTCGGAAGTTCGTATTGATTTTAAGAAACAACGGTGCTATAATTGGCACTGTAATTAAGAAAAACAAAGGAGATTATTATGAAAAAAGATAAAATCACGGCTTATATTACGGCAACAGTTGCCTCGCTTTTATTTTTGCTTATAAGCTTTTTCTTCTTTTGCCCTGCCATTAACATTAAAAACGTCGGATTATGGGTTTTACTCATTTTAACAGCAATTCTTTTTGTTTTTATAGAAAGAACCATGATTGGCGCAAAAAATCCCTTTTGGACTTCGTTCAAAGACATAAACCAAAAGAAAGACACTTTTGAATCTGTATTCCCCAACTTGAAAAAAGCAAATAACACGAATAAAAAGAGTTTTTTCTCCAACCATTATCTTTTCCCTATGATTCTGATTTTGGTTTTCCTTTTGCTTATGCTTTTCAGCACACCCTTCTTTAACGCGAAGGCTTACTCCGAAATTCTAACCGTTACCGATTCGAATTTTACGACCGACATAGCCGAATCTTTGGGCACCGATTCGATAGCTTTAATGGACACCGCATCGGCGCAAATGCTCGGCGACAGAGAGATCGGCTCGCTTTCTGATGTAGTAAGCCAGTTTAATGTTTCCGAAAGCTATACGCAAATTGATTATAAAGGTAAGCCGATTAAAGTGTCGGCGCTTGATTATGCGGATTTCTTTAAATGGGTAAACAACAAAGGCAACGGTATAAAGGGTTATGTTACAGTCGATCCCGTTTCCATGTCGGCTTCCTTCAACGAATGTGACGGAATGAAAATAACCCCTTCGGCGTATTTTTTAGAGAATGCTCACCGATACTTATGGTTCAAATATCCCACATTAATGCTCAGCAATCTTCATTTCGAGATAGATGAGCAGGGCAATCCTTATTATATTGCGTCGATTTTAGACCATCCTATAGGTCTTTTCGGGGGGCAAACCGTTACGGGATGTGTTGTATTAGATCCCGTTACCGGCGAAACCGTTAAATACGATATCGAAAGCACCCCAAACTGGATAGACGTTGTTTTTGACGGCAACCTTTTGTGTGACCAATACAACTGGTACGGAATGTATCAAAACGGATTTGCAAACAGTCTTTTCGCAAAAAAAGGCTGCAAGCAGGTAACAACCTATATCGCCGACGAATCCGAGGATTCTACCCCTGCAGCCGATTACGGATATGTTGCCAAGGACGGCGATATTTGGATTTATACCGGAATTACTTCTTTAAACGGCGACAGCTCCAACATCGGTTTTCTTCTTGCCAATGAACGCACGGGCGAAAGCAGATATTACTCAATTGCAGGCGCCGACGAAAAATCCGCTATGTCTTCAGCCGAGGGCGAGGTTCAAGAAAAGAATTACCAAGCATCCTTCCCCTCGCTTATAAATGTCAACGGTAATCCGACATACATAATGGTTTTGAAGGATTCCGGCGGACTTGTTAAGCTTTATGCGGCGGTTAACGTAGAACAGTATAATATTGTTACCACAGCGGCTACACAGACTGAATGTATAGAAAAGTACAAAAAACTTTTAGGCATTGATACAGCAGATCTACCTGATAATACCGAAGAAAAAAGCGTTACCGTATCCGATATCAAATATATCGACATAGACGGAAATACATATATTTATCTTATCGACACCGACAATAACATCTACAAAGCCAAGGCGGCGGATTTTGAAAAAATGCTTCTTTTAAAAATCGGTGATAAAGTTACGATAACGGTTAACGGCAATATTATTACGTATTGTAAGATTCCCGAATAAATAACCCCCGCTGATAGGAAGGAGCCAAGAGTGAAAACAAACGTTTTCCCCTTCCTCTCCTGTTTCATATAATCAAAGCGTAAAGCTTATTCTGAAACGTTACCGAGGCTATCGTTAAAATTTCCGCAAAAAATCAAATTAATTATTGACAACCAAAAAATAAAGTGATACAATACCAAAGTAAAATGCGTTTCAGCAGAAACCAGTAGGTCGGAAAGAACCTGGAGAGAGTTGCCGGTCGGTGCGAGGCAAAGGGGGCGTCCTTCTCGAATTCCTTCTGTTAGCAGTGCGCTGAATGAGAGTGATCTTTAGTAGGATGCAACGGGTGTTCCCGTCACAGAACAAGGGTATGCAAGTACCTGTCGAGGCTGTCACCGCGAGATGACAGCAAACTGAGGTGGTACCGCGAGATTCGATTTTCTCGTCCTCTGTATTCTTAATCGGAATGCAGAGGACGTTTTTGTTTTCTTTACCTTCCGATTAGTTTAATCGAAGCTGTAAAACAAATTCCATCAAATTCGAAAGGACATTTCAAATGGCACAGAACTACTTCCAAAAAGAAATTGAAACTATGTCTGCTGAAGAAATGAAAAAGCTTCAGTCAGAAAAGCTTGTTAAGCAGGTAAAACACGTTTACGACAACGTAGCTTATTACCGCAACCTTATGGACGAAAAGGGTGTTAAACCCGAAGATATCAAGGGTATTGAGGATCTTCACAAGCTTCCCTTCCTTACAAAAGCCGACTTGCGCGATGCATATCCCTACGGTCTTTTGGCGAAGCCTCTCGAAGACTGTGTACGCATCCAGTCTACCTCGGGCACAACCGGACGCCGTGTAGTTGCTTTTTACACTCAAAACGACGTTGATTTGTGGGAGGATTGCTGTGCACGTGCAATATATGCGGCAGGCGGCAGCAAAAAGGACGTTTGCCAGGTTGCATACGGCTACGGACTTTTCACGGGAGGTCCCGGTCTTAACGGCGGTTCTCACAAGGTAGGTTGCTTGACCTTGCCTATGTCCTCGGGTAACACCGAAAGACAGATACAGTTTATGATGGACCTTAATGCGACCATTCTCTGCTGTACTCCTTCCTATGCCGCATATATCGGCGAAACATTGAAGGAGCAGGGCTACAAACCCGAAGACATTCCCTTGAAAGCAGGTATTTTCGGCGCAGAGCCTTGGACAGAAGAGATGCGAAAGGGCATCGAAGAAACTCTCGGCATTAAGGCGTACGATATTTACGGTCTTACCGAAACAACAGGTCCCGGCGTTGCTTTCGAATGCAGCGAACAGACGGGTATGCACATCAACGAGGACCATTTCTATGCAGAAATAATCGATCCCGATACCGGCGAAGTACTTCCCGAAGGTTCTAAGGGCGAGCTTGTTTTCACCTCGCTCGACAAAGAGGCTTTCCCTCTTCTCCGTTACCGCACCCGTGATATTTGTGTTCTTACCCGCAAACAATGCTCTTGCGGCAGAACGCTCGTTAAAATGGCTATGCCTATGGGCAGAACCGACGATATGCTTATCATCCGCGGTGTAAACGTGTTCCCCAGCCAGATCGAAACCGTGCTTCTCAACGAAGGCTATCAGCCTAACTATCAGATAGTTGTTGACCGTGTCAAGAACACCGACACCTTCGACGTAAACGTTGAAATGACATCCGAAATGTTCACCGATAAGGTAAGCGAAGTGCTTGCTATGGAAAAAACTCTGGCGAATGCGATGAAAACAATGCTGGGTATTAATCCCAAGGTTCATCTTGTTCCGCCTAAGACCATTGCAAGAAGCGAAGGCAAAGCGGTTCGTGTTATCGACAAGAGAAAGCTTGTATAAGCTTGCATAATATAGAAAGGGGCATTAAATATGGCTATTAAGCAATTAACTGTATTCATCCAGAACAAAAAAGGAACTGTAGCGTGTGTTACGGAAACACTTTCGAAGAACAATATCAATTTAAGAGCGCTTTCTATTGCCGAAACGCAGGATTTCGGAATTTTGCGTATAGTAGTTAACGATAATAAAACCGCAGAAAAGGTATTGACCGAAAACGGTTATCTTATCAAGAATATCGACGTAGTGGGTGTAAAGATAGGCGACGAGCCCGGTCAGCTCACCTCTGCTCTTAACGTTCTTGATCACGCAGGTATCAACGTGGAATATCTCTATGCATTTATGACACGTACCGAAAAACACGCATACGTTGTTTTGAGAGTTGAAGAGAATGAAGAAGCGGAAAGCGTTCTTTCCAACGCAGGCTTTAAGCTTATCACGGACGCGGACATCAACAAGCTTTAATTCTGTTAGTATTATGACTAAAAACGAATTGATAAAAGCGGCTCTTGAGGAAGGGTTTGACAGCGCCGAGGTTATTGACACGGCAAAAATAGTGTTCGATGCCTCATTCCGTCCCTACTGCGAGGAGAATCTATGCGGTCAGTACGGAGCCAACTATTCCTGCCCTCCCGATTGCGGCACGCCCGATGAAATGAAGGCGCGTGTTCTGCAGCACAGCAAAGCGTTGGTTTTGCAAAAAAAGTGGGAAATAAGCGATTTCAACGACACGGGCGCATTTAAAGAATCCAAGCGTGTACACAATGCTTCGGCGATGAGATTGTTAAAGCTTATACGGGAAAACGGCCACGATTGCTTTATGGTCGGCTCAAGCGGATGTAATCTTTGCAATCCCTGCAAGCTTCAATCATCTGAGCCGTGCGCATATCCCGATTACCGTTTTTCGTGTATGTCGGCATACTGTATTTACGTCAAAAAGCTTGCCGAGGATTGCGGTATGGAATATGACTACAAGGACGGTATTTTACCATTTTTCGGTATGATCGTTTTTGATTGAACAAAAGTATAATTTAACAAAAAACAGCTCGCTTGATGCGAGCTGTTCAGTCTGTAGACAAAGTCTGCAGACTGAAACAGAGGAAGAAAAACGAAGTTATTTTTGGAGAAAAGCGAGCGTAGGCTTACGATTGTAAGGTAGTCGAGCTTTTCTTCAAAACCCTTGAAAATACAATAAAATCCAAATTCCTTATAAAAAGCAAAGCAAGCTTCACGGTA
>JAZQKU010000081.1:0-33269 GCA_045542315.1 Eubacteriales bacterium | reverse complement strand
AACTCCTTGGCTCACAGAACGACATGGCTACGATCCGACTTCGCAAAATCACTTTCTTTGGATTTTATTAAATCTTTGGTAGCGCCGGGTAAGGGGGGATCGAAATCCCCCCCTTACAAAAGGATTTTCTTTTCCTATTTCTTGTATCCTTACAAGAAATAGGCGCTCCACGCGTAGCGGAAAGAAGCTTTGCGCGAAATGATAAACAAAAATCAAAACGGTCTGCCTTAACGGCAGACCGTTTTCGCAATATCACCCACTGCGTTACAAAACTCCAAAACCTCGTTTTCGGTATTAAACGCTCCGAATGAGGCTCGTATAACGCCGTTATTCAAGGTCCCGAGCTTTTTATGGGCAAGCGGCGCACAGTGAAGTCCGCTTCTCACACATATTTCCATCTCGTTTAAAAGATCCGCACTCCTTCCGGAGGGAAGTCCCGAAATATTAAAGGAAACAATACCTGCAGTTTCCTTTTCCGAATAAACGGTGATCCCTTTGATCCGTAAAAGCCTTTCGCGGCATTCGGAAATGAGAATGCGTTTTGCCTGTAAAATGCTTTCCCGACCCTTTTCTTTTATGAAACTCACACCCTCAAAAAGCCCCGCAATGCCGGGAAAATTCAAGGTACCGCCCTCGAAGCGCTCCGGGGTGAAATCGGGCATCTCTCTCTCGAGAGATAAGCTTCCCGTACCGCCCTCGATAAGGGTATCCGCTTCGTTTCTTGCAATTAAAACTCCCGTGCCCATCGGCCCGTAAAGCGACTTGTGACCCGCCGCACAGACGAAATCGGCGCCTTCCGTTTCATAAGAAATGTCAAATGAGCCTGCCGTCTGCGAGGCATCGATCACCGTAACGATCCCCTTGCTTTTTGCAAGCCTTATAAGCTCCCTTACGGGTAAGATACGTCCCGTGACGTTTGAGGCGTGGGTTATTGCCATAATTCCCACCTTTTCGAGCGGAAGCGCCGAAAACCGCTTCAATATGTCGGCGTCCGAGCCGTCTGTGGACAAAATACTGCAAAAAGCGCCGGAATTTTCAAGCTTACAGACGGGTCTTAAAACCGAATTGTGCTCAAGATCGGAGATCACAATACTCTTTTTCGTTCCTTTAAAAAAGCTTCCTTTAATTGCGGTATTGAGCGCCTCGGTGGCGTTTTTTGTAAAAATAACCTCCTCGGGAGCGCAGTTAAAAAGCTCGCCTATCTCTTCCCTTGCCTTGAAAACCGTCTCGCCTGCTCTTAACGAGGGAGCGTGTCCGCTCCTTCCGGGGTTTGAAAACGGCTCTGAAAGAGCGCGGGTAACGGCGTCCGTGACGGCTTTTGGCTTCGGATAGGTGGTTGCGGCGTTATCGAGGTATATCACGGCTCATTCTCCTTTTGTAAAAGCCTTACGCCGCTTTGCAAAAGAAACTCTTTTACGTCAAAGCCGCTTCCCTTATCATCGTAGCGTATAACGTAAACACAGCCGCAGTCCTCTGCTTTTTTCACTACCTCTGCGGATATCGCTTTCTTTTCAAGAAGACGCTTTCCCTTCATTGCGTAGGTGAACGATTTTACCCAAATTTCTTTTTTCATCCTTCTTACCTCGCAGCATTAGTTGCAGACAAACAGTCTGCACTGACATACTATTCGGGTAGCTTAAAAACTGTTAAAGAAACGGTCAAGCGCCTCCAGAAGAGATACGGCAATCGGAGGAAGGGTAACGGAAAGATCCTCGTTGAAAAAGACGATATTCAGCTTCTCTCCAATCACCGAAAGCGAAAAAAGTCCCCTCGAGCCGAAATTTCCGAGGTCGCGGTTGGCGTAGTCGGCGGCAGTCAGAAAAAAACAAAAAACAAAGACGGCAAGAAAGGCAAAAAGCAGCTTGTAATTTATGCGCCTGCGATTTTTCGGCGCCTGCTCATTACAAAGATAAAGCGCCGAAACGGGAGTTATTCTTTGGGAAAGTATCCTTTCCACCTTGCTTTCAAGATTCCTTTTCATTTAATTTCCTTTCTGTGAAATAACGGCGAAAATCGCCTTTGCGGCAATTTTTGCCGCATCTTTAGCTTCCGAAACGGTGTTCGATTGACTGCCAACAGTTAAAATGACCCGTAAAATATCTCCGTCGTAGCCGTAATTCCCCGAAAGGAAGGTTATCGGACGGGTAACGGTGGGACATTCGCTTTCAAGCATCTGCTGAAGCTTTAAAGCAAAGATCTTTGACGCCTCATAGTAACCCTCCGAGCTGTTTTCGGGCACCGAAAGAGAAAGCTGCGCTACGGGTGTGCCGCCGTAGGAGGCGGCGGTACGTATTCCGGTGAGGTTTTCTTCCTTGAGAGTATCGCGGTGAAGGTCAATAATAAGGGCGGCATCGGGATTTTTTGAAACAAGCTCCCTTAACGCCTCGCCGCTTCTTTCAAAGGCTCCGTTCTGATGAGGTGAGTCGAAGGCTGTATCATCTATTATAACTCTTACACCGAGCTGTTCAAGCGCCGCGGCAAGAGAGAGGGCAACGCCGAAAACGTTTTTCGTAACGTCGGCGGTGCTTTGAGAATCGGGGTAGTAGCGGTCGATGCTTTCACTGTATCCCTCGGTGAAATGGCTGCATATTATAATCACCGTTTTGCTTTTCACCTCAAGCGGCTTTGCAAAAAGCTTTTTGACGTCAACACCCTTTTCGTTTACGAAAATCCTTCCGTAATATGAAAGTCCGTCGCTCTCGGTGGGGAAAAGATTTGCTGTTTTCGATTTAAAGTAAAGCCTTCCCTCCTCGGAGGGAACCGAGCTTGTCGGCTCCGAGGACAAGGAGGAAGACGGAAAAGAGGACTGCGGCACGCTTTCTTTCTTTTCATCTTCGCCCAAAGCGGGAATATAAAGCCCTGCGGCAGGATAGAGAAATGATGGCAGTAAATCGCTTTTATATTTTAAAAAGAGGGTATCAAAAACCGTTTCGGTGTTAAAAACTGCTGCCCCGCCTCTTAAAAGCAGAGAAAAAATCAGAAAAACGGCAAAAAATGAGAAAAGTCTTTTGAATTTGAATTTTGAACGAACAACCATAAATTTACACAGCCCTTCGGTTTTTAATCGTTTAAGACTATGCGATTTTTATAAAAAATATTCAGTAATTCAGCCAATCGGATATAGCGTCACAGGAAAGACGGTGATGAAGCGCCGAATTTATGGCATAGGCGGTGACCTTTGCCGACTGCGCGATAATTCTCCGAATATCCTTCGGGGTTACGATAAGCGATGCCTCGAAGGGGGAGAGGCTTCCTTTTATAACGTCGTCGGGCGAGATATCGGTCAATCCCTTTGAGGAAAGCGCCTTTTTTAAGCTGTCGGTTATAAGGCTTTCGGCGGCGACTACCGTCGGAATACCAACCGAAACGCATCTTACACCGAGGGTGCGCTTGCTTATTTCCGCCCTTGAATTTCCGACTCCTCCTCCGGGTATAAGACCGCGGTCCGATATCTGCACGGCCTTTGTAAGCCTTTCGAGATTTCGCGCGGCAAGCGAATCTATGAGCAGGACGAGGTCGGGCTTGGCTTTTTTTACTATGCTTTCCACGATTTCAAAGCTTTCAAGTCCCGTTTGCCCGAGCACGCCGGGCACTATCCCGAAGACCTCTCTCATATTCTCGCCGAAAAAGATATCGGGGGCGTTTTGTATCAGGTGGCGCGTCACCACCGTTTTCTTCAAAACGGCGGGACCGAGGGCATCGGGCATTATACCGTCGTTTCCGAGACCTACGACGAGCACCGATTCCTCGTCGGAAAGGGAGGCGGCCTTTTCGATCTCTGCGGCAATAACCGAAACCGCACTGTCAAAGCTTTCCTCGGGAATGGAAAAATCGTCTATGAAAACGGTGCTGTAAAATCCCTTTTCTCTGTTTAAAGCCTTTTCACCCTCGTCGGAAAAGACGTCAACTCTCGTGACCGAAAAGCCTCCGCTTTCAAGCTCCGTTACGGTGTAGCCCTTATCCTCTTTGCCCTCGTTTAAATGACGTTCCCTTTCTTCAAGGGCAAGGTCGGAATAAAAATCCAACTTAAAAACCTCCTTTTGGGATTATTTTAACTCAAATATTTTTTTATATCCCTTAAATTATTAAAAGAATATTGTCAAAAAAGGAAAAAAGTGATAAAATATATAAAACGTTTAAGGAAGCGATAGAAAATGAAAGAAAAAAGCTTGGTTAAAAAGACCTTTTCGGAAAAGATCAAAGCTCTTTTGAAGCTCGTATTTTTAGATGCCATGAGCGGTATGGCGCTTGGACTTTTCGCAACGTTGCTTATGGGAACGATCCTCGGAACGATAGGCAAATATACGGGAGTTGAAATATTCAACACCGTATCCTCCTTTGCCTCGGGCGCAACGGGAATGGCAATAGGCGTTGCGATAGCCTTTTCTCTTAAAATGCCTCCGCTTATCATCTTTTCGTCTGCGGTCGTGGGAAGCATCGGTAACGCCTTCGGCGCCGCACTTACAAACGGTGAGATAACAGGCTGGGCGGTAACCGCAAAGGGAGCTGCCGATATCTTTTACAGCGCAGGTCCCGCAGGAGCGTTTTTTGCGGTAGTTATCGCCTGCGGCGTGGGAAGCCTTGTTTCAAAAAAGACTCCCGTTGATATTCTCGTAACCCCCATAGTAACGATATTTTCGGGCTTCTTTGCGGCGTGGGTCCTTTGCCCCGCGGTAGCCTACGTTATGTATTATCTCGGTGTGTTTATTGCAACCGCAACCACCTTCCAGCCTCTTTTTATGGGCATGATAGTTTCGGTTGTTGTGGGCGTAATTCTCACCCTTCCCATTTCCAGCGCGGCAATATGTGCAATGATATTTTCCGCTTCTGCCGTTGAAGCGGCAGTTGCAAACGGCACCGCAGAGGGCCTTTTGCTTGCCGGCGGCGCCGCCGTTGCGGGCTGCTCGGCCCAGATGGTCGGATTTGCGGTAATCAGCTTCAGAGAAAACAGATGGGGCGGCCTTGTTTCGCAGGGTCTCGGAACCTCGATGCTCCAGATGGGAAATATTATCAAAAAGCCTATAATCTGGCTCGCTCCCACCCTTGCGGCGGCGGTAACAGGCCCCATCTCGACTATGGTATTCAAGCTCAAATGCTCGGGCGTTGCGGCAGGCATGGGCACCTGCGGACTTGTTGGTCCGATAGGAGTAATAGACGGCACCGAGCACAGCACGATGATGTGGATAGGCCTTGTTCTCGTGTGTCTTGTTTTGCCCGCAGTGCTTTCGTTTATCTTTAATGAGATACTCAGAAAGCTCGGACTTATCAAAACGGGAGATATGAAGCTCACCTTAAATTAACTCACATAACTTTCACTTGAATTTTTCGGTAATATATAGTATAATTTTAACATATACTCTTTCAGCATTTAAAAAAGGAGAAATCCTGATGAGAAAATTCTTATCACTTTTGCTTGCGGCTTTGGTTGCCGTAACGGCAGTTATTCCCGCCTTTTCGGTAATATCCTTTGCCGAGGGCGGCCCAGAATTTTATATTGAAGCAGATAAAACGGAGGTTCACCCCACCCAAACGGTAAAGGTAACGGTGAAGGTCAAAAACTTTGCGGATTATTGCCCGGGCGGTATTGCGAGCTTTCAGGCGGCGATAGAGTTCGACCCCACAAAGCTTACCGTTGATAAGGATGAAAATATAAAGTTCAGCGGAAATATAACCGAGTCGGGACTCGATACGAGAACCTTTTTACATACTGACGAGGCTACTCCCGAAAAGGCAACGCTCGAGGTATGGATGTTCCTTAAAAACGGCGACGAATCTCTTTCGAAATACACCGAGGAGCTTTTCACCTACACCTTCACGGTGAAGGAAGAGGTAGAAAAGGATACCGTTTTGGAATTCAAAATGGGCGACCTCAAATATTTTGTGGCTGAAGGCTGGAATGAAGAGAAAACCGACTTTATTCCCGTAACCGACTTCAATCTCGGTGAGGCAAAAACAGTCACGGTCGGCAAGCTTCTTTCCACCGATGCAACCTTAAAGGAGCTTTCGGTAACCGATTTTGAGCTTAACGGAAAATTCTCGTCAACCAAAACCTCCTATTACATATCGGTGCCGTTTGAAACCACCTCGATAAAGGTAAACTACGAGGCTTCAAGCGAATTCGCAAAGGTAAAGGTAAGCGGTAACACAAAGCTCAAGGAAGGCGTAAACACCGTTAAGATAACGGTAACCGCCGAGGACGGAGTTACTAAAAAGACCTATTCGATAACCGTTACCCGTCAGCCCGAGGAGGTCGAATCCTCCGATATCCCGTCGGACATTCCCTCGGATACTCCGTCGGATATTCCTTCGGATATCCCCTCCGATACTCCCTCCGATCTTCCTTCGGATACTCCTTCGGACCTTCCCTCCGATCTTCCTTCGGATCTCCCCTCGGAGGAGCCCTCTGCCCCCGATAGCTATACAAGCCTGCTTGAATCGCAGATAGAGAAGCTGGAAAATGAAAATCTCGCTCTTCGCGACAGGGAGATGACCGTTATTTTGGTATTTGCCGTATTTTCGGTAATACTTCTTCTTGCGCTCATAATAGTTTCTGTAAACTATAAAAAGGATATAAAATAAAAAAGAAAAGCACGCCTTATCGCGTGCTTTTTGGATAAGGAAAAGAAAATGGACGGAATCACAGGCATTTTGGCGGCAAGACTTTTGGAGCTTCGTGCCGAAAAGAAAATAAAGCAAAAGGATGCGGCAGAGGGGCTTGGAATATCGCAAGGCCTTTTGTCACACTACGAAAAGGGAATACGCGAGTGCGGTCTTGAGTTTTTGAGCCGCGCCGCCGATTATTACGGCGTTACCGTCGATTGGCTGCTTGGCATCACCGACGACAGAAACGAGATGATCCCCGAGGATCCCGACGAAGTCTTTAATGAGGCAACCGCCGAGGACGAAGCCGAGGTTCAGAACAAGCTTGAAAGATCCGACAAGATGATGGGCGCCTCGGTGCTTCCCGTTTTAAACAGAAAGCTCATTTATAACGGCGTAAACGTGCTTTACAATATGCTTGAGAAGATCAATTCAAACGAGCTTACCTCCGCCGTTTCCGACGATATATTGCTTGCCGTTTATAACGGCTTCCGCACGGCGTATCTCACAAATCCCGCTAACAGCGAGGATTTCTTCGGACTAAAGGACGATTATTATAAGCTTCTTCTTGCGGCAAGAGAGGAAGGGCTTGTAAACGTTATAAACGCCTCGAAGACCGCAAACGGCGAAGCGGTTACCGAGGAAGGGCTTGAGGCGGAATTCGGCACCGTGCTTTCTTCGATAAACAACATAATGAAAAATTCGGAAAACAAATTAAGACAGCAAAACAAAAAATAAAAACCCAAAAAACAAAATTCGGCAATAACCACCGAAACGAATGCGGATAATGTCAAAAGCTTTTTTGAAAAAAGGATAGCTTTTGACATTATTTTTTTTACTTTTTGGCTATAATCCAACCGAGAAACTATCGGAAGGAAAATCAGATATGTCGAAAATCACGGAAAAATCGGTAATAAGACCGAGACTTAAGGAATACCTCGAAAACATTAAGGATAAAACACTTTTCCCGCTTTTTTATTTTCTTGCGGGAGTTATCTTCTCGTCATTTCGACTTTTCGGAAGCGCGTCGCCTCTCGGAATAGCCTTTTTTGCCGCGACCTGCGGCACAGGCTCGTTTGCCGCCTGCGCGGGTGCTGTGATCGGATATTATATTATATCGGAGCCTGCGTTTTATATAACCGCTGCGGTTCTTTTTGCTTTAAAGGCAGTATTTAAAAGACAGGGCATAGAGGTTTCGAGGGGCTATATTTGCTTTTCGGTCTTTTCCTTCGTTTTCGTTTCAAAGATCATCACCTTGATCGACGGTGATTTTACCGCCCTTGCGGTTTGGAGCTTTTTTATTTCTTCTCTCGGTGCCGCCGCATTCACCTATATTTTTTCTTCCGCGCTTTACGGAAGCCAAAACAGATTGCAAAAGGCTTTTTCGGCGGCGCTGATTATTTCGGCGGCCATTCCCGCATTTTACCGATTTGAGGCAGTCGGAATAAACGTCGGACTTACGCTTTCCGCGCTTATTATTTTTCTTGCCGCCGAAAACGGCGGGATCACCGCCTCAACGGTTTACGGTGTGGTTATCGGAGCCTTTGCCTCTCTTTTCTTTAAAGACCCGTTGTATATCGCTCTCCTTTCGGTAAGCGGTGCGGCGGCGGGCATCTTCTCCGCAAAGAATAAGGCCGTTTTAGCATCGGTTTCTCTCGGCGCCGCCACGGCGGTCTCGATTTTTTTCGGCGCCGCTACGGCGGTTGCCGTTTCCTTCACCGTTGCAGGTGTTTTGTTTATTTTGCTTCCGAAAAAGCTGAAGGAAAAGATCTCAAAGGGGCAGCTTGCCGCAGACGGCTTTGTAGCGGTGCCCAAAAGCGCGTTATCGGCGGCAGTGAGCGAAAAGCTTAAAAGGACGGCAGACGCTCTTTTGGACACCGCCGACGTTATCGAGGAACACGACCCTTACAAAAAGGCAATGAAAACGGCGGAAGATGCCGAGGAAAAATACTGCAAAAAATGCAAAAAACGCTTCTCGTGCTACGGAAAGCTATATGACGAAACGGTTTCAATATTCTCGGCGGCGGCTTTTGAAAAGCTAAACGGGGTCAGTGCAAAAAATAAAAAGGAGCAGCTTGCGGCGAGGTGTGAAAGGGCAGAGGATATCTTCGGATTTATTTCCGAAAAAACGATTGGGATAACGCCCCTGGGGGACGCCTATCGCAACGCGGCTGAAATGATAAAAGACGGCGCGGAAAACGCTCCGACGGCTGACGCGACGATGGAAGATTATCTTTCGTCATTCGGTGAAAAATATCCGTCTGCGGTAATTGACGAGGCATTCGGAATTAAAAAAATAACGCTTTCGGGGAAGACTGCCTCGCTCCCCGCCGACAAACGTCTTGCAAATGAGGTCTCGGAGCTTTTGGGAAGAGAATATAAGGTTATTTCCAGAGAAGAGGGCGAAGACGGCTACACGGTAAAGCTTACTCCCCGTGAAAAATATAAGGCGACCTGCTCGGGTGCGACCGAGGGGAAAAACGGAAGCGGGATATGCGGCGATTCGATCACCCGCTTTGAAACCGACGACGGCAGATTTTTTGCCGCCCTTTCCGACGGAATGGGCTCGGGCGCCGAGGCAATGGCAGATTCAAGAATGACGTTAAAGCTTTTGAAAACGGTGCTTTCAAGAGGCTTCGACGGCAAATCGGCAATGCGGGCGGTAAACTCCGCCTTTGCAGATACCGAAAAGGGAGTTTCCTTTGCCACCGTTGACGTCTTTACCTTAAACCTTCATAACGGCAAGGCGGAGTTTATAAAATCGGGCGCGGCGCCCTCCTTTGTCAAAAGAGGCAAAACGGTTTATGAGATCGCCTCATCGACTCTTCCCGCGGGGCTTTCCTCGGGCGGCGAATATGATAAGACTCCCTTTTCGTTAAGAAACGGCGACGTAATAATAATGATGTCCGATGGCGTTTATGAGGCCCACCGCGACGTGAGAACGGAAATCGCAAGGCTTCCCGCCGCTTCCCCCGCCGACCTTTGCGCCCGTCTTATATCGAAAAAAGCAAACGACGATAAATCGGTAATAGCAATTAAAATATCCGCCGCATAAAGAAGGGGAAAGGGAGCAAAATATTCCTAAAAAACGGAGGAACGGCTTATGATAAAGGGAACGGCAAAAAACGCTGTAATAGTAAAAGGAAGAAACGGACTTTTCGAGCAGGCAATATTCATAATAAAGCCCGAGGTTTCAAAGAGAAATCTCACAAAGGCAGAGCTTAAAAGAGAAATTGAAGCGTTTATAAGAGAAAACACCGGAAGAAGCAAATGACGGACTTTGAAAAAAGGGCGTCAATTTAAGAAAAAATGCAAAAAATGAAGTTTTTTAAAGGAAAAATGCAAAAAATCCTTGACATATTTACTGATTTGTGGTATAGTACTAAAGCCGCATATTTCGGGTTCTGAAAAGGCGCATTTTTGCGACCTACCTGCCGTAGCGAGTCTATAAGAAAGTGAGGTGCTTTGTTTTGACATACGCAGTTATCGAAACCGGCGGAAAGCAGTACAAAGTACAGGAAGGCGAAATCATCTTCATCGAAAAAATCGAAGCAAACGAAGGCGACGCAATCAGCTTTGATACCGTACTTGCAGCTTGCAAAGAAGACAAGTTCACATTCGGTGCTCCCGTAATCGAGGGCGCATCCGTATCTGCAAAGGTTCTCAAAAACGGCAAAGACAAGAAAATCATCGTTTTCAAGTATAAGGCCAAGAAAACCTATCGCAACAAGACCGGTCACAGACAGCCTTACACCAAGGTTCAGATCGAGTCCATCAATCTTTAATTATGAACACCCTTACGTTTTTTAAACAAAACGGCAAGCTTTTCGGCTTTTCTTCGGTAGGGCATGCGGGTAGAGGCGAGAAGGGCAACGACGTTGTCTGCGCCGCAATATCCGAGGCTGTGAGATACACGGCAAATATGCTCGATGCGTTTGCCCATCAGGTAAACGTTTCTGTTAACGAGGAAAACGCAGTGATAAGCGTAACGGTCAAAAGCCCCGACATAAACAGTGAAACTGTTTTAAAGACGTTTTTGTCGGAGGCAAGACTTATCAAAGAGGAATATCCCAAAAATATCACTATTCACATTACGGAGGTGTGATAAATGCTTAGAATCAGTATTCAGTTTTTTGCACATAAAAAAGGTATGGGCTCCACAAAAAACGGCCGTGATTCCGAGTCCAAGCGCTTAGGTCCGAAGAGAGCTGACGGTCAGTTCGTTCTCGCAGGCAATATTCTTATGAGACAGCGCGGCACGAAGATTCATCCCGGAAACAACGTGGGCATCGGCTCTGACGATACACTCTTCGCACTTATTGACGGAGTAGTAAAATTCGAAAGAGTAGGCAAAGACCGCAAGCAGGTTAGCGTTTACGCAAAAGCCTAACAAGATCACATACCCCGATATGGTTCATATCGGGGTATAATTATCTCATAGCAAAGAGGTAATATTATGTTTGTTGATTACACAAAAATTTATATCAAGGCAGGCGACGGCGGCCACGGTGCCGTTTCCTTCCACCGCGAAAAATACGTTGCCGCAGGCGGACCCGACGGCGGTGACGGCGGCAAGGGCGGCGACGTTTATTTCGTTGCCTCGCGCAACTTAAACACACTTGCCGACTTTCGTTATCACAAAAAGTTTGTTGCCGAAAACGGCGAGAACGGAAAAAGCAAGAATATGACGGGCAAGGGCGGTAAGGATCTTATCGTAAGAGTTCCTTTTGGCACCCTTATAAGAGATGCCGCGAGCGGCGCCCTTATCCGCGATATCTGCACCGAGGAGCCCGTGCTTATTGCAAAGGGCGGTAAAGGCGGCTTCGGTAACACCCGATTTTCAACCTCTACAAGGCAGATACCCCGCTTCTCAAAGCTCGGTATCACGGGCGAGGAGTTTGAGGTTATCCTTGAGCTTAAGGTAATTGCCGACGTAGGTCTTCTCGGCTTTCCCAATGCGGGAAAATCAACTCTTTTGTCGGTTGTAAGCGGCGCAAAGCCCAAAATCGCCGATTATCCCTTCACCACCATTACTCCCTCCTTGGGCGTCGTAAGAGTTGACGATGAGGAGAGCTTCGTAATGGCCGATATCCCCGGAATAATCGAAGGCGCAAGCGAGGGCGCAGGACTCGGTCACCGCTTTTTGAGGCATATTGAGAGATGCCGCCTTCTTTTGCATCTCGTTGATCTTTCCGACGGCGCAGAGGCGATATCTTCAAAAATCGAGGCTATAAACGGTGAGCTTCTTAAATTCTCAAAGCCGCTTTCCGAAAAGAAGCAGATAATCGTTGCCACCAAAAAAGAGGTGTGCGACGAGGAAATGCTGAGTGAAGCGGAAAATGAGCTTAAAAAGCTTGGCGCCCCCTATTTCATAATATCGGCGGTAACCGGAGACGGGGTAAGAGAGCTTATCGAGGGCGCGTGGGAAGCAATTAAGGATATTCCCGTTCCCGAGGAGTTTGAGCCTACCTATCAGCCTGTCGATAACACAGAAGAGGAAAAATTCACCGTCCGCCGCGTAAACGAAAAGTTCGTGGTAGAGGGTAAGTGGATAGAGAGAATT
This sequence comes from Eubacteriales bacterium, assembly GCA_045542315.1. Taxonomy (GTDB): domain Bacteria; phylum Bacillota; class Clostridia; order Oscillospirales; family RGIG5299; genus RGIG5299. Next base: position 21,106 of record JAZQKU010000081.1, on the reverse strand, counting down.
ATGAGCACCACCAACACCGACGATTACGAGTCGCTTATGAATCTCCAGAAGCTGCTTAAACGCGAGGGCGTTTTCAAGGCACTTGAAAAAGCAGGCGTTGAGGAAAACGATACCGTCGATCTTTGCGGCTTTGAATTTGAATACGTTTATTAAAATAAAAAATCTCACTCCGCGGAGTGAGATTTTTTCATTATACGTCCGATGAGCTTTCCTCGGGAAAGACCTTGTCGTAAAGCTCATTTATCGCATCGGTAACGGCGACTACTCTTTTTTCGAGCTTTGCAAGGGCGTTAACCGTAATATAACCGTCGATATCGGGCATTTCCTGACCGAGCGCAAACATTTCAAGGTCTATGGGGTTAAAGCCCAAAGCGTCTTCCTTGAAATCGTAGCCGCTTGACTTAAGCTCATTGTAGATGGCATTTTTCTTATCATAAAGAATAAGCCAGTTATAGCGCACCTCGTCGATATTGGTAGGAGTTGCCTGACTTGAATTGTCAATCTCCATATTCAAACAGCCGCAAAACGACAAAAGAAGCAATGCCGCAAGCGAAACGAGGAAAATTCGTTTTAATGCCTTTTTCATAGCGTTACCGTACCTTTAGTTTTTAAGGCTCTGTATGGGAGCGGGAATCCTGCCGCCGCGTGAGATGAATTTGAGAGGCGACTCGGTGCTTATCTTCATTATGGGAGCGCTTCCCAAAAGGCCGCCGAAGGATATCTCGTCGCCCACCGTTTTGCCGTAGGCGGGGATAACGCGGACAGCGGTGGTCTTTGAATTTATTATACCTATCATCGCCTCGTCGGCAATAAGACCGGAAATTACCTCTGCGGGAGTGTCGCCGGGAACGGCTATCATATCGATACCTACAGAGCAGACGGCAGTCATAGCCTCGAGCTTTTCAAGCGAAAGAGCGCCCATTCTCACGGCCTCTATCATACCCTCGTCCTCGGATACGGGGATAAAGGCGCCCGAAAGACCTCCTACGTGGCTTGAAGCCATTACGCCGCCCTTTTTGACTGCGTCATTGAGCATTGCAAGACAGGCGGTTGTTCCTGCCGAGCCTGTGTGAGAAAGACCTATCTCCTCCAAAATCCTCGCAACGCTGTCGCCTATTGCGGGAGTGGGGGCGAGTGAAAGGTCAACTATTCCCGACATTACGCCAAGGCGCTCGGAAGCTATTTTATTTACAAGCTGACCCATTCGGGTTATTTTGAATGCCGTTTTCTTGATTATCTCCGCAACCTCGGTTATATCTGCGTCGGGTGCCTTGGCAAGAGCTGCTTTTACAACACCGGGGCCGGAAACACCAACGTTTATAACAGTTTCCGCCTCGCCTGCGCCGTGAAAGGCACCTGCCATAAAGGGGTTATCCTCAACCGCGTTTGCGAATACCACGAGCTTTGCGCAGCCTATCGAGGAGTCATCTCTTGTGATGTAAGCAAGCTTCTTTATGGTTTCACCCATGAGCTTTACCGCGTCCATATTAAGTCCCGCCCTCGTTGAGCCGACGTTGACCGAAGAGCAAACGCAACGGGTTTCGGAAATCGCTTCGGGAATGCTGTTTATGAGACGCAGGTCACCCTTCGTCATTCCTTTTTGCACAAGAGCGCTGTAGCCGCCGAGGAAATCGATTCCCAAGGTGTCTGCCGCAGCCTGAAGCTTTCTTGCAAAGAGGCTTACGTCCTCTTTGTCGACAGCGGAGGCAAGCTGTGCAATGGGAGTTACCGAAACTCGCTTATTGATTATGGGAATGCCGTATTCTCTTTCGATTTTGTTTGCCGTTTCAACAAGCTTTTCAGCCTTTTTGGTTATCTTATCGTAAACCTTATCCGCACTTTTTTCAATGCTTTCGGAGGCACAGTCGGAAAGGGAGATGCCCATTGTAACGGTTCTTATATCGAGGTTATCCTCCTCGATCATTTTTATCGTTTCAAGAACGTCGTATGCGTTGATCATTTCTTTTGCCGTCCTTATAAATTATATTCTGTGCATTGAGTTGAAAAGGTCCTCGTGAGTAACCTTTATTACAAGTCCGAGCTCTTTGCCGAGCTTCTCAAGATGCTCTGCGAAATCTGCGAATTCGGTGTTCAATTCAGAGGTGTCCACCATCATTATCATTGCGAAGGTGTCGGTAAATACCTTCTGGGTAATATCAAGAATGTTTGCCTTGTAGTTGGAGCATTCCGCGCTTACCCTTGCGATGATTCCGACGCTGTCTTTTCCGAGTACGGTAATAATTGCTTTCATTTTGTTTCTCACTTTCTTATTTTAACTTTTCTATTTCTTTGTCAAGCCAGGCAAGACGTTCCGTAAGGAATTTTTTCATTTCGTAAATTTCCTCATCGTAGCTTGCCGTGTCGGTAAAAAGATTTCCCAGACTTTGGTTATAGCTTCCGTTCATAAGCTCGGGGAAGCGCTTGAAATGGCGTTCCGCCGCACCGAGCACAGTCAGGTCATATACCGCACCGTCTATTATTCCGAGGATATTTTCGTTTGAAAGAACGTTTTCACGAAGAAGATAATATCGTTCCTTTAAAAGGCTTAAGAATTCGGGATCGTTCATCATTCGGGCAGTCCACTCGGTGTTTACGGTATAAAAGCCTGTCGGCTTTGCAAGGGTGCCGTCGCCTCTTACCAGATTTCCGCAGGAGAGGTCAAAATCCCAAACGGGACCGCTTTTAAGCTTTTCACCCGGATTTTTATAAAAATAGGTTGAAAAATGGAAGCCGTCGGCATTTTTCAATACCTCGTTTATCAAAACGGCGTTTATATAACTGTCGATATCTATATAGTCCTTGTAATTTACCGAGGTTATCGGCTCTGTTAAAAGCATTTCGTGGAGCGCAGTTATCTCCGTTTGGATATCCCTTATCTGCTGCTTGGTTATTTTCAGCTCGGTGGGATATTTTATTCTTTGTGCAAAGGGATAGGCAAGTCCGTGATCCTTTTTGAAAATATCTGAGGAAAGGGTGAAATAAACGTCGTCGGAGCCGACCTTATCTCTCGCGATAAGGTAGCCGCCCTCCTTGGAGATACCGACGTTTTTGCGGTTTATCTTTTCAACGATGAGATAAACCCCGAAATACTCGTTATCGGTCAACTGACCGTTTCCGTTACGGTCTATCCACACCTCGCAAAGTCTGCTCTCGAGTGAAGCCTCAAGCATTTGCTCTCCGAGGCGGTAGGCAAGCAGATTTCTTATAAGCGACTTATCGGAATAGGTGTTGCTCATGACGAAATCGCTTCCGGCGGTCATCCCCAAAAGCGGTACGTCAACCTCTGCTCCGTGAGCATCCAGAAATTTTATATTGTATTGAGGCTTCGGGAAGGTGGTTGACCAGTTGCCTCTCTCGGAATATTTTATTTCATATTTTTCGGGAATGTCGGCAATGGTGTTGTAGCTGCCGTTATCATAGACCGCAAGCTCGGCGTAGGCAAGGTCTGCGGTGCCGCCCTTGGGAGTTAAAACGACTATCGGAAGGTTTGATGAGAATATTCTGTAAACCGTAACGGTTTCGCTTCTTATTCCGTCCACCTCGCAGTAAACGTTAATGTAATCGCTTTCCGTATCAATTACCTCAAGCCCGTTTACAACCCCGCCCGAGGAATAAAGAGTTACCGACTTGGGCTTTACGTAGCCGTTCAGAACATCGCCGTCTTTGTTGTAAAGGGTAACGCCGAAGCGAAGCCGACTCTCTATATTATTTCCGAGAAACTGCTCTGCGGAGGTTACCTCAACGGAATGTATTTTCAGGTCAGTGGGTGTTTTCCCGCTTTGAAAAAAGAGAAAGGTCAAGGAAGCAGCAAGTATTACACCCGCCGCTATTTTTATTGCTTTGATTATTACCCTTTTTCTTTGCATATTCTCACCGCTGAAATATAGTAATCTATATTATATAACATAATAAGATTTTTTTCAAGAAAAACCGCTTAAATTCATTCTGTTTTCAAAAAAGAAAGCAGCCAAAACGGCTGCTTGCATCTTTTAAAATGAAATTTTCTTAAGAAGCGGATGTATCGGCTTGTAAAGTAAAAAGGTGATAACCGAAATGATAACTCCCTTGATAAGATTGAAGGGCACGGCGCAGCAGAGAGAAAGCTCGAAGATATTATCTATAAACGGGAATATCTCGTTTCCCATACCTATTATCATTTCCCTTTCAAATCCGGCAAGAGTGATATAGGCGGGTATCATAACAAAGGCGTTTACGGGAAGAGAGACGATTGCCATTGTAAGGGTGCCTGCCAAAAGCCCCAAGAAAGCGTTTAATTTGGTTTTTTTGTGTCTGTAAATAAATCCTGCGGGAATGATGAATGAACAGCCCACAACAAAGTTTGCAAGCTCGCCCACGCCCGCCGTTATCGTGCCGTTTATAACGAGATTCAACAAGACCTTTATAAGCTCAATGAGAATGCCTGCCAAAGGTCCCATTGCAAAGGTGCCAATCAGCACGGGAATTTCGCTTAAATCGAGCTTGTAAAACGGCGGTGCGATGAAAAGAAGCGGAAACTCGATAAGCATTAAAACGGTGGATACCGCACCGAGCATTGCGACCTTTACCAAAAACTCGGTTCTGTTTTTGTTTTTGATCTTCATAGGAATAACCCCTTTAAAAAAATTAAAAGCTTCGGGGACAAAAAAATCCCCCGTAAAAACGGGGGAAGGGCACACAAAAATATAATGCTGCCATACTCTTTCATCCGGACTTTACCGTCGGCTTCGGAATTTCACCGAAATCTGCGCGAAAACGCGCTCGCGGGCTTTAACCGCCGGTGGAGAATTTCACTCCGCCCCGAGTATTTTTAATTATTATAATATGCTCGGCGCCGTTTGTCAAGTGCGATATAAAAAATAAGTTGTAAAGAAGATAAAAATACGCTATAATATAGACGGTGATAAAATGGAGCTTCACAATATACCGCCCGTTTACGATGAAAATTCAAAAATAATAATACTCGGAAGCTTCCCCTCGGTAAAATCGAGAGAGGAGGAATTTTTCTATGCCCACCCGCAAAACCGCTTCTGGCGTGTTTTGGCGGCGGTATTTGACGAGGATACGCCCAAAACCGTTTTTGAAAAAAGGGAACTTCTTTTGAAAAACGGCGTTGCACTTTGGGACGTTATTGCAAGCTGCGAAATAACGGGCTCCTCCGACGCGTCGATCAAAAATGCCATTCCGAACGACGTTTTGAAAATAGTCAATGAAAGCGGTGCTTCCCGTATTTTCACAAACGGTAAGACTGCCTATAATCTTTATAAAAAGCTCGTTTATCCGAAAACGGGCATCGAGGCGGCATTGCTTCCTTCGACCAGCGCGGCAAACGCCGCAATGAGCCTTGACGCTTTGATTTCGGAGTGGAAAAGAATAATTGCGCTTTGACTGTCCGCATTAAGGTACACCGCCGATGGTATAATTTGATCAGAAAGGCGGTTATGATATGGAAAATATTTTTATTACGGTTACGGGAGTAAATAATTTTTACGGAAAGGCTCCCTTTAAAATCGGCAGAGTTATGCGAATAGTAAAGGAACCCGAAAACTCTCACGACAGAGAGGCGATCAGAGTAGAGCTTCCCTTTATAGATACTGTCGGATACGTTGCAAACAGTGTAAGCACTGTTTACGGCGGCACGGTAAGTGCGGGAAAGCTTTACGATAAGATCGGCGATTACGCCTACGCGCAAATTATGTTCGTCACCCACTCGAACGCTATTGCGGTAGTGCTTGCACCCGAAGAGGTGGAGGACGATAAGGGTGATGGTGCGGAAGAGGTCATAATGCCTCAAAGAAACGTTAAGCCCACGGGAAAAACAGTGGCAAAAATAGGCTTTTAATAAAAATCTCCGATTCACCTCGGAGATTTTTTATTTGAAATTTATGAAAAGATATGTTATAATATTCCTATTCCGATAAAAAAGGAGAAGAATAATGAAAAAAGCCTTAAAAATTCTCGGTAAAACTCTTTTGGGAACAGTCATATTTCTGCTTGTGGCGGTGCTTGTATTCCGCGGCGTCATAATGCTTCCCGTAACCTCGTATTATGCGGCATCGGAGAAAGCGTTTGTAATACCCGGCCTTTCCGATAACTTCGTCCCGCAGGGCTTTCACTACGACGCCGAAAAGGGCTATTTTATCATCTCGGGCTACGATTCGAAGGATAACGCCTCTCCCATCTACCTCGTAGATAAGCAAAGCGGCGAAACGGTAAAGAGAGTCGAGCTTTACAAGGAAAACGGAAAGATATTCACGGGCCACAGCGGCGGAGTTGCGGTTTACGGCGATAATCTTTATATTGCCGGCGGAGGCTCGAAATGTATATTCGTCTTTTCTTATAAAGAGGTGCTTGAAAGCGAAACCGCCTCGTGTAAGGGCAGATTCGATTTGAAGGCATCGGACACCGACAGCATATCGGCATCCTTCGTAACCGTTGCGGGCAACCGCCTTGTAGTCGGCGAATACCGCGGCGAGCCGCAGTATACCACTCCCGAAAGCCACTATTTCACCACCGCAAGCGGTGAATTTCACGGCGCACTTGCATTGGAATTCAATCTCTCCGACGAATTTGAATACGGCATAGACCCGGAGCCCTCAAGGGCATACACCATACGCGATAAGGTGCAGGGTATTGAAATTGCAAACGGCAAGATATATCTCTCAACCTCTTGGGGCATCTCCCACTCGGTAATATACGAATACGACGAATCCAAGCTCGTAAACGAGGGCACGGTAAATATAATCGGCAAAACTCTGCCCCTTTACTCATTAGACTCCGTCTCCCTTTTAAATGAATATACTGTCGCGCCGATGTCGGAGGAGCTGGTAATGCTCGACGGCAAGCTTTATATAATGTGTGAGTCTGCCTGCAATAAATATTTGTTTGGAAATCTTATCGACGGAAGATGGTGCTATGCCACCGACCTCGAAGAGATGAAAAATAACGTTAAAAATAACTAAGGAGATATAAAAATGGAAAGCTACAAGGAACAGTTTATTGAATTTCTTATGGGGGCAAACGTCCTCAAATTCGGTGACTTCACCGCCAAAAGCGGCAGAAAGATACCGTATTTCGTAAATGCGGGCGAGATAAAAACCGGCAGTCAGATTTCAAAGCTCGGCGAATTTTACGCAAAAAGCTATATTGAAAAAATGGGAAAGGCTCCCGCAGTTCTTTACGGACCTGCCTACAAGGGCATATCTCTTTCGGTTTCCGCCTCGATTGCACTTGCTAAAGAGGGACTTGACCTTCCATTTTTCTTTAACCGCAAGGAGGTAAAGGACCACGGCGAGGGCGGAATGTTCGTTGGATATACTCCCAAGGACGGCGAGGATATAGTTATAATTGAGGACGTTATCACCGCAGGCACCGCTATAAGAGAGAGCATTGAAAACCTTTCGGTTTTTGAAAAGAGCAAAATAAAGGCTGTTTTCGTAATGGTAAACAGAATGGAAAAGGGCAAGACCGAGCTTTCCGCAATGAAGGAGCTTGAGCTTGAATACGGCTTCCCCGTATATTCCGTCGTAACCGTTTACGATATTATCGAATATCTTGAGGCAAGAAAAAAGACAGAGCAGGATACCGCAAATATCGAGCGCATAAAGGCTTACCTTGCGGTAAACGGCGCAAAGGAATAAAATATCGCTGTAAAATAAAAAGGCTCTCCGCATTTCGCGGAGAGCTTAAATTTATTTAAGAATAATTCCCTTATCTGTGGGAGCGGCAATAAAGCAGCAATCGTATTTGAGAGAAAGCTCACGCTGGCAGTATGACGCCTTTTCCTTATCGTCAAAAATTGCAAAAACAGAGGAACCTGAGCCGCTCATCATAACCCTTTTTGCCCCAAAGGGAGCAAACGACGATTTAACGGAGGCAATGGCGGGCATCATCTCAATACAAACCGGCTCGAAAACGTTTTCCATCTTTTCGCAAAGCAACCGAAGGTCGCGCTTGCAAAGGGCCTCTATTGCGCCGTCGGTATCGGGACGGGAAACGGGACCGAAGCTGTCAAACCTTTTATAGACCTCTCCTGCCGAAAGCCCGCCGTGCGGCTTTATAATGACCACGGAGCAGTCGGGCATTGGGGGAAGCACCGAAAGCCTTTCGCCTATTCCGCCCGCAAGCGCTGTGCCGCCGAAATAGCAAAAGGGAACGTCTGCACCGATTCTTTTGCAAAGCTCGGTGACTGCGGCGTTATCAAGCGGCGAGCCGAAAAGCATATTGAGGGCAAAAACAACTCCCGCGCCGTCTGCCGAGCCGCCTGCCATTCCCGCTGCAACGGGGATCTGCTTTTTTACATTTATCCTTACGCCGTAGGTGGCACCGACCGTTTCAAAAAAGTATTTTGCAGCTTTATAAGCGGTGTTTCTCTCGTCCCTCGGGACGTAAGGGAGATTTGTGTATAGATCGATCTTGCTTCCGCCTATCGAAACCGTCATTTCATCATAGAGCGAAACGGTCTGCATAATGCTTTTTATCTCGTGATATCCGTCGGAATTCAATCCCAAAACGTCAAGAGTAAGATTGATTTTTGCGGGACAAAGAAGAGATATCTCCTTCACCTTTATCAAAGCTCCTTAATGAACTGCTCAAGTCTGAACATTGCACGTTCAATATTTTCAATAGAGTTTGCGTAGCAGATCCTCGCATAGCCCTCGCCGCATTCACCGAAGGCGTTTCCGGGAATTATTGCGAGCTTTTGCTCCGTAAGAAGTCTGTCGCAGAATTCATCTGAGGAAAGACCGAATTTTTTGATGTCGGGGAATGCGTAAAATGCACCCTTCGGAAGATAGCAGTCGATTCCGAGCATATTGAGGGTGGAGCAGAGGTAATCTCTGCGGCGCTTGTATTCCTCGCGCATTTCGATTACGTCGGGAATACCGTTTTTAAGAGCCTCAAGCGCTGCATACTGCGCGGCTGTGGGAGCCGACATTATCGCATACTGATGAATTTTGAGCATGGCCTGAAGGATATCGTCGGGCGCAACGGTGTATCCGAGACGCCAGCCCGTCATGGCAAATGCCTTTGAAAAGCCCGAAACCAAAACGGTGCGCTCCTTCAATTCGGGAAGAGAGGCGGGCGAGCAGTGAACTCCGTCGTAGGTAAGCTCGGCGTAAAGCTCGTCTGACAAAACGATGAGGTCGGCCTCCTCAATAACGGGTGCAAGAGCAAGGAGAGCCTCCTTGGACATTATCGCACCGGTGGGGTTATTGGGGTAGGAAAGAACCAAAAGCCTGGACTTTTCGGTGATTTTTGATTTAAGCGACTCCGCAGTGAGGGCAAATTCGTTTTCCGCATAGCAGGGAACGGGCACCGGAACGGCTCCGAGAAGAGTGACTATTGCCGAAAAGCTTACGAAGCAGGGCTCGGGAATAAGCACCTCGTCACCGGGATTCAAAACGGCGCGAAGACAAAGGTCGATAGCCTCAGAGCCGCCTACCGTAACGATAACGTCGGAAGCGGGGTAACGGACGTTGAAGCGGGTTTCAAGATAGCGGCTTATCTCCTCGCGAAGCTCGGGCATACCGATATTGGAGGTGTAATGGGTGTGACCGTTTCCGATTGAACGCATACCGGCCTTGAGAATGTGCATGGGAGTAATAAAATCGGGCTCGCCGATGCCGAGCGAAATGCAATCGTCGGTGTTTGCCGAAATATCGAAAAATCTTCTTATACTCGAGGGCTTTAACTTTGCCGCAGTTGTTGAAATTCTTGATCTCTTTTCCATAAAATCACCTTACTTAAAGTTTTTTCATTTCCGCGTTTCTCTTTGTGAAGGCGGTAACGTATTTAAATCCGAGCTCCTTTAAAAGCTCTGTTGTTTCCTTTATACCGAAGCCGACGTGACGGGGGAAATGGGCGTCGCTTCCAACCGTTATTCGCTCGCCGCCAAGCTCCAGAAAACGCTTCAAAACGTAAACGGGCGGCATCGTTTCGTTCATTTTATCGCGAAGCCCCGAGGTGTTTGCCTCAATACCCTTGCCTCTGGCAATAAGCGCCTTTAAGACCTCGTCGGTCTCCTCCTTGTAATCGGCAATGGTAAGAGAGTAGCCCTGCCTCATTCCGTAGCGGAAGGGGTAGGTGAGATGGCCCATGATATCGAAGTCCGCCTTTTTGGCGTAATCGAGAAGTCCCTCGAAATATATCGAATAAAGCTTCGGGACGTCGTAATTTTTATAGTCTGCCTCCGAAAAATCGGGGTAACCTGCCATACAGTGGTATGAGCCTATAACGAAATCGTAATCGGGGAAGGAAAGTATCTCCCTTGATAATTCGGGAAATTCCGTTTGCTGCCCCATTTCAACCCCTATTTTAACGGGGATGTCGATTCCCTTTGCGGCGGCGGTGTAATCGTTATAGCATTCAATGGGTGAGTAGGGGAACTGCTCCATAAGATTTAAATCGCAGTGGTCGCAAACGGCTATTTCGGAAAGTCCCGCCAAATGGGCTGCCTTTATCATCTCTCTCGTGTCGGATTCTCCGTCCATCGAGAGATGGGTGTGCATGTGGTAATCTGCAAAAAACATGGGTGACCTCTTGAAACAAATTTTTCTCTACTCTATATTTTACATTATAAAACAAAAGATTTCAAGTAGAATTTATTATAATAGAATAAAAAATATTGCAAATGACTTTACAAAACCGAAAAAGTGTAGTATAATAATGCGGTAACGCTTTAGCAAACTAAAGCAAAAGAAAGGAAAAAAGAAAAATGAAAAAGTTTTTATCTGTTGTATTGGCTGTTGTAATGGCAGTTATGGTAATGGCAGGCTTTGCATCTTGCGTAGGCGAGAAGAAAAGTGACTGGGAAAAAATCCAGGAGAAGGGCTACTTCTACTGCGGCATCACCCTTTACGCTCCCATGAACTATTACGAAAACGACGAGCTCGTCGGATTTGACACCGAATTTGCACAGGCAGTTGCCGAATATCTCGGCGTTGAGGCAAAATTCGTTACTATCAAATGGCCCCAGAAGTATCTTGAACTCGACAGCGGCGCTATCGATGCTATCTGGAACGGCTTTACCTACGGCGACGAGGAGGGCATCTCCCGTACCGAGTACGTTGACTTCACTCACGCTTATCTTGAGAACCGTCAGGTTATCGTTACCAAGGCTGACAAGTTAAGCACCTATAACACCAAAGAGGCATTTGCAGGTCTTAAAGCAGCTGCAGAGGGCGGCTCCTCGGGCGAGGCCGTTGCAAAAGAGCTTGCAGGCGCAGAGACCCTCGTAACTCCCTTTGACGCACAGAGCAGCGCACTCATGGAGGTAAAGAGCGGAATGGCGGAATTTGCCGTTATCGACTATCAGATGGCAAACGCAATGGTAGGCAAGGGCGACTATGCAGATCTTTCCATAAATCCCGCATACGCACCCGAGTCTGAGGTATATGCAATCGGTTGCCGCAAGGGAAGCGACTTCACCGCAAAGCTAAACGAAGCTATCGAGGCTCTTTCCGAAAACGGCACTCTTGCAGCGATCGCAGAGAAATACAAGCTTACCAACGATCTTATCGCAAACATAGGCAGTGATAAATAATGAGCTTTTGGGAAATATTTAAGCTTCTTTGCGAGGGCTTTTTACAATCCTGCCTTCTCTTTGCGTTAACACTTGTTTTCTCACTCCCGCTCGGACTTATAATATCCTTTGGCTCGATGTCGAAGTTCAAACCGCTTGCGTGGCTTTGCCGCACCGTTGTGTGGGTAATTCGCGGAACGCCGCTTATGCTTCAGCTTTTCGTGGTATTCTACGTTCCCGGAATGCTTTTTGAAATTCAGCTTTTCGGCGGCATAAACGGTCGCTTTGAGGCGGCGCTCGTTGCGTTTGTTATAAACTACGCCTGCTATTTCTCCGAAATATACAGGGGCGGAATAGAAAGCATACCCAAGGGTCAGTACGAGGCGGCACAGGTCCTCGGAATGACCTCGAAGGAAACCTTCTTCCACGTAATACTTATGCAGGTTGTAAAGCGTATAATGGCGCCTATGGGTAACGAGATAATCACTCTCGTAAAGGATACCTCTCTCGCAAGAGCGATCGGCGTTGCCGAAATATTCTTCGTAACCGAAATGAAGCTCCTTTCAAAAGGACTTATATGGCCGCTTTTCTTCATAGGAGTATTCTTCCTTTTATTCGTGGGAGTTCTCACGGTGCTTCTCCGCTATTTTGAGAAAAAGCTTTCCTATTATAAGATATGAGGTGGAGAAATGGCATTTCTTGAAATTAAAAACCTGAAGAAAAGCTTTGGTAAGACACGCGTCCTTCACGGAATTGATTTTTCAATGGAAAAGGGCGAGGTGGTTGCGGTCATCGGCTCGTCCGGCGGCGGAAAGACAACCTTTCTTCGTTGCTTAAACTTCCTTGAAAGAGCAAACGAGGGAAGCATTACCATCGAAAACGCCTTTCATTTCGACGCTTCAAAAAGCTACACCCCCTCGGAGATACGCGAGATGACGTTAAAGCTCGGACTTGTGTTCCAGCAGTTTAATCTGTTCCCGCAGTATAACGCGCTTGAAAACGTTTATATACCGCTTCAGCTTCGTGCAAGAGAAAAGATACGTAAGACTGTCAAGCTCGGAAAAGCGCGAAGAGATGCGATAAAGGCGGCGGCAGTACAAAACAAAGAAAAGGCAAGAAAGCTTCTTTCAGAGGTAGGCCTTTCCGATAAGGAGAAGAACTACCCTTGCGAGCTTTCGGGCGGTCAGCAGCAGCGCGTTGCAATAGCAAGAGCGCTTGCCGAGGAGCCGGCAATACTTTGCTTTGACGAGCCCACCAGCGCGCTCGACCCCGAGCTTACGGGCGAGGTCTTAAAGGTAATAAAAGAGCTCAAAAACGAGGGCAAAACCATGATAGTTGTAACTCACGAAATGGAATTTGCCAAAAACGTTGCCGACAAGGTGGTATTTTTTGCCGACGGCGTAATTGAGGAAGAGGGAACACCGAATGAAATATTCAACTTCCCCAGATCTCCGAAGACTGCGGCGTTTTTGAGAATAGGCGAAGAAAAATTTTGAGCCGTGATATTGACAAAATCGTATTACGGTGATAAAATATAACAAGCAAGATCAATCAGGAGGCTTAGAAAGCCTCCTGAATTTTTGCGTTTTAGTAAAAAAGGTGAAATAAAATGGTAAAAAAGTATTTTTCCGACCTTAAAAGAGAGTTTAAGGGCTACAATTTATCAAAGCTTATCAAGGATCTTTTGAGCGGCGTGACCGTTGCGGCGGTAGCACTTCCTCTGGCGCTTGCATTCGGTGTTTCGGGCGGCGCGACTCCTGCGGCAGGCCTTGTCACCGCGATCATCGGCGGTATCGTTATCGGACTTCTTTCGGGTGCCTCATTCCAGATTTCGGGCCCCACGGGAGCAATGAGTGCAATACTTATAACGGTAGTTGCAAACTATGGCTTAAACGGTATGTTCGTAGCCTCGTTTTTTGCAGGCGTTATAATCTTGCTTGCGGGTATCTTCAAGCTCGGAAAGCTCGTTTCCTTCCTCCCCACAAGTGTAGTTATGGGCTTTACCTCGGGTATTGCAATAATTATCGCAATGGGTCAGATAGATAACTTCTTCGGAACCGTGAGTGAAGGAACAGGCGCCATTGAAAAGATAGCGTCATATTTCCGTCTCGGGTTCTCTCCTTCGTGGCAGGCAGTTCTGATCGGAGCGATCGTAGTTGTATTTATGCTTATTTGGCCCAAGAAGCTTAACGAAAAGGTCCCCGGCTCGCTTCTTGCAATAGTGATTGCAACCGTCATTTCCACGGTATGCGGCTTTAACGATCTTGCCGTTGTCGGCGATATTCCCAAAAGCATACTCCTTTCCGACTCATTGAAGCTTTCGGGCATAAATCTTGAAATGATATCGGGACTTATCTCTCCCATAATATCTATTGCTGCCCTTGGAATGATAGAGAGCCTTCTTTGCGGAGTCAGTGCCTCGAGAATGAAGAATGAGGAGTTTGACGCAAACCGTGAGCTGGTTGCACAGGGAATAGGCAACGTTTTGCTTCCCTTCTTCGGCGGTGTTCCCGCAACGGCGGCAATAGCAAGAACCAGCGTTGCAATAAAGTCGGGAGAGCAGACAAGACTTTCCGGTATATTCCACGCTCTTTTCCTTTTGGCATCGATGATGCTTCTCGGCGGCGTTATGGCAAAGCTTCCTCTTTCGGCGCTTGCAGGCGTCTTGATGGTAACCGCATGGAGAATGAACGAGTGGCATGGCATTAAGCACATCTTCAAAAATAAGATATACAGTGCTATCATTCAGTTCCTCGTAACTATGCTGGCAACGGTGGTATTCGATCTCACGATAGCTATAGTAATAGGAATTGCGGTTGCGGCTCTTCAGTTTATTATGACCGCCAGCAAGGTTTCGGTTGAAACCACCAACGTTCACAGAAAGCTTGAAAAGCATGAGGACGGCAAACCTCACAACGAGGTGCTGATCTCATATATAAGCGGCGCGCTTTTCTTCGGAAACACCGACACCGTAACGAGATACTTCAAGGAGCTTGACCTTACGGGCTGCCGTCATATAATCCTCTCCTTCCGCGGAGTTCCGAGCGTTGACATTTCAGGCGCCGCCGCAATGGTTGAGATATGTGAGATGCTCAAGTCAAAGAAAATAGATATCCGCATCTGCGGCGTAAACAACAGAGTAAAGAAATATCTGGATAAGGGCGGCGTCACCGAGGTAATAACCGAGGAAGGCTACAGCGGTACCTCGTCAGATGCGGTTTTGGAAGTAATACATAAGGGCATATGATCAAAAATCCTCTTTCGGCTTCGAAAGAGGATTTTTTATATTCAAATCTTTGCCAAAAGCTTAAAGCGGTTGTTGACGGGACTTTTTTCCGAATAGTCAAAAAGATACCTCTTTTTGAAAAACTCTCTCACGCCGTAGCCGTGATATCCGCTTTCGGCATCAAGCCCAAAATATTCGGCGTCGCTGTTTTTAAAGGGCTTTGCAAGAGAAACGAAGGGCTTTAACGTTTCGGGCGGAATTTCCGATTTTTCCGACGAAAAATAGTCAAAAAGAAGTAAATTCGCCATCAGGCTTCGACTCTCTTTGTCAAGATACGCAAAAGAAAACTCAAAAAGAAGATCGTAAGCCGTTTTTTTGGAAACGGCAGAGAAAAGAGCTTTTTTCTCATCGCAAAAGAGAGAAAAAGCGTTGTAAAAGTCGTAGGGACTATTGAAGTATTTTAAAATAAAATCAAGCGAATATTCAAAAGAACCCGAATTGTAAAAGCGTTCAACCGCGGCCTCGATGCGCTTGAGCTCCGAAAGGTCCTCAAACGAGATAAATCGGCTTTTGAGTATTTCATAGGGCGGATTTTTGGAAAAGACCATTTCGTGCTCCGCCTCTTTATTGCAAAGGGGAGAACCGAAAAGCCTCTTTAAAAATCCGAGCTGCAGCTGATGGGATTTGAGAGAATAAACTCCGTTGAATGAGATTTTAAAGGAATTGAGATCCTCGTAGGGGAGCCCTGCGATGAGATCGGTGTGGACGTTTATATTTCCGTTTCCGATTATCCTTGAAAGATTTTCAAAAATAAGCGTGTTGCTTGCGGCTCTCGCGCTTTCCTTAAGCGTTTTTTCGTTTAACGACTGAATTCCCGCCTCGATCTGGATCCGTCCGCTTTTCAAAGAGGCCAAGACCTCTATAGACTCTTTGTCAAAAAGGTCGGCGCCCACCTCGAAATGGAAGCAGGTCACGGCATCGCTTGGGAGGGAAGCGATCTTATTCCATATCGCGAGCGCTCTTGCTTTGTTTACGTTAAAGGTTCTGTCAACGAATTTTACAAGCGGAACTTTGCTTGAAACGAAAAGGTCGATATCCTCAAAAACTCTTTCAAGGGGAATATATCTTACGGGTGAGCTGTCGCCGCCCGAAAGGCAGTAGGCGCAGGAGAAGGGACAGCCTCTTGAGCTTTCGTAATAAACTATTCTGTTTTTAAAAAGAGAAAGGGTTTCTTCGTTGTAAATGCGGGGGAATTCATCGCCCGAAAGAAGCCTTGAGGCGGTGATTTTTTTGGCTGACGGAGTTGTTTTGAATATATCGCCGCATTTTACAAGCTCAAGGAAGCAAAGCTCGCCCTCACCCTCTGTAATATAATCGCAAAGGGCGCCCGCCTCTTTGAGATGCGCTGTGCCGAATGAAACCTCGGGACCGCCCACGGTAACGGTGAGGTCGGGTAAAATCGCCTTCAGGTCAACTATAAGCCTTTTTACCGTTTCAACGTTCCAGATATAGACCGAAAAGCAAACGGCGTCGGGTCTTTCGTTTAAAATACCGTATAAAATATTTCCGTAAACGTCGTTTACGGTGTATTCCTTTATTAAAACCGAAACGCCGTTTCTGTCGTAATGCTCCTCGAAATAACGCTTTATCGAATAAACCGCGGGATTTGAGTGGATAAACTGCGAATTGACGGCGCAAAGAATTATCTTCTTCATTTTTCTTCACCTGCTTTAAGTATAACATAAAAAGGCTTTTAAAACAACGGGTTGCGAAGAAAAAATAAAAGTGTTATAATATAAACGTAAGGACGTGAGAAAATGAAGATCATACTGGCATCGAAATCCCCGAGAAGAAAAGAGCTTATTAAATATCTCGGAATGCCCTTTGAGATAATAACCGCCGAGGCCGACGAGGCGGTAGAAGACATTTCTCCCGCGGAGGCGGTTTTAGAGATATCAAAGAGAAAGGCAAGGGCGGTAAAAGCGGCGAGAGGGGTATTTAAGGACGAGGTAATAGTCGGCGCCGACACGGTGGTTTCACTTGACGGCGTTATTTTGGGAAAGCCCGCCGACAGAGAAGAAGCGAAAAAAACGCTTACCTTCCTTTCGGGGAAAAGTCACGAAGTCTTTACGGGAGTAACTCTTATTTACGAAAAAAACGGCACAGCTACCGAAAAAAGCTTTTTCGAGAAAACCTACGTGACCTTTTTGCCACTTACAGAAGAGGAAATAGAGCGTTATCTTGATGTAAACGAATATGCCGACAAGGCGGGAAGCTACGCGATTCAGGGCGTTTTCTCGGCGCACGTGAAGGGAATAGAGGGCGACTATAACAACGTTGTGGGACTTCCGGTTTCGAAAATTTACAGAGAATTAAAGGAAATTACCGACTGACCGAAAATTGCAAAAAATTGCTTTATTGCAACAAATTGCTGTATTTGCGAAAAAGGCTTGCAAAACTGAAAATAAATTGTTATAATTATAACGAAATTTTTTTAAAAGGGGATAAACACGATGATTAAGATAGAGAATTTGAATGAAATACTCAAAAAACCGGGCAGGGAATATTATCCTATCGTAATGTGGTTTTGGAACGACACCATTACCGAGGAGGAGATAAAGCGCCAGCTTGCCGAGTTTAAGGAAAAGAAGATCTATGAATTCTTCATTCACCCCCTTTGGGGTTTTGACCTTCGTTATCTCTCCAAGAGATTTTTCGAACTTATAGGCGTTGCGATAGATTATGCCCGTGAAAACGGACTTACCTTTTGGATATACGACGAATACAACTGGCCCTCGGGCACTGCGGGCGGCACTCTTATAAAGAAGCACCCGTGGACGAAGGCCTCCTATCTTTCCTACGATAAGATCGAGGTAAAGAGCGGAGAAGCTGTTGAAAAAAGCTACGAATGGCCCGTTATCGGGGGATTTTTCGCAGAAAACGGAAAAACACCCAAAAAGGCAGTCCGCTTCAAGAAAAACAAAAACTTCTTTTCGTGGAAAAACGAAACGGGTAAGGACGGTGTCCTTACCGTTATCTACCGTCAGCGCCACAGGGGAATGACCACCACCGCATACGGTGCGAAATATTCAAACGAGGAGCCCGGCTACCTCGACCTTATGAGCGGCAAGGCGGTTGACCTTTTCCTTAAATCCACCCACGAAAAATATAAGGAGCATTTCCAAAAGGATTTCGGAAAGACCCTTCGCGGTGTCTTTACCGACGAGCCCTCCTTCTCCATCTTCGTTGATACGAAAGACGGAGTTGTAGCCTACACAGACGAATTCTTTGATGAATTCAAGGCATTTAAGGGCTACGATGCAAGGAAAAATCTCTGGAAAATGTTTGAGGGCCCCGAAAACAAAGCTTGCTCCGCATTCAAAAAGGATTGGTACGAAACTCTTTCACGCCTTTTTGAAAAGAATTTCTCAATGAAATACAAAAAATGGTGCGAGGAAAACGGACTTCTTTTAACGGGTCACCTTATCTGCGAGGAGGTCCTCGCGATACAGACCTATCAGAACGGCTATTTTTACGATATTTTGAAGCATCTTGACCGTCCGGGAATGGATACCATTCTTTCCAAGCTCACCGTTGACGGCGAGGGCTTTAACATCGCAGGTTACCTTGCGGGCGGCGTGGGAAAATTCGCAGGCAAGGAGAGGGTTCTTTGCGAGGCATATTCCGGATCGGGCTGGGATTGCTCCTTGTCGGATATGAAAAGGGTTGCAAACCGCCTTATGATCCAGGGCGTAAACTATCTTATGTATATGGGCGCCTACTATTCAATGCGCGGCATGAGAAAGGTGCTTCCCGGCGGATACGCCCCCACTCACAACGGCATAAGCCCCCAGTTTGAATATTACACCGAGCAAAACGACTATCTTGCACGAATTCAGGAGATCTCCGCAAAAACGGTAGGCGACGCAAAGATTCTTATGCTTCACCCCGTAACGAGCTGTATGGCAAATGCGGATCCTCACTATATCTACAACGGAAATATGGTGCATAAGGATTATTACAGTGTCGGCACCCACGTAAAGGAGGACGCAACCCTTTGCGGAATTGCAAACGCCCTTCAGGAGATGAACCGAAGCTTTAACGTGGGCTTTGAAACGGCACTTGACGGCGCAAAAATCGAAAACGGCAGATTCGTTGTCGCAGGAAGCGAATACGAGGTTGTAATTTTGCCGTCGGTCACCGCGGTAAAGACAAACACCGCCAAGCTTCTTTCGCAGTTTGCATCTGAGGGCGGCGTTGTGATAGTTGCAAACAGCGATACCGTTTATGATATTGAAAATAAAAACAAAAAGCTCTTTACCGCTCCCAAGGAGGCAAGAGAAGCCCTTTTTGAGCAGAATTCCGAAAGCGGAAGCGAAACGAGAGTAAGCCGCGTTTTTGCAAAGAAAAACGTGATCACCTTAATTACCAACGAGCTTACAGAGCAGTACAGAAAGAGCCTTGTAACTGCGCTTGATACTGTGTTTGAAAGCTTTGATATAACCGAGGATTACACCGTAAAGGGCTATAAGGTATTTTCGGGCAAAAGAACGAACGGCAAAAACAGCTTTATTCTTTTGATTAACGATCTCTTTGACGAAAACACCGCGGAGTTTACCTTAAATAACGGAGAAGCCGCGGCAATAATAGATATGCAAAGCGGAAAGCTTCGCACCACCCTTAAAAACGGTGAAACCGTAACGCTTGAATTCGACGGTGTTTCCTCGCTTCTTGCGGTAACGGGCAGCTTATCTGAAACGGAAGCCCTTGCAAAAAGCCTTGAAAAAGAAAAAAGACCGTCAACGGCGGGACTTACCCCCTCTCCCCTTAAGCTTAATGCAAAGCTCCCCTATAATTTAAACAGATTCTTCTACCGCGTTTCAAAGATCGATAAGACCGAGGAGCTTCTTGCATTTGCCCCCGCAGAGCTTGAAAAGCTTCTTTTGGAAAATGCCGACGAATATTTAAAGCCTATGGGCGGACTCGGTCATTGGAGCGATTTTGCGGCGGCAGATCAGCGCCTTTATCCGCTTCTCGATTTCGGTAAGCCCTTCGTGGCATACGCCGAGTTTGAAATAAACGAGATTCCGAAAAAGGCAAAGCTCTTAATGGAAAGGCTTGTTAATACCAAGGCGATAATCAACGGCATTGAGGTCAAAAATCTGAAGAGCTCGAAGATATTTAACCCCGACGACCTTTCAAAAGACGTCACAAAGCTTTTGAAAAAGGGTAAAAACACCGTTATTCTCATAGGTAAGTGCGTAAAATGGGGCTATTTCCACACCTTGCCCTTTACCGCGCTTATGGGCGACTTTACCGTTGAAAACGGCGCCGTTTCAAAGGCGGAAAGATTCGGTACGGGCAATATTGCGGAAATGGGATATCCCAATTTTGCGGGTATTTTCGAATATAACGGTGCAGTTTACGGCAATAAGCCCACCGTTTTGGAGATTGAAGCGCTTGATGCCGTTACGGTTTTCGTAAACGGTAAAAAGGTAAGTGACCTCGTTCACGCGCCGCGCCGCGCCGACATTACCCCCTACCTTGAAAAGGGCAGAAACTCGGTAAAGCTCGTTTTGAGAACGAAGTTAAACAACATCTTTGCCGAGCCTGAAAAAACGGGTGTTCTTAACGCCGAAATATACAGATAACAAAAAAAAGAGAGAGCTTTAGAGCAGTTCTCTAAAGGACAGTTTTTCAAAAATATGGCATATCTCGAAAGAGGTATGCCATATTTTGCATTTGTGTCTACAAATGCAGTGCTTGTCAAGAAAATTGACAAGTTATAGGTGAACATAAAAAGGCTCCCTTGTGTAAAGGGAGCTGACGCCGTAGGCGGCTGAGGGATTGTTCTTTTGTGATTATTGCTTTTACAATCCCTCCGTAACGCTTCGCGTGCCACCTCCCTTTACACAAGGGAGGCTCATCTATTACTTGACATTATATGGAGAATATGATATAATCATAATATATTAAATCAACAGCAATAATTAAAGCACAAAGGAGATGTAATTATGACATTAAAACAATATTGTGAACAGAACAATTTAGATCAGAACAAGGTTTTTAACATGGTGCTTGCAAGAGGTGGCGA
The DNA here is from genome assembly GCA_045542315.1 of Eubacteriales bacterium. GTDB lineage: Bacteria > Bacillota > Clostridia > Oscillospirales > RGIG5299 > RGIG5299. The sequence continues at coordinate 268 of JAZQKU010000081.1, read as the reverse complement.
TATTCTTCCTACAGTTACTGCCTTTACGGGATATATTGCAGAGATTAGAGATGAATGTTTAGTTTGTACAAACGATAAACTTAATGTATTCAACAAAGAAATTCCGTTTTCTTCTTTTCAAAGCGCAGAGTTCGGTATTGGAAGCGGACAGCTTTGGCTTCAATGCATTGTCGATGGCAATGAGTTTATTTTCTGCTCTCCCAGAAAAAGTTGGAAATCTCCTGCCGCGAAGTTGCTTCTTGAAAAAATAGGAGAAAAAACTGAAATT
>JAZQKU010000080.1:0-4972 GCA_045542315.1 Eubacteriales bacterium | reverse complement strand
CCTTTTCCTTGATATTCTTATTTTTTCTGTTTCAACTGTAATTCCAGGGATGGATTACAGTCAAAAAAAGATTTTTGATATTTTAACCGTAACACTCGTCGAAAATTACGGTTAGAATAATAATTTCTTATGCAAAATCTGCGGATACGTTCACGAGGGAGATGCAGCACCCGAAAAGTGCCCCATCTGCAAGGCTCCCGCTGAAAAATTTGAGAAAATGGCTGATTCCCTTGTATGGGCTGACGAGCACAGAGTCGGCGTTGCAAAGGGTCTTGATGAGGAAGTAATTATGGGTCTTCGCGCTAACTTCGAGGGCGAGTGCAGCGAGGTAGGTATGTATCTTGCAATGTCAAGAGTTGCGGACCGCGAGGGTTATCCCGACGTTGCAGAGGCTTTCCGCCGCTACGCTTTCGATGAGGCAGAGCACGCAGCAAAGTTCGCGGAGCTTTTGGGCGAGGTCCTCACCGATTCCACCGAGAAGAACCTCAAGATGCGCTTTGAAGCAGAGTACGGCGCTTGCGACGGCAAGAAGAAGCTCGCAGTAAGAGCAAAGGAGCTCGGCTACGACGCTATCCACGATACCGTTCACGAGATGTGCAAGGACGAAGCCCGTCACGGATGCGGCTTCCTCGGTCTTTACAACAGATATTTCGGCAAATAAGGATTTTTTGAAACGGAGGAAAAAGAGATGGAAAACACTATCGTTTGTAACTGTATGAAGGTAAGCTATAACGACATCGTAAGCGCCCTTCATTCCAATAAAAAGTTCGACGACGTTTTAAACGCCTTTGACGACGTTCAGAAAACCACCAAATGCTCCACCGGCTGCGGTGGCTGCTACCACAAGGTCCTCGATATAATTTCCGAGGAAATGATGAGATAATTAAACGACAAAACAGGACGAGGAATTGCGAAATTCCTCGTCTTTTTTCTTTCAAACACTGTATTTGAAGAGATAAATGCTATGGGTGATATGCTGACTTTGTCAGCGTGATATTGTTGCAAGCAACAGTGATATTGCTCCACTTCGTTTCGCAGTGATATTATATTCGCCCCAAAAGCTTACGAAGCAAATACCACTCGGCGCAAGCCGAATATAACTGCGAAGCAATATAACTCGCCCGAAGGCGAATATAACCGGCGCACCTGCCGCAAGGCAGGTGCGCCAAGAGGGCGTTTTTATACTTTCTGTATAATTTTTACCCCGAAAACGGGAGTGAAAATTTTTTTACTTGCCAAAATTGAAAAAGTACTGTATAATAGTTTATTATGAAGATTTTAAGATTTGAGTTTAAAAACGAAATAAGCTACGGCGTGTTAAACGGTAGCGAGATATCCTTTATCGCCTCGCCCTTTGACGAGCCTATTATCTACCTCGGAAAAAGCGCACCTCTTTCGGAGGTAAGGCTGCTTGCGCCCACCGTTCCCTCAAAGATAGTTGCGGCAGGTCTTAACTACCGCGCCCACACTGCGGAGCTTTCGGAAAAGGAGCCTTCGGAGCCGCTTTTCTTTCTAAAGCCCTCAACCTCGGTTTTGGCCCCGTTTGAGGATATACCTATTTATGAAAACGCAGGCAGGACCGACTACGAGGCAGAGCTTGCAGTCGTTATAAAAAAGGAATGTCGCGGCGTTTCCCCGAAGGAAGCAAAGGAGTTTATCCTCGGCTACACCGTTTTAAACGACGTTACAGCCCGCGACCTTCAGAAAAAGGACGGACAGTGGACCAGAGCCAAGGGCTTTGACGGATATTGTCCGATAGGTCCCGTTATAGAAACCGAGCTTGACACCGGAAATCTCTCGATAGTCTGCGAGCTTGACGGAGCTACCGTGCAAAACGGCACCACGGCGGATATGATATGGAACGCCGAAACGCTCGTTTCCTTTGCATCGAATATTATGACCCTCCTCCCCGGCGACATAGTTTCAACCGGTACCCCACCCGGAATTGGCGAGGCAAAAAGCGGCGAAACGGTGAAAATTACCGTTTCCGGAATCGGAACACTCGAAAACAGATACCTGAAAAAGGATTGACCTAAATGAACAAAACTATCATCTTTGACCTCGACGGCACTCTTCTTAATACCCTTTCGGATCTTGCCGATTCAATGAACGAAAGCCTTTCTTCTCTCGGATACCCAACTCATGAAACGGAAAAATACCGCTATTTCGTGGGAAACGGCGTTAAGGAGCTTGCAAGAGGCGTGCTTCCCGAGGGCGAAAAAACGGAAGAAAATATTGAAAGACTTTTAGAGGTCTATCACGTAGTTTATAAGAAAAATCAGTTTAACAAGACCGCTCCCTACAAGGGTATCGAGGCGGCGGTAGCGGCGCTTAAGGAAAAGGGATTTAAGGTGTGGATCCTTTCAAACAAGCCCGATCCCAACACCAACGAGATAGCCGCCTATTATTTCAACGGCATTTTTGACGGCGTTATGGGTCAGAGCGAGCGCTTCCCCCGTAAGCCCGATCCCGCGGCTGCGCTTCATATTTTAAAGGTCACCGAAACCGAGCCCGAAAACGCCTTTTTCGTAGGTGACAGCAGTACCGATATGAAGACCGGCAAGGCGGCGGGTGTTACCGCCGTTGGCGTTACCTGGGGCTTCCGCGACGAGCCCGAGCTTCTTTCAAACGGCGCGGATATTATAGCAAGAGATCCTTCGGAGCTTCCGAATCTTATAAAATTTTAATTGAAAGGGATTTGAAAACTATGAAAAGAAAATGGATCGTCTCAGCCGACAGCGGCTTTGATTTAACCCCCGATATCAAGGAAAAATACGATATCCGCACCCAAAACATCTGGGTAATTTTAGGCGAAAGATCGGGAAGGGATTGCGAATTCACCCAGAAGGAGCTTTACGATTATGCCGATACTACCGGTAAGCTCCCCCAGACGGGCGCCCTCTCTCCCACCGTTTACGAGGAGACCTTCCGAAGCTATCTTGAGGAGGCGGAAAAGGTGGTTCACGTTTCTATCTCGAGCGGAATATCCTCCTGCAATCAGAACGCTTGCATTGCCGCAAGCGAGATCGACGGAGTTTACGTTATCGACTCGAAAAATCTCTCAACGGGATTCGGCCACCTCGTCTATAAGCTCTGTGAGCTTCTTGAGGGCGGCATGGAGGTAAAGGACGCGGTAGCCGCAATAGAGGCTCTTATCGAAAAGGTCGATGCTTCGTTTGTTTTGAACACCCTTGAATATATGAAAAAGGGCGGCAGATGCTCTACCGTTGCGGCGCTCGGCGCAAACCTTCTCAAATTAAAGCCCTGCATTGAGGTAAGGGACGGCAAAATGGGCGTTTGCAAGAAATACAGAGGCAACCTGAAGGACGTTTTACAGCAGTACGTTTCGGAGCGTCTTGCAGATCTTGAGTCGATAGATAACCGCAGAATATTCATCACCCACTCGGGTATCGACGCCGATATCGAGAAGGCGATATACGAGCAGGTCAAGGCTCTTGACTATTTCGAGGAGATACTCATCACCACCGCAAGCTCGACCATTGCAACTCACTGCGGTCCCAATACCCTCGGCGTGCTTTTCATAAAGAAATAAGGTAAAGTCAAAAAAGACGGCTTTGCGAGACTTCCCATAAGGAAGTCTCGCAGTTTTATTCGCCTCTGGCGAGTGATATTGCTTCGCAGTGATATTCGGCTTATGCCGAGTGATATTTGCTACGCAAGTTTTGGAAGGCGAATAAAATACCACTGAAGCCGTAAGGCTTCAATATCACTATTGCTTTGCAATAATATCACTCCGACGTAGTCGGAATATCACTCTTGTTTTCTCTGCCGATCTGTGTTATAATGGGGTTAAATCGTAGGGCGGGGGCTTTGCCCGATGCCGGCGCCTTTTGCAACGCTGTAATACAAAGGCGAAACTGGCGATAAAATACAGAAAGGAGTATATCAATGAGAAACAAAACCATGATGTGGGTAGTTATGATTTTGCAAGCACTGCCCATACCGATTTCGTTGATCACAATTTTAGGTTCTATCATTTCTTTAGCAAACATAGGTGTTGTGGCAGAACAATCTTTGTTCGTTGCAGTAGTTGCCACAATCTTTATGATACTTGCAGGTACTTATTCACTGACATATCTTTTTTCTGCCATAAAGACATTTACTACTAAAAGAATAAGTTTCGTTAGTTTCTTGCCCATTGTTCATATTGCAGTTACAGTGGTATTTATGGTTTTATGGATCATAAACGAGTAGTAGAATACATATATAACAGGCAACTTGTTTTGTAGCAAGTTGCCTGTTTGCTATTTAGGATTGTCCATGGGTATAGCTCTTTGTTTACAGTAGCGCAATTTCTACTCTCTGTAGGCAAACATCCTTATGAGAAGTCGCATTTTGCCGTCTTTTTTGTTTGAAGGAGTTTATTTTCTCGCTTGTAAAAGGCACCCTTTGGCAAAAATACACGTCGCAAGGCACAAAAAATCCCACCCGTGAGAGTGGGATTTTCTTAATCACTGCGAAAGCGCCTTTGCTTCCTCGATTACCGCCTGACATACGTTTGCGGGAGCCTCGGAGTAGCGTTCAAACTTCAATACGAAGGAGGAGGCACCCTGCGACATCGAGCGAAGGTCGATGGCGTAAGTGGCCATTTCAGCCATGGGAACCTCGGCTTCAACTATCTGCAATCCGTCCTCAAAGGGAGTCATGCCGAGCACTCTGCCGCGACGCTTGTTGATATCGCCGATAACGTCACCCATTATCGAGTCGGGCACCGAAACCTTTAAGTTTCCTATCGGCTCGAGAATAACGGGCATCGCCTGCGAAATTCCTTCCTTGAAGGCAATCGACGCCGCTATCTTAAAGGACATTTCGGAGGAGTCAACGTCGTGATAAGAGCCGTCGACCAGGGTTGCCTTTACGTTAACAACGGGGTATCCCGCAAGCACGCCCTTTTGCATGCACTCGCGAAGACCCTTTTCAACTGCGGGGAAGGAGTTTTTGGGAACGGCTC
>JAZQKU010000079.1:0-11310 GCA_045542315.1 Eubacteriales bacterium | reverse complement strand
GTGAGCTTGAGCTTAACGCCGAGCTCTTCTCTTATATAGTTGTTCCATACGTTATCCTCGGGCGTCTGCTCCAACGCGGTGAGAACTCCCGATGCCGCCGATATTGATTTGCCATAGGTGACGGTTATTGAGGGAGAATACTTTCCCAAGGGTCCCGGCTCAACCGTAACGTTCTGACCGCCGCCGCAGGAGGCAAAGGAAAACATTCCCAAAACCATCAAAGCAGCAAGAATGATGCCTAAAAATCTTTTCATTTCGTCTTTCCTTTCTCAACAATTATATATAAATAATAACATACATTTTTAATTGTGTCAATACGCAAATTCACATTTTTTATTCTGTGAATTTATTTATAAAGCTCGAAACGGTATTCTCTTAATGCGTTTGGATATTTACTCTTATCGGTTTTACCGAAAAACTCTTCTTTTTTTCTCACAAATACCTTTTTATCGCCGTAAAGGGCGCGATAGACAACGAGCTCGCTCATATCCTCCGAATCATAGGCAAAGCAAACTATTTCGTAAAGGTATTTATTCGGTTCAATATCAAGCTCCGCTTTGTCAAGAAGGTCACGCTTAAAGTGACAGACTATATCGTTTTCCTTTATATTGCGCATATCTATTTCTCCTTTTTCTATTTAAAAATATTATACAGTATTCCCTTTCTTTTTGCAACTTTTTCTTGACTATTTCAAAAAAATGAGTATAATATATTAGGTAATTCAGAGGTGATATCAATGTCAACAGGTTTTTCCCCTTCTTTGGAGGCTCGCGCTTACGATAATATCAAAAAAGGACTTATGTCCGGTGCCGCAATGGCGGTAATCGGAGAGAAGGGTCTTTTATATAAAAACTGTTTCGGTGTTTCCGACATCGGAAAGCGCAATCCCATAGACGAAAACAGCCTTTTCCGTCTTGCTTCGATGACAAAGCCCATAACTGCCGTTGCGGTGCTTATCTGCGCCGAGCGCGGTCTGCTCTCTCTTGAAGACAGCGTTTCAAAATATATCCCTTCACTTAAAAATATGACTATCGGCGACGTTGATGCAAGTGGCAAGATCTGTGCAACCCGTCCCGCACAAAATGAAATTAAAATAGTTAATCTTTTAAACCACACCAGCGGTCTTGGGCAGGGCTTTGCGGGACTGGAGTCCTTTTGGAAGGTGTTAAACCCCAAAGACGGCGACACAATAACCGAGCTTGTTCCCCGCTTTAACGAAATTTGTCTTGATTTTGATCCCGGTACTCTTTGCGGATACACGAGAACTCTTTCGTTTGACTGCGCCGCACACATCGTTGAAATAGTTTCGGGAATGGAATTTGAAGAGTTTTTAAAGGTAAACCTCTTTGATAAGCTTGAAACAAAGGGGCTTCTCTACGTTCCGAATGCAGAAGAGGAGCCTCGCATAGTTACTATGTACAACACCGTTTCCGGCGTTTTGGAAAAGGTTGACCTCGGAAATCACAATTTTGAGAATTTCCCCAGAAGCTATAAGGCGGCAGGCGCGGGAATGCTTGGTTCCTTGGAGGGCTATACCGCATTTGCTTCGATGCTTCTTAACAACGGTGTTTATAACGGCAACAGAATAATTTCCGAAAAATATCTGAAGCTTTCTTCAACGATTTCGGTTCCCGATAATCTAAACCGCTTTTTTGAAAACGAAAAGTGGGGACTCGGTATGAGAGTTATAACAGACACCGTGCCCGGTGTGCAGGAGCTTCCCGTGGGCTGCTTCGGTTGGAGCGGCGCTTACGGATGTCACTTCTTCGTTGACCCGAATGAAAAAATTGCCGCGGTATTCCTCAAGAACGTTGCAAACGCAGGAGGAGCCACCGCCCCCACCGCGCGCGAATTCGAGATTGACGTCATCAAGGATTTTTACAGAAAATGAAAAGAAGTCTCTCCCGACGGGAGAGACTTCTTTTATTATTTGAACAGTTTATCGACAAGGCTCTTTGCTTTTTCGCGGCGCGAGGCTTCGGTTTCTTTATCAAGAACAAGCTTTCCGTTTGAATCCTTAAATAACACGTTTCCTTCGCGTGTGTGAGGCGGAAGCGCCGAAAGAGGATAGTTTTCCGTATGTTTGTTTTCGTCCTCTAAAACGGCAATATTTTCGATAATTCGGTCAACCGTGTAACGCATTATTTACCTGCCTCCGTTACCACGCCGAGGTTACCGTCATCGGTTACGAAAAATACCACGTCGCCGTGGTCGGCAGTAGAGTAGATCTCGCTTCCCGACATTTTAAGCCGCTTTACCACCTCGTCAGCCGGGTGCTTATAGCTGTTTTTCGCAGCAACGGATATTACCGAATATTTCGGGCTCATTGCAGTCACGTAAAGAGCGCTCGAGGAGGATTTTGAACCGTGATGCCCTACCTTATAAACGTCACAGTCAAGCTCGCTTCCGTATTTTGCTACAATTTCATCCTCCGATATCTTTTCGGCATCTCCTGAAAGGATAAAGCTTTTTCCTCTTACGGTAATCTTGAGGACCACCGACCAATCGTTCATTTCCTGGTATTTATCGGAGTTCGGTGCAAGAATCTTTATCTTTGCCTCGCCGAGCATAAACTCGTCGCCGCTTTTTGCCGCAGTTACCGTTTTGCCCTGCTCGTCAATGCATTCAAGCAGAGAGATATAGGTCTTTGATGTGTGGGTGACCTTTGGCATAATTATATTGTCGTAATCATATTTGCGAAGGATATTCTCCATTCCGCCGATATGGTCGGAGTGAGGGTGGGTTGCGACAACGTAATCGAATTTGGTTATTTCCTGACTGTTAAGGTATCTTTCAAGGTCGGTTTTCGCCGAATTCTCGCCCGCGTCAATAAGCATCGTTTTATCTCCCGAGCGGATAAGAATACTGTCGCCCTGACCTACGTCGATGACGTGCATTGTAAAGACCGCGTCCGAATAATCGGCAGGGGTTGACGTGAGATATTCATATGCCATTCCGAAAGCAATAAGAGCAAGCGCCAATATCACAACGGAAATTTTCGATAACAGTCTTGAGTGATTTTTGGTTTTCGTTTTCTTTTTCGCCATTTCAAGCACTCCTTTTCTTTTCGTCTATTTTACCATATTCGAGTGCGTTTTGCAAGTTCTTTATTTCAGTTCATTATTGCAATGGGAAGATTTAAGAAAAATGCGGCAAATAAAGCCCAGAGGATATAAGGGATCAGCAGAATTCCCGACAGCTTGGTTATTTTTCCGTATCGGAGCGCCATTATCGCTACCGTGGCAATCAAAAGGATTATCTCCGCAAATGCAAGCCACGGCATTTTAAGACCGAAAAAGCATACCGACCATATAAGGTTGAAAATGAGCTGAATATTATAGATAAACTGTGTATCCTCCCTTTCCCTTCGGTCGGATGCGCTCGACAGTGCTACCGTGCCCGATATGACCGTAAGAATAAATATAGCTGTCCAGACCACCGCAAAAAGCCACGAGGGAGGATAAAAAGACGGCAATCTCAGCGTTTCGGGATAGTCCTTGTTAAGGGCGGTGACCACGCTTCCTGCCGCCGCACAGACCGCGGTGGGAATTGCAAGAAGCAGAACGTTTTTTAATTGCTTCATAAGCTCAAACCTTTCTGTTTACAGTTTTTATACAGTTTTCTATTTTCGTGCCTTATTTTGTTATTGTAAAGTGTGATTTATTCCTGTATAATTATATTATGGTTTTTTATTCACTATAACTCAAAGGAGATATTTGCTAATGAAAAGATACATTAAAAGGATAATTTCAGTTACCGCTGCCGCAGCACTCTGCTTCGTTCTTGCGCCCGCAATTCTTTCAGGCTGCTCTTCAGCGGGAATTTCTTATTATATAAGTAACTCCGAGGGCAATGACGCCAACGACGGTCTTTCACCCAAAAGCCCCTGGAAAAGCTTTGCAAACGTTAAGGATATGCGCCTTACCGAGGGAGATAAGATATTATTAAAGCGCGGCGACGAGTGGAACGAGACCCTTTACGTACATGCAAACGGCACCGAGAAAAACTGGGTCTTGGTTTCGGGCTACGGTGACGAAAAAGACGGAAAGCCCGTTATAAAGCTTAATAACGGCAGAAGCGACATCTGTATCGTAGCAGAGGACTGTGCCACAAAAACTCCTTATGCCAACGGCTTAAACTATATTCACATTGACGGAATTGAGTGCAGAAACGCAAGAATGGGAATTTATTTCCGCTATTACTTTGCGGAAGAAAACCGCGGCGTAAAGGTTACAAACTGCGATTTTTACTCAATGGACTATCCCGAGCTTTTTGCAAATCTGAAGGATCTTGCCGCCGACGAACATCTTCTTGCGGAGGATATGGCAGCGGGAAAGGAGTCGCTTTCAAGCTATGACGGCGGTATTTACAGAAAGTCGGGCGGCGGTGTGAGAGAGATGGCTTGGCCTGCAGCGATAATGGTTGGCGGAAACTTTTTAGACGCCGATTCAAACGAGATATATTCCTCCAAGGTATCCGATATTACGATCGACGGCTGCTTCTTTCAGGACTGTCTTGTCGGCATTTCCTCGTGGTTTTGGAATGCCCACGACCTGACGGGAAACGTCGAAAAGCGTCTTACGAATAATTGGAGAATTACCAACTGCGTTGCAGACGGTACTCTCGCAGGTGCCGTTACTATTGAAAACGCAAACGGCGGCTTTAACGGCGACAGAAACGGTTGGGGCGTTATTGAGAATTTCAGGTTGATAGGCGGTCTTGAATACAAATGCATTTACGGCTCTACGGGTGCCTGCTTCCAGACCTGCAAAAATTTTCTTGTTGACAACTGCGAATTTTCATACGTCAACAACAACGGCTCCAACGACGGCTGCGGCTGGGACTTCGAGGGTAGTGACTACGATATTATTTTCTCGAATAACGTGCTTCACAACAACGAGGCTCACGCTATTCTTATGATGCAGGCAGTAGGCCCCTGCAAAAACGTTACCCTTTCAAATCTTCTTTTTTACAACAACATTTTAAACCCCGCAAATTCGCACTACGATGCCGATTTTACCCTATTTAACGCGGCAACCAATCACAAAAACATTGATTTTCAGAACACCGTTCACTATATTATAAATTCGCATAAGGTTACCAATGAGCGTCCGCGTCCCGTTAACATCAAATTCAGCGGTCTTACCACCGAAAACGTTTCGGATAATTCCATTGATAGCTATTTCACACGATTCGGATTTAACAAAAACGGTTCCACCGACGGTTTTATAGGAGACAGAGTGACGGGTTTAAAAGCGGAAAACGGAGCGCTTTCCTTCACCACCGATGACAAAAACGGATCGGTGTACGTTACAGGCCTTGGAGTTAACCACCTGCTTTATACCGACATTGCCGTTAAAATGTCCTCTGACAAAGCAGGAAAGGCAACCGTATATTACACCACACTTGAAAGCAGTGAGTGGATAAAGGGAGGAAGCTTCAGCTTCACAAACAGCGAAGGTGTTTATACCGTAGCGATAGACGCCTCCTCTCCCATTACGGGCTACTTTATCCGTTTTGGAGTTGGCGGCGCAAATATTTCAATAGATTACGTTGATGCTATTGCAGACGTTTCCTCCTCGCTTGAATACCTTGGCGATAATAAGGTTCGTTACACGGTTTCGGGTAAAAGCTTCCCCGTTTTCTGTAAAAACGTTTCGGCGGAAGATTTCACTGTTACCGGCGCTAACGTTACCGGCTTTGAATACGAAAGCTATAAAAGCGTTGTATTTACTCTTGACGGCGACGCTTCGGGAGTTTCGGTCACTGCAAGTCCCGAAGCCTTTACCGAGTATTTTGCCGATCTTTTCTCGGGTAAAAACGGCTGTGTAAAAACACTTTCCGAGGAAGCCGACGCACGCGGTTACAGCGAAACACAGAATTATTTTGAATATGCGCTCAGCGCCACCGTATCAAACGAAGCAAACGCCGGCGGTTGCGGAAACAGAGGTTAAACAGTAAAACAAACAACGGGAGACGTGATGTCTCCCGTTGTTTGTTATATAAATAACGTCTTTAAGTTTTTCTGCAAATCCTTTGCTTCTTTTTCAAAGCCGCTTACCGTACCTTCATAGGTCAAAAGCGAGCCGCTCGGTGATTTAACGAAGTTATAGTATTCTTCTACCGCTACGTAATATTTCTTCAGATCTGAGTAGCCTGTTACCTCCTCGTATTTATCGTTAAGCTTTCTTATATCCTTTGCAACAAGCTCGATAATCGCATCACCGTCTGCATAGAAGCCGTATTCGTCAATTACGCAAATAACGATTGAAAGCATATGATTAAAATCCTTCATCATCTCCAGTTGGGTTGATGCCGATACCTTTTTGCCGTTATATTCTATCTCAGCATTCAGATTTTTTACAAATATATCGTAGTTTGCTCCTATTTTCTTTGATATTGCCTCTGCGCAGGCCCGTGCATTGTCGTAGCTGTAGGCATCGTAGATTGCAAAGCTCCAGGCTTCGTATATTATATCCGAAAGCGCTTCACAGGTTTCATACAGCGCCGTAAGCCTCTCGTATGAGCTTTTTGCGACAGCCGCCTGTTGAGCTTTACCAAGCCCCAAAAGTCCGCACGACGCAAACGAAGCGGTCATAACCACTGCCAGGAAAATTGCCATGATTTTTTTCATTGTTTTTTTCATTTTTACCTTCTCCTTAAAATAAAAAAGTGCGCTCCAATAAGGAACGCACCGAAAAGTGAATCCCCTATTGTTGCTACACAACCTTACAGCCGTTATAGGAATAAGGAAAAAGAGAAACACTTTTTCACAAAATATGTTTCCCATAACGGTAATAATGATTCGGTTGTGTAGCATTTACTATTATATCACAAATGAAAAATTTGTCAAGTTTTGTAAAAATCTGTCTAAAAAAATATTATTTCAATAAACTATTTGACATTCTGCTTTTTATTTGTTATAATATTATAAAATATAATGATTTAATGGCATTGACCGGGCAAAGTAGCCGCTTCAATACTTATCAGAGAGAAAGGGTCGCAGTCTGAAAGCCCTTTTTAAGCAAATTCGGTGAAGTTCTCCCGCGAGCTTGTTGCTTAAACACAAAAAAGTAGAGCAACACGGTGTCCTCCGTTAAAGGGATAGGATATATTCGTATCCGAATTGCTCACTTTATAGTGGTTTTGGAATTTTACTTCCGTTCTATGAGAGCGGAAGTTTTATTTTTTGTAAATTATCGCAATTAAAGAAAGGCGTGTTATAATTGAAAAACGAACTTAATGCGATCAAGGAAAAGGCTCTTTTGGCTTTAGAGGCTTGTAACGACACAGAGACTTTGGAGTCTCTTCGCGTTACCTATCTCGGTAAAAAGGGCGAGCTTACCGCAGTTTTAAAGAAGATGGGCGGTCTCTCTGCAGAGGAGCGTCCCGTTATCGGTCAGCTTGCAAACGAGATAAAGAGTCAGCTCGAGGAAAAGATCGAGGCTTTAAAGGCAGAGATCGGCAAAAAGCAGATGTATGCAAGGCTTGAAAAGGAAAAGATCGACATCACCCTTGACGAAAAGAGCAAAAAGCTCGGTAAAAAGCATCCTCTTAACACCGTTTTAGAGGATATTGAAAACATCTTTATCGGCATGGGTTATAAAATCGTAAGCGGTCCCGAGGTTGAATACGATTACTATAATTTCGAGGCGTTAAACATTCCCGCCGATCACCCCGCAAGAGATACGCAAGATACCTTCTATATAAACGAAAAGGTGCTTTTGCGCACCCAGACCTCTCCCGTTCAGGTAAGAGTTATGGAAAACCAGAAGCCTCCCATCCGCGTTATCGCACCGGGCCGTGTTTACCGCTCCGACGAGGTCGATGCCACCCACTCTCCCCTCTTCCATCAGATCGAGGGACTTGTTGTTGACAAGGGTATTACCATGTCGGACCTCAAGGGAACTCTCGAGGTGTTTATCAAGCGTCTTTACGGCGAGGATTCTGTGGTTCGCTTCAGACCTCACCATTTCCCCTTCACCGAGCCCTCGGCAGAGGTCGACGTTCGTTGCTTCTCCTGCGGCGGCAAGGGCTGCAGACTCTGCAAAAACGAAGGCTGGATAGAAATTCTGGGTTGCGGCATGGTGCATCCCAAGGTTTTGGAAAAATGCGGTATTGACCCCGAGGTTTACAGCGGCTTCGCATTCGGCCTCGGTCTTGAACGTATCGTTATGAGAAGATACAATATCGACGATATGCGTCTTCTTTACGAAAACGACGTAAGATTTTTAAATCAGTTCTGATTTCGGAGGTCGGTTTATTATGAATTTATCACTTAATTGGTTAAACGAATACGTTGACGTAAAGGATATAAGCGTTAAGGATTACTGCGATGCCCTCACTATGAGCGGCTCAAAGGTAGAAGGCTTTGAGCACCTTAACGAAAAGGTCAAAAACGTCGTTGTGGGTAAGATTTTAAAGACAGAGCGTCATCCCGACGCTGACCGTCTTACCGTATGCAAGGTCGACGTGGCAAAGGGCGAGCCTATTACCATCGTCACCGCCGCAACAAATATGAAGGAGGGCGACCTCGTTCCCGTTGCGCTCGATAACTCCCTTCTTTTCGACGGCACCAAAATCAAAGCAGGCAAGCTTCGCGGTGTTCTTTCGGAGGGGATGTTCTGCTCCATTAACGAGCTTGGCCTTACCGTTAACGATTATCCTTATGCCGCCACAGACGGTCTTTTCATCATTGAAGAGCCCTGTGAGATAGGCGAGGATATAAATTCCGTTGTAGGCCTTAACGACACCGTGGTTGAGTTTGAAATCACCCCCAACCGTCCCGACTGCCTTTCAGTTATCGGTCTTGCAAGAGAAAGCGCCGCAACCTTCGGTAAGGAGCTCAAAGTTCCCGCTCCCGTTGTTACAGAAAACGGCGGTAATATTTCCGATTACCTTTCCGTTTCCGTTTCAGCTCCCGACCTTTGCTCCTGCTACCGTGCAAGAGTTGTTAAAAACGTAAAGATCGAGCCCTCACCCGCTTGGCTACGTCAGAGACTTCGCAATTCGGGCGTGCGTCCCATCAACAATATCGTTGATATTACCAACTATGTTATGCTTGAATACGGTCAGCCGATGCACGCTTTTGACTACGCCTGCATCGACGGCAATAAGATCGTTGTAAGAAAAGCAGCGGAAGGCGAGATATTCCTTGCGCTTGACGGCACCGAAACCGTTTTGAATTCGGAAAACCTCGTTATTGCCGACGAAAAGAAGGCGGTTGCACTTGCAGGCGTTATGGGCGGCTTTAACTCGGAGATAACCGAATCCACCTCCACAGTTGTTTTTGAAAGCGCAAACTTCGCAGGTGCTTCGGTAAGAAGGACCTCGCGTCAGGTTGGTATCCGCACCGAATCGAGCGGAAGATTTGAAAAGGGTCTTGACCCCGCACTCACCGCTGCAGCACTCGACCGTGCCTGCGAGCTTATCACTCTCCTTTCTGCAGGTGAGGTTGTTTCGGGTGAGATCGCAGTTGAAAACTACAACAAAGAGCTTAAAAAGATCGCTTTCGAGCCCAAATGGACCAACGATTTCCTCGGAACCGATATTGAAGCGGAAAAAATGCTTGAATATCTCAAAAGCGTTGGCATAAAATATGATGAGAGCACAAATCTTCTTGAGATACCATCTATCCGTGCAGACGTTGAGACCAAAGCCGACGTTGCCGAAGAGGTTGCGAGATTTTACGGCTACAACGTAATTCCCACAACCTTGATTCGCGGTACCACCACCGAGGGCGGCAGAAATGCGATGCAGGAATTTGAAAAGAAGATCGAAAACTATCTTACCGCAATGGGACTTAACCAGATTGCTACCTATTCCTTCATAAGCCCCAAATATTACGATAAGATAAATCTTCCCCAAGACTCGGCTCTTCGCAATTCAGTTAAGATAATGAACCCCTTGGGCGAGGATACCGGCATTATGAGAACCACCGCGCTTCCCTCAATGCTTGAGACTGTTACGAGAAACATAAACTACAGAAACAGCGAGGCTGCTTTGTTTGAGATCGCAAAGGTCTATATTCCCAAGGAGGACGCTTACGAGCTTCCCGATGAGAAGCAGGTAGTTGTTTTGGGTCTTTACGGTGAAAACACCGATTATTACACCGCAAAGGGCATTTTCGAGGAGCTTTGCGACAAGCTCGGAGTTACCGTGACCGACATAGTTTCGGAGCAAAATATCAGTTATCACCCCTATCGCACCGCAAAATTCATCTCGGGCGACAAGGAGATTGCGAGAATCGGCGAGATACATCCCGCAGTTTTGGCAAACTACGGAACCGACAAGCGTGTTATTGCCGCGGAAATCGATATGGAATCCCTTTTTGCTTCAGCGAAATTTGAAAAGGAATACACTCCTCTTCCCAAGTTCCCCGCAAGTGAAAGAGATATATCTGTGGTCTGCACCGAGGATACCTACGCGATGGATATTGAAAAAACAATAATCGGCGCTGCCAAGAAGCTTCTTTCCTCCGTTTCCGTATTCGACGTTTACAGAAGTGACGCTCTCGGAGAAAATATGAAGAGTGTTTCCTTCAATCTTACCTTCAGAGCTGCCGACAGAACACTTTCAGACGAAGAGGTTGACGGCGTTATGAAGCGCATTTTAAAGGCTTTAGCTGAAAAAGGCATAAATCTCAGAAGCTAAATTTTAAGAAGCCTCTTGATTTTGTGACAAAAATGTGATAGAATTTAAATATAGACATATAGGGAGGGTTTAAATATGTTTGGCAAAGGCACAGTTACTTTTTCACTCGGAAACGATAAAAACGACGAAATGAAGAAAACCATGAACGAGGTTTACTCCGCTTTGAAGGAGAAGGGATACGATCCCGTTAACCAGATCGTAGGTTACATTCTTTCAGAGGATCCCACCTATATCACCAATCACAAGAATGCAAGAGCTCTTATCTGCAAGCTTGACAGAGATGAGCTTTTACAGGCGCTTGTTAAGAATTACCTTTCAAAGCTTTGATTTATAACAAATTATCCCCGCGCCTCACGGTGCGGGGATTTTTTTGCAAATAAAAAATCCGCATCTTCCGATGCGGATTTTTATTTGTTAAATTAAACTTACCAACAATAAAACGAATCAGGATAACCCTTATGCAGAAAAAATATCATTCCGTCGTTGTTACGTATAGTAATTCTTACTGCATTGTAATAATACTCGCCACCTAAGATTTTATCATCTTCATATTCGTTTATAATTACACTCCAGCAGAAGGTATCATAAATCGGGTGAGCATAAATTTTATAAGGTAAAAAATATACCTGCCTGGCAATACTTGCAAAGTCGGAGGCC
>JAZQKU010000078.1:0-19543 GCA_045542315.1 Eubacteriales bacterium | reverse complement strand
GTTGTTCAAAAGGAAATGTACACCTTTAACGACAAAGGCGGCAGAAGCATAACCCTTCGTCCCGAAGGCACTGCGTCTGCGGTAAGAGCTGTTTTGGAAAGCGGACTTTACGGTGGCGCAATGCCCTTAAAGCTGTTTTATGAAATCCCTTGCTTCCGCTATGAAAAGCCCCAGGCGGGAAGACTTCGCGAGTTTCATCAGTTCGGCGTTGAAATTTTCGGCGCAAAGACCGTTGCGGCAGACCTTGAGGTCATAATGCTCGGCGATACCGTTTTAAAACGCCTCGGACTTAAAAACGTCTTACTTTCAATAAATTCCATCGGCTGTAAGGAATGCCGTGCAAAATATAAAGAGGCGCTTATAAAATATTTCTCCGATTATAAAGATACTCTTTGCGAAACCTGCCTTTCAAGACTTGAAAAAAATCCTCTTCGAATTCTTGACTGCAAGTCGGATATCTGCAAATCGGTAAATAAAGACGCTCCCTCGATCCTTGATTACCTTTGCGACGGCTGCAAGTCCGACTTCACTTCTCTTCGTGAAAAGCACGACCTTATGGGATTCGATTACGTTGTTGACGATAGGATAGTAAGAGGACTTGATTATTATAACGGAATAGTCTTTGAGTTTTCAAGCAAGGAAATAGGATCGCAGTCACAGCTTCTTGCGGGAGGCAGATACGACGGGCTTGCTTCTGAAATCGGCGGCGAAGAGCTTGCGGGTCTTGGCTTCGGAATGGGCATCGAAAGAATCATAATGGTAATGGAAAAGCAGGGTCTTTTCGGTGATGAGATCGAAAAGAAGGATATTTTTATTGCCAATATGGGCGAAAAAGGTCTTGATACAGCCGCAAAGCTCGTTTTCGAGCTCCGCAACAAGGGCCTTTCGGCAGAATTCGATATCTGCGGAAAGGGAATGAAGGCACAGCTTCGTTACGCCGACAAAAACGGTTACAGATATACCGCGGTAATAGGCGATAACGAGATAGAGACCAAGACCTTAAGGCTTAAAAATATGGAGATCGGCGAGTCGGAAGAAATAACGTTTGACGGTATTTACGACGCGGTGGTTAAAGGACGGTAATTGAAATGGCAGAAAAAATGCATGCTAAAAGAACTGCAAAATGCGGCAATTTAAGAAGATCTGACGTTGGAAGCACTGTGACCCTTTGCGGTTGGGTAGCCAAAAGACGTAATCTCGGTGGCGTTCTCTTTATCGACGTGAGGGACGTTTCGGGTGTTTGTCAGATAACCTTTGACGACACCGTCGATAAGGCACTTTTTGATAAGGCAAATACTGTCCGCGGAGAATACGTTATATGCGTAAGCGGCACCGTGCGCGAGCGCGGCGGAGATGCAAACGCCAAAATGGCAACCGGAGCAGTTGAAGTGCTCGCTTCCGAATTGAGCATACTTTCAAAGGCTGAAACCCCTCCCTTTGAGATTACGGGTGAATGCAATGCAAACGAGGAGCTTCGTCTTAAATACCGTTACCTTGACTTGAGAAGGGCAGAACTTAAGGACGCTCTCGTTTTACGTCACAGAGTTTGCAAGATAGCAAGAGATTATTACGATGAGAACGGCTTTTTGGAAATAGAAACTCCCATTCTTTGTAAAAGCACTCCCGAGGGAGCAAGAGATTATCTGGTTCCCAGCCGAGTTCATCACGGCTCATTCTACGCTCTCCCGCAGTCGCCTCAGCTTTATAAGCAGCTTTTGATGGTTTCGGGCTATGACCGCTATATGCAGATCGCCCGTTGCTTCAGAGATGAGGACCTCCGTGCTGACCGTCAGCCCGAATTCACTCAGATCGACCTTGAAATGAGCTTCGTTGACGTTGATGACGTAATTTCGGTAAACGAAGGATATCTGAAGAGAATTTTCAAGGAGATCCTCGGCGTTGACATTGAGCTTCCTCTTATGAGAATGCCTTACAGAGAGGCGATGGACCGCTTCGGATCCGATAAGCCCGACCTTCGCTTCGGATTTGAAATAAAGGATATCACCGACGTTGTTAAGAACTCCACATTCAAGGTATTTGCCGAGGCTGTGGCCGCAGGCAACACCGTAAGAGGAATTAAGATCGACGGATATGCGGATAAGATATCCAGAAAAGAGATCGACAGCTTAAACGAATTTGCAAAAACCTACCGCGCCAAGGGCGTTGCCTGGTTAAAGCTTGCAAACGGTGAGATATCAAGCTCGTTTGTAAAGTTTATTACAGAAGAAGAAAGAGATGCAATCATCTCCGCCTTCGATGCAAAGGATAACGACCTTATCCTCATCGTTGCCGATAAGCCCAAGGTTGTATTTGCATCACTCGGTGCTCTTCGCTGCGAGATAGCAAAAAGACTCGGCGTTATAAAGAAAAACGATTTCAAGCTCTTATGGGTAACCGAATTCCCCCTCTTTGAATACGACGATGAGGAAAACCGTTACGTTGCAATGCATCACCCCTTTACCTCTCCCATGGATGAGGACGCGGAGTTTATTGAAACAGCACCCGACAAGGTAAGAGCAAAAGCATACGATATTATCTTAAACGGCGTTGAGCTTGGCGGCGGAAGCATAAGAATATCCGACGAAGAGCTCCAGAAGAGAATGTTTAAGGCAATAGGTATAAGCGAGGAGGAGGCAAGAGCCAAATTCGGCTATCTGCTCGATGCATTTACCTTCGGCGTTCCTCCCCACGGCGGAATGGCATACGGCCTTGACAGACTCGTAATGCTCATAGCCGATAAGCCCTCGATAAGAGACGTTATCGCCTTCCCGAAAGTGCAAAACGCTTCGGAGCTTATGACGGAATGTCCTTCCGAGGTTCCCGAAAAGAGCCTTGTTGAGCTCGGTATTGAAATTTCAAAACAGGAAGAATAAAGGAGAAAAACAATGATCGAAGTAAGCCACCTTACTAAAAAATACGGCTCAAAGATCGCCGTAAACGACGTATCCTTTACAATACCCGACGGTGAAGTTGTAGGCTTCCTCGGCCCCAACGGCGCAGGAAAGTCAACCACTATGAATATTCTCACCGGATATCTTTCTCCCACCTCGGGCACGGCGTCCTTCAACGGATTTGACATCTACGACAATGCAAACGAATGCAAAAAGCAGATAGGCTATCTCCCCGAGCAGCCTCCCGTCTATTTTGATATGACGGTAAAGGATTATCTCAATTTCGTTTACGATCTTAAAAAGTGCGATCAAAAACGAAACGAGCATCTTGCCGAGATAATGGAGGTCGTTAAGATAAAGGACGTTTACAACCGAATCATCGGCAACCTTTCAAAGGGCTACAAGCAGCGCGTAGGCTTGGCGCAGGCACTTATCGGAAATCCCTCCGTGCTTATTCTCGACGAGCCCACCGTAGGTCTTGACCCCAAGGAAATAATTGAGATCCGTTCGCTTATCAAGCGCCTCGGAAAGAGCCGCACGGTAATTTTAAGCTCTCACATTCTTCCCGAGGTTCAGGCAGTCTGTGAAAGGCTTTTGGTTATTGCAGACGGAAAGCTCGTTGCCGACGGAACTCCCAACGATCTTTCAAACGATTCAACCATTGCGCACCGTCTCTCAATAAGAGTTGCTGGTCCTGCTTCCGACGTAAAGAAGCTCATAAAGTCAATAAACGGTATCCGCTATTGCGAGGAAACCACCAAGATAGAAAGCGACGCACACGATTTCATAATCGAATCCGAGCCCAATATCGACGTAAGAAGAATCCTCTTTAACGAGCTTGCAAAGAAAAATTGGCCGCTTTTAAGCTCAAAGCCTCTCGATGCAACTCTTGAGGACGCATTTATCAGACTCGTTGACAGTCCCAATAACAAGGTAGGAGGTAAAAAGAGATGAGTGCAATATTCAAAAAAGAATTCCGTTCATGGTTCTTATCTCCCATGGGTTATATAATCCTTTTGGTATTCGGTCTTCTTTCTACCGTTATGTTTATGATGCAGGTCACGACCGACGACCTCACCGGCTATTTTAACGGACTTACGATGTTCGTAGCCTTCATAATAGCAATACTTTGTATGCGACTTTTCTCCGAAGAAAGAAAAACCAAAACAGAGCAGCTTCTGCTCACCGCTCCCGTAAATCTTTTTGAGATAGTGCTCGGAAAGTTTTTTGCGGCATTTTCGGTCTTCTGCCTCTGCCTTGCAGAAACTCTTATCGTTGTAATGGTTGCCGGCTTTGCCGGCGCACCCGACTGGGGAGTTATCTTCACAAGCTATCTCGGTTATCTGCTTCTCGGAGCCGCTCTTATTGCAATCGGCACCTTCTTCTCCTCGATAACCCAGAATCAGATAGTTGCCGCAATAGTAACCTTCCTTACCTTCGTAGGTCTTATGCTCTCAAGCAGTATTATTTCGATAATAATCGGAATGTTTACCACTATGAGCGCATTTGCAAAAACTATCTTCACCGCAATAATCTACGTTATCCCCGTATTCGAGCGTTATTACGAGTTTGCATACGGTGTGGTAAATATCTCCACTGTATTTTATTATTTGAGTGTAACCGCCGTCTTCCTTTTCCTTACCACCCGTGTATTGGAAAAACGCAGATGGAGCTGATGAGAGGTGTCCGAAATGAAATTTTTAGATAAACTTATGAAAAAGGATATTGAGAGCGGCTACGATGAAAAGGCTCTCAAATACCGCAAATACAAAATCGGCACCGTATCCACTCTTATCACTGTAGGCGTAATCGTTGCAATAATTATTGCAAACGTGCTTTTAAACGTATTCGTTGAAATGTTCCCCTTAAAAGCAGACCTTACCACCGAAAAAATTTATCAGCTTTCGGGTGATACCACCGAGTATTTGAGCAGTGTTAATAAAGAAGTAGAGCTGATCACCGTTCAGGACCTCGAATATATAGAGAGCCTTATGGAAAGCTATATGGGTGGCTACTACAAGAGTGAATATCTCACCGAGCTTTTCAAAAACTTCGAGAGAAACACCGCAAGCATCACCTTGAAGAACGTTGATCCCGTCAAGGACCCCGCCTTTTTTACAGAAAGAAACATTAAGGTTGACAGCTCGTCCATTATGGTAGTTTACTGTAAGGATACCAACCGTCATAAGCTCATCGGCATAAGCGATATAATCGTTACCGACGATAACAACAAAAACGCCGAATTCGATGCGGAAAGAGCTCTCACCGCCGCAATAATCTACGTAACCAAGGAGGAGGTAAGAGATATCCACTTCCTTACCGGTCACGATGAGGACGCGGGCAGCTATCTTCGGGAATTCTTCAAGACTAACGGCTTCGGTGTCAACACAGTAACCCTTGACCAGACCGATGCCTTCTCCGAAAAGACCGCTGCTTTGGTCATAATCAATCCCAAAAAGGATTTCACCGAATCTGAGATTCTTCTTTTGAAGGCATATATGCAGAATTCCGATAAAATAAGCGAATTCCACCTCGGAAGAAGCCTCTACGTTTTCCTTGATAACAACGTACCCAATCTTCCCAACTTCTATAAATTCCTCGAGGAATATTGCATTATTCCCGTTGACGAATACGTTATCGACGTTTCCTCAAAGGGCTCTGCTTACTACTCCTTCATTTCAAACGGCACAACCCAGTCTATGCAGGTACTGAGTGCAAAAACCGTTCACGAAAAGATAGGCAAGGGAATTACTCAGAAGATAGTAATGCTTGAGCGTTACACCAAGTCATTTAACCTTCTTGAAGCAAAGGGCGATATTTTAAGCGTTGAGAAGATCCTTTCAACCTACGACGAGGCCTACACCAAGCCTATTCCCTCCGATGAATCAACCGTTGATTCAAGCTACCTCAACTTTAACTCCGCAACCGATAAAAAGGGCGAGCGCGTTCTCGGCGCCGTTTCAACCAAATATTTCTGGGACGTTGAAGAACAGCAGAGATATATCGGTCACGTTGCGGTGCTCGGTTCAAGCGCAATGATAAACAAATCGTTTATGACAAGCGCTAACTATGCAAACAGCGACTATATCAAGGATCTTGTCAACTACACCATCGGCGACGATTCCATTGAAATAAGCGTTATGCCCAAAAATCTTTCGGCAAATCAGCTTAAAATCCCCTCAAGCCAAGTTTATTGGTGTATCGTTCTTGCAATGCTTGCTTTGCCTGTCGCATTCGGTGTAGCGGCAATAGTCGTTTACGTTAAGAGAAAGCATCTGTAATTTAACATTTTCCCCGAAAGTCTGGTGTTTAACATTAAAAAGAATACCGTAACACTGATTATAACCGCTGTCATTCTCGTTGCGATGACCGTTGCCACCGTTGTTTTAACGGGCATTCAGAACGGAGAAAACGCATCGAGCGGCAGCACGTCAAGTCAAGCCTCATCAACAGAAAGGCATAAATTCTTTGAATTCACAAAGGACGACCTCAAAACCGTTACCCTCACCAATGAGCACGGAAGCTTTACTCTTGAAAAAATCAAAGAGGAAAAGAATTCCTATCTTGTTCTGAAGGGCAATGAGGAAGAAAAGCTAAACCTTTCCTTATCTTCGGCGATCTTCAATTATATTGCATCGGCATCGAGCACAAAATTAGTTGTTTCCGATGCAAGCGACCTTTCGGTTTACGGCCTTGATAAACCCTCGGTAACGTTAAAGGGCGTTTTGGAAAACGGCGAGGAGCACAGCTTTTATATCGGATCCAAAGCTCCCGACGGAAGCTACTATGTAAACAGCTCCGATTCTGCCGACGTTTACGTCATCACATCATATTCGGCAGAGGATCTTATGGTAAGCCGCCTTTCGCTTTATCCCATCGATATCTTCGGCACAATGACAAGTGAAACCTTCAACGGTATGAAGCTCATTCGTCCGAAATCTCATAATATCGAGATCATAAAGCTTTCGGCAGAGGAATACGAAGAGGCTACCAACAACGCAGAAGCAAGCATCAAGACTCAGCTTGAGCTGAAGGTGCCCTTTAAATTCGACGTTAACGCAGTTTACGTTGACAACTTTATAAAAGCAATCTCAGGCTTGACCGGCACGGTAGTAAGCGACGACGTTTCTGCTGAAGGTCTTAAAAAATTCGGTCTTGACAAGCCGATGACGCTCACCTTTACGGCAGATAACGTGACTGTGCTTATAGGTAATAAAAATACCTTTGATAACGTATATTATATTATGCGCGAAGGCAGAAACGTAATCTACACCGTAAGCGCCGACGCCCTTTATTTCGTTGAGGACGGAGCCAATAAATACGCTTACTCAATGATAGGACTCGTTGCTCTCAAAAACGTTTCGAGCCTTGTTATAGAGGGTAACGGAAAGACCTACGATTTCAAATGCGGCGACGATTTTGAAAATCTCGAGGTATTTCACGGTACCACCGAGCTTCCTCCCGAGGAGTTCAAAAAGCTTTATCAGCAGATTTTCTCCGTAACCCAAAACGGTCTTGCCGACGGAAGCCATCAGAAGGAGCTTTACGCAAGAATCACCTATAACAAGAAAAACGGCACAAAGCTCGAAATCGAGTATTATAAAATAGATTCGAGCCGTACCTACGCCGTCGTAAACGGCGAGGGCATATTCACGGTAAGGACCGATATGCTTGATAAGGTGCTTGCAGACTGCGAACGACTTTTAAACGGAGAAATAATCACCGTTGTATAATAGAATATAATATATAAATATAATATCCCAACAGAAATTCTGTTGGGATATTTTTTTGTTATATTCCGAATTTTTCGTGCATAGATTTATTTAAAAGAAGGTGCAAATAAAAATGAAGGAATTTAACGAGGTATTAAAATATTTGCCGTCGGAGATAAGGGGCTTTCTTGAGGAATTACCGATAGCAAAAAAAGAAAAGGTAAGCGAAATAAGGATAAGAACCGATAAACCGGTTTCAGTTACCGTTTTGGGCAAATCGGTGGCAGTTACAACCCAAAGGGTAACCGATGAAACGATGAAAAGGCTGATTGCAAGAATCTGCCAAAACTCCGAATACAGCCACACCGACGAGATAAACGAGGGCTTTATCACCTTCGGAAAGGGGCACCGCGCAGGACTTTCGGGCACTGCGGTATATACCAATGGACAGCTGACCGCCGTAAGAGATATCTCGTCTGTCAATATAAGAATTGCAAGAGCAATAAAAAACTCCGCCGACGAGGCTTACAGAATTATCACCTCGGGTAAAGACGGAAAAATAACCTCAACCGTAATAGCATCTGTGCCGGGAGGCGGCAAGACAACTGTTTTAAGGTCACTTGCGAAGCTGATATCCGATAACGGAAAAAAGGTTTCGGTCATAGATGAGCGAAGCGAAATGAAGGGCTTTGACCTCGGCGATAACACAGACCTTCTTGTAAATTACAAAAAAGAAACGGGAATACTGACGGCAATAAGGAGCCTTTCACCCGACGTAATTATCTGCGACGAAATCGGAAGCGAGGCTGAAATCTATTCATTTTCCCAAGCTTTGAGGCTCGGCGTACCGATAATTGCAACCGTACACGCCGAAACGGTAAACGATATAAAAGAACGTGAGCCACTTGTTAAAATAATCAAGACGGGCGGTATAAAACGAATAATATTTTTAGAAGGCCCCGAAAATGCGGGAAAAATAAAGGAAACGGTGAAGACGTATGACATTTTTAATTAAAATTTTAGCAGGAATTCTCACGGTATTGGGGGCTGCGGGCATCGGATCAAGCTATGCCAAAAAGCTTAATAACCGTCAAGGCTACAGCGACGGAATCATAACGGATACGAACAGGCTTTTTGATGAAATAACCATTTATAAAACTCCGCTTTCATCTGCCGTTATGAACGTTTCGCTCTGTGGCGGCGATTTTTATAAAGAAGTCGGTGATCGGCTCAAGGAGGAGAAAAACGTTAAAAAAGCGGTAAAGAAGACACTTGAAGCGGCTCTTAACCAACGCAGTATCACCGAAAAGCAATATGAGCTTATAAAAGAGCTTTTTTCAAAGCTCGGAGAGGGAAGCGTAACGGAACAGCACACCGTCATAGAAGCATTTTTAAAAAGCTATAAAGCGGTAAACGAGGAAATGCGTGCCGAAAGAAGCAAGGGCGAAAGGATTTATCGGATAATCGGCACGGCATCGGGTCTCACTCTCTTTCTTATGCTCGTTTAGGAGGAAAAATATGGAGGTAGAATTGATATTTAAAATTGCGGCAATAGGGCTGCTTGTTGCAATACTTAACCAACTCCTGATAAAAAGCGGAAGAGAAGAGCACGCAATGATGGTAACGATAGCGGGACTTATAATAGTGCTTATTTCGGTGGTCGGCGAAATCAAGCTGCTTTTCGATACCGTACGCTCGCTGTTTGACCTATGAACGGCACAGAGCTGTTTGGCGTTTTGGCGCTTGCGGTATTTGCCTCCGTTGCCGTAGTATGGTTAAGACAGATAAAGCCCGAATTTTCAGTTGTATTCTCAATAGCGGCTGCGGCCTTGATTCTTATTTTCGCCGTTACGAAAATGTCCCCTATAGTTTCCTTTATCGAAGCACTGAAAACTGCGGTTGACGGAAGCGGCGGACTGAATACGATTGTAAAAATAATGGCTGTCGCATTCGTAATTGAATTTACCTCTGACGCCTGCCTGAGTGCCGGCGAGCAGGGAATTGCCACTAAGGTAGAGCTTTTGGGAAGAATTGTTATAGTAATAACAGCTTTACCGCTTTTTAAAAACGTATTGGAGTTAATTGTAAAGGTAACTGAATAAATGAAACGAAGAAAATTTAAAATTTTACTTTCCGTTTTGCTTATAATTGCTGCATTTTTCGCTTTGAGCGTTTCTGTTTGCGCAAATGAAGAGATAACCGTACCCGAAATACTTAACGGATACGGTGCAAAGGATCTTTTTGATAACAACACGGGGCTGACTCCCGAAAACGTTAAGGAAAAACTTACCTTCGGTGCCGTAATAGAATATATAACAGACCTGATTCTTCGCACCTTTGAAAGTGAAAAGGAATTCTTTGCTCTTACAGCGACTGCCGTGCTGGCATCAGCGGTTTTTAATTCGCTTAAGGGAAACTTCTTCAACGAAGGGCTTGAAGCAACCGTAAATTCAGCCGTAATGCTATCGGTGCTGCTTTACCTGTCGGCAAAGCTTACGGATCTTACGATAACCGCCGACACGGCAATAAAGACGATTTCAACCTTTTCAAAAAGTCTCATTCCGGTGGTGACCGCTCTTCTTGCCGCATCGGGAAATGTCGGACAGTCGGCGGCATCCGAGGGATTTCTTTTTGCCGCGTCGGAGCTGATAGTATTTATATCCGAAAGCGTTTTAATGCCTGCGATATCCCTTTATTTTGCCTTGGCGGTTGCGAGATCACTTTCTGCTACTGTTGATCTCGGCGGAATATGTGAGTTTTACAGAAAAACAGTTGTCACCTTGTCAACGGTAATCCTTACGGTGTTTACCGGAATAATGTCATTCCAAAGCGTAATAGCAATGAGCGGTGACAGCGTTGCAAAAAGCGGCGTCAAGGCGGCGGTGACGGGTATGGTACCTGTTTTGGGGCCGCAGATAGGCGAAACCCTTGAAACCTTTTTAGGCTGCGCACTTTCCGCCAAAACACTTACAGGAGTTTTCGGAATTATAGTAATAGCCTCTCTTGCGGTTGTGCCGATAATAACGGTAACTGTGCGCTACGCCGCCATCCGTCTGTCGGCCTATCTTGCAGAAATGTGCGGCTCAAAAAGAATTGCCGCGTGCTTAAAAGACGTCTCAGGCGGCTTTGCAATGATAACCGCAGTAACTGCGGGATCCGCCGCATGCCTTGCGGCATGCCTTACCGTCACTCTGATAATGTGGAGGGGATAAAGTGGATTTTTTAAAAAACTGGATTGCAACCGTTGCGATCAGCTCGGTAATAACGGGTATAATCATTTTACTTTCACCCTCTCAAAAAACTGCTCGCCTTATAAAGCTTGCAGCTTCTTTATATATGGTAATAACCGTGTTTTCGCCCTTTGTAAACGGTACTTTTCAAAGGGTGCTCCCAAAGCTTGAAGGCGTTTTACAGGACTACGATTTTTCCGAAACCGAGACCGAGAACGGCAAAACCGGCCACGAAGCGGCAAAATACGCCGTTGAATATGAAATTGTAAAGGCGCTTAAAGCGGAAAAAATCGAAACGGATTTTATAGAAGCGGTAATAATTTACCAAAACGGCAAATACAATTTAAATGAACTAACCTTAAGATGCAGCAACGAAGAAAAGGCAAAGGATATTCTCACAAAAACCCTTTGCATTTCGGAAAAAATAATAAAGTTTCGGTGAAAAAAATGCTTGGAGCCTTCAAATTCAACCTAAAAGAAATAAAAAAACGATTGTTTGACAAAAAAACTGCGGTGATACTTATAGTCATCGGCATATCGCTTATTCTTGTTTCGGAACTGTTTGCAACCGGTGCAAAAACACCGAAACCGGAGCAAGCCGTCACGGCGGAGGAATACCGTGCCGACCTCGAAAAACAGCTCTCAAAGCTTATCAAAAGCATTAAGGGGGCAGGTAACGCCTATGTGATGATAACCTTAAAAAGCGGTAAGGAGTATATCTACGCCACCGAATCCAAAAGCTCCCAGACCACCGTCACCGACAGCGACCAAAGCGGCAATAAGTCGGAAATCAAGGACGGCAACGAATATAAATATATAATAGTCGATGACGGAAACGGCGGCGAAAAGGCACTGCTTATTACCGAGCTGTTACCGCAGATACAGGGGGTTGTAATCGTCTGTGACGGTGCCGATATACCCTCGGTCAAAAGCTCGGTCATCTCTGCGGCATCGGCACTTCTCGGAATATCGAGCAATAATATTTGCGTAATAAAAAAATCGTAAGGAGATAACGGAAATGGTAAAAAAGAAAAAGAAAAATTACGGCGCGGCTGGCTTTTTTATAGTGCTTGCCCTCTGCCTCTGCGGCTCGATTTATCTTAATTGGTATTTCGGCGACAGCCGTGAAAGCGGAAAGACGCTCGGTGAATCCATCTTTGTAAACGGCGGAGTAGAGGATCCGAACGAGCAGTATTTCATCAACGCCAGGATCGACAGAAAAGCAGCCTACGACCTTGCCGTTTCGGAGCTAAACTCAATAATTAACAGCAGTGCCGACAGTAACAGCAAGGCGGTTGCAACCGACGAGCTTACCCGTCTTGCCCTTGCAAACAACGATCAGGCAAAAATTGAAGCTCTTGTAATTGCCAAGGGCTACAAGGACTGTATTGCGTTTGTGGATAAAAGCGGTACTACTGTAATCGTAGATGCCGCAGAGCTTAACGCAGAGGAGGCAATTCAGATAAAGGACATAGTTATAAGAACAACCGGTGAAAAATCCAAAACGGTAAAAATTATGACGGTTGACCTCGCAGAAAGCGGAACGACCTCATCAAAATGAATAAAAAGCTCCCATTGACGGTATAATAACCTCAAAGGGAGTTTTTTTATGATTTCAAAAGAAGAATACAAAAGAATAGCGGCAAAATACAACGTTTCAACCCATATTGTAAAGAATCTCATAAAATCGTTTATAATAGGCGGCGGCCTTTCCGTTCTGGGTGAGCTTTTGTTTACCCTTTACAGAGGCATTGCCGACGTTGAAACGGCAAGAAGCTTTGTTTCACTTACTCTTATATTTCTCGCATCGTTTTTGACCGCATTAGGAATTTTTGACAAGATAGCAAAGCATGCGGGTGCAGGTACAATAGTTCCAATAACCGGCTTTTCCAATGCGGTAACTGCAGCGGCAATGGAGTTCAAAAGTGAAGGACTTGTCCTCGGCCTTGCTGTAAAAATCTTCACCATAGCAGGACCGGTCATCGTTTACGGCACCGTAGCAAGCGTGGTTTATGGGGTTATTTATTGGATATGTAAGATGATATGAGAAAAGGCTTAACCTAGAGGTTTTCGGTGACAATAAATAAGCGGAGGCGTTATGCCTCCGCTTATCCGTTTATACAGTATCTGACGTTAAGTCCAAAAGCTCCGTTACTGTCGGAAGCTCATAGCAGGGAAAATAGATGCCCCATTTTTCGTTTTGATGCTCAAATTCCAATATGTTATAGCTCTTGCAAAGGATACAACCCAAATTGTCAACGGCTAATTTATATTTTGCATATATTGCATCATTATACGCAACTTCTTTATTCCAATCCGAAATACGAATAGTTTTCTTAATAATTCTGATTGATTTTATTGCGGAACGCGGAATGGCATATTTCGCTTCAAAATTGGCCAAATATATGTTTTCCGAATCTGCAAAAATATGAAATATCGGGTTGAAGTAAGGTGTTATCTGTATGCCTTTTTCGCATACTTTGATATTGTCGTTCTTAACTTTATAATAGAAAGATAAAATGTCAATTTCCTTTGAATTCTTGGGAACGTTTAAATCTGAAAAAACGGATTCGCCTGTTTTAGTTAACTTATCAAATACTTGGGAACTTTCTTCTGTTTCTAAAACATTTTTGCCTTTACGAATGCTCAAAAATTTAAGAAATATCCATGTTAATAAACAAGCCCCTCCGAGCCAAAAAAGCCAAGCGGCATTTTGATACGCTTCTGCAAATGAGACACTGTCATTACCCGTTAAAGCTTTCAATATGCCAACGGCAATAATAAATCCGACGGTGCCACATATCCACTGTCCGATTTGTATAGGAAGCGGCAGTTTGCTTTTTTTCATTGTTGCATTTGCGTCAATCAAGGATGATTCTAATGACTGCCGTAGCGAAACATTAGGTCTCTCAATAATAAACTCTTCGCCGTTCATCTGCTCATTTTTCTTATTAACTGTAATATCAATTCCTAAAAACGGTTTCATGGGTAAAACTCCTTTTTTGTATTCGTGTAGTTTTTTATTGTTTAACGGTTCTTTGCTCATACCAAGCAGGCCTTTTGAATTCGTCCCATTCTACTGCGGCGCAATCAAATAAAAACTGCACTGAAAACCAAGGCGTTGCGCCGATTCCGTCAATAAAGCAGTTTTTGTTATCAAGTGTGCCGAAATCCAAAACAGTCACACCTGCTTTAAGTTCATTTAATAATTTTTCGTATGCAACTGCATCTGAAAACACTTCTTCGGATTTCTCGGCGTAATACCCGCCGTTGCTGTCACTCTTTAATTTTCCTTCGGAACAATAAGACAATAAACGGAAGTCTTTAAATGTAATTTTTGCCGCGACGATTTCCATATCAGTATCAAATTGGTTTTGCAGTGTGTTTTTGTGAATGTTCAAATATTTGCATGAAATAGTCAAAATGTTATTTTCAAAGCTCAAAAGCTCAAAGAGTGCATCGTGAAATTCAAAATCCTTTAGAATATTTGCAGATCGATATTTCATGACCATTCACCATCCTTTTTTCCATTATACCACACCTCAAGGTCGATGTAAATAGACGGAGCGGAATTTCCTCAAAGTATAGACATTTCTAAACCGTTGTGCTATAATAATAAAAGTCAAAACCACCTTACGGATAGCTTTGCAACATAAGAAACGAAGGAATTTTAAATGAAGAACAAAAAGCTTCAAAAACTTGTTTTATCTGCATTATTTTTGGCACTCTCCTACCTTTTGCCGTTTTTAACGGGGCAGATCCCCGAAATAGGGGCAATGCTTTGCCCATTACATATTCCCGTGCTTCTTTGCGGCTTCGTTTGCGGACCTGTCTGGGGTGCAACCGTCGGCCTTATTGCCCCCATTATGCGCTCCTTTTTAACGGGAGGCTTTCCGCCGCTTTTCCCAACGGCAGTCTGTATGGCGTTTGAGCTTGCGGCGTACGGCCTTTTTTCGGGGTTGCTTCACAGAATTTTACCCCGCAAAAAGCCGTTTATCTATTGCTCACTTCTTATTGCAATGGTTGCAGGCAGGATAATCTGGGGAATTTCAATGGCTGTTATTCTCGGAATAAACGGTGGAGATTTTACCTTTGCGGCATTTATTGCAGGCGCCGTTACCAACGCTGTCCCCGGTATTCTCCTTCAGCTGCTTTTGATTCCGCCGGCCGTTATACTGCTTGAAAAAACAAAGATGAATTAAAACTGAAAAGAAACAGGCACCGACAAATCGGTGCCTGTAATTTTATATTTCCTTAACCGTTTCGCTTTTGTCCTTGATTGAAAAATGAAGGTGTATCGGCTTTGCATCATCTGCGGGATATCCCATAGGCAAAAGCGCCGAAACCACGAGATTTTCGGGAAGCGAAAGAGCATTTTTGACCTCGTCACTGTTAAAATATCCAACCCAACAGGACCCGACACCCTGCTCAAAGGCCTCAAGCATCATGTGGGTACAAACTATCGCAGCATCGGTCTCACCCGATTGATATCCAAGCTGCAATTTGTTTTTCCAGCTTTTATTCGGGTCATAGCAGACAACCAAAATAACGGGCGCACCGAAAGTGCAACGGCATACTGAGGCAAGCTTTTCTCTCACTTCAATGCTTTTTGCAACGTAGATCATCTGCGGCTGATTGTTGCAGGCAGTGGGCGCCACCCGTCCCGCCTCGATGATCTTGTCAAGCGTTTCCTTTTCAATCTCACAGTCCTTAAACGACCTGACGGAATACCTTTCCTTCAAAAACTCTAAAAGCTCCATAAATATCACCTCAAAATTACCAAATAAACGGAATTAAACGGTATTTTACCCTTTCCTTATATTCAATATATCCCGAAAGCTCGCGCTCCAAAAATGCCTCCTCATGCTTTATCCTCGCCGCAATAATGAAAGGATATGCAAGGAAGATAATAAAAGCAAAGATCGAGCCCAAAACGAGCGGCATCGAAAGAAATAAAAGAAGCGTCGCGAAATACATCGGGTGTCTGACTATCCCGTAAAGCCCCGTATCAACCACCTTTTGCCCCTCTTGAACTTCAACAGTACGGCTTAAATAGGTGTTTTCGCGAAGCACCTCGGCATAAAGGAGATAAGCCACCAAAAAGACTGCCGCCGCGCCGTAAACAACGCCTCTCGGAAGTGGAAACCAACCGAAACGGAAATCAAGTCCCGCCAAAACAAACCCAAATATAAACATAAGACCGCTTAGCTTCACCACCACACTCTGCTCACGCTGCTTTTCCTTCGCGTTAAGACGCGAGGCAAGAAGGGAAGGACTTTTTATCATCATAACGATTCCCGCAAAAAACATCGGCACGAAAAGGATAGCCATAAAAATCCAACCGTTAAAGAAGGCAAGCGACCCCGCGGGCAAAAACACCAACACCCCAACGAGAACAACGCCGAGCAAGAATTTGAGTATTGCCTGAATAAAAAGCTTAAAGGTCATGAGGAATTGCTCCTTGTTAAAGAATATAATCTCTGATCAAAACCCAAGTGAACACTAAGATCAAAATAATACGTACTATTTCGGCATAGGGAGATTTACTGAAGAACGGGCGATTTCCGCTTGATTTATAGTAATTTTTTTTATGCTTAAAAAACATCATCAGTTCAAAAAGATTGAGAATTACAGATAACGCCGCGGAAATCATACTGATTATTAAAACGGTGTTAAGTAAAGATTTAACGTATATGAGCAGAGTAACGGTTACTAACGATAATACAACTGAAATAATAAACAAGCCGTTAAGATAGTATAATCCGCCTATTCCTTTTTCTTTGTGTATTTTGGAATAAAAGAGATAATTTAAAAATCCCTCTGTTCGTTTCTCTATCTGGTTTGTTGTCAAACCGGTGTATGACGAAATGTAATCCTTCATTGCATCTCTTACGGCAACGTAGGGAAGGCAAATAATGAATAGAATGTACATATATAATAAAATTTGCGCATTCAAAAGACTATCTTCAATTTTAATACTCGGTGAATTACTGCAAGCGAGAAAAAGATTAAACGAGCAGATTAAAGCACCGATTCCAATACAATAACCTGAAATATTTTTTAAAATGTCTGTGTCATAGTCGGAATATGCCCAAAATGACAAACCCAACCCAAATATAAGACTGCCAAGCGCTGCGTATACAATAAGCAGATCCCGCCCATCAATAACGGAAAGTAATCCAAAAACTGCAACTAAAAGAAGAGGAAGAAAACAAGAGGCAAAGACGTTAACAACGTGAAGCTTCGGATGCTTTTTCTTGAATTTAACGTATTTGTTTGATTTGTCGTTACTCATAGCGTGCTCCTTTGGACTCAAAACTTATAACTTCAAAAGATGTCATATAAAAGTTTTGATTATTTCAATTTTGCCGATAATATGTGCATTGAAGTTTTCAAGTTCCTCTGCGGGAATCCAAAACTCTTGGTGATATGAGGCGCCGACGGTCTGTACATCAAAAGTAGATATGTATTCATCATCAATCTCAAATTTTGTAACATATCCCACATAACCGGAACCGATGTCTTTGGTATTCCATTTACTTGCAATTTCTTCAGCATAGCGCTGATTTAAAACGGGATAAAATATCGGTTGCCAAATTAAGCGTGGTGGAAACTTGGAAAAATCGCTTTGCTCAATAAGCTCTAACTCTTTTTGTCCTACGGGTCTGTATAAAATCATATATTTTCCTTCCTCCTCAACCCAACCACACACTCGACATGATACGTCCTCGGGAACATATCCACGGGGCAGATTGCGGTGATCTCATAGCCCTTTTCAAGCAGCACCTTCACGTCACGCGCCTGGGTGGTGGGGTCGCAAGAAATGTAAACTATCATTTTGGGCATAAACTTTGAAACGGTGGTTATGGCAAACTCCGAAAGCCCCTTTCTCGCAGGGTCAAGCGTAATTATCGACGGCGAAAATCCCTCGGAAAGAAGCCTGTCGCTCACCTCGCCCGCCTCGCCGCAAATAAATTCGCAGTTTTCAATTCCGTTTAATACGGCGTTTTCTTTTGCGTCCTTCACCGCGTCAGCGACTATCTCAATACCTACCGCCTTTTTGACGTGACGCGCAAAAAACTGCGTTATCGTACCCGTTCCCGAGCAAAGATCAAGCAAAACGTCCTCTTTTGTGGGGTCTGCAAGCTCAAGTGCCTTGCTGTAAAGCCTTTCAACTTGAAACGGATTTATCTGAAAAAACGAAAGAGTGGAAACGTTGAATTTAAGATCGCCGATATATTCCGTAAGCTTTTCCTTGCCGTAAAGACAGACCGAGCGGTCGCCGAGTATCTCGTTCCCGGGCTTTGAGTTTACGTTTAGGACAATGCCCGAAAGGGAGGGGATCGCCTCGGTCAGCGCCTTTGTCAGCTTGTCTGTATGAGGAACGCTTTCCTTCGTTGCAACAATTATAATAACCGTTTCGCCGCTTTTCACGCCCGTCTTTCCGCCGATATGACGAATAAGACCGCGGCAGCTCTTTTCATCGTAAACCGAAATATTGAAGTCGCTTATCCACTTCCTGAAAACGGGAATTACACTGTCGAACACCTCGTGATGAAGCGGACAACGGTCAATATCTATAATGTCGTGCGAGCGACTTCTGTAAAACCCCATTTTAAGCTCACCGTTTTCATTGTTTACGGGAAACTGCACCTTGTTTCTGTAATTTGTAATGCGGGGAGAGGGAACCACGTCCGATACCTCATGGGTCACTCCCGCAATTCGGGTAAATGCGTCCTTTACAAAGCCTTTTTTATATTTGAGCTCGGTTTCGTAGTCAAAATCGGCAAAGCAGCACCCGCATTTTCCGCCGTAGCTGCAAAAATGCTCTTTTCTTTCGGGCGACGGCGTAATTATTCTTTCGATCCTTGCAAATGCAAAGCTCTTTTGGACCTTTGTTATTCTCAATTCGCAAACGTCACCAACGACACCGCGGGGCACGAATACCGCCATACCGTCAACACGCGCAACAGCGTTTCCGCCGTATGAAACGGCGTCGATGGTTGCGGTGACCAAATCGTTTTTCTTCATCAGATATACACTTCCGGCAAAATTTTCATAAACTCAATATTTTCGTATGCCTCGTCCTCGAGTGAGGCAAAATCAACAGCCTTTTCCGCCTCGATTATCTCATCGAGCTTGGGATTTGTTTTGGGATGTCTGGGCGTAAAGACGGTGCAACAATCCTCATAGGGTAAAATCGAGGTCTCGAAGGTATCTATTTTTCTTGCTATTGAAACGATCTCGTTTTTGTCAAGACCGATAAGCGGCTTGAATATCGGCACCTTTGCCTCCGCCTCGGTGCATATCATTGCACCAAGTGTCTGTGATGCCACCTGACCGAGACTTTCGCCGCTTATCAGACAGCCGCAGTTGTATTCAAGCGCCATGCGTGAGGCTATCCTCATCATCGAGCGTCTTAATATTATCGTTGAAAGCTCCTCGGGACAGTTGTCGCGGATCGCTTCCTGAATTTTGGTAAACGGCACTATATTCAAATTTAGCTTTTGCTCGTAGCCTGCAATTTTTCTGCAAAGAGTTATTACCTTTTCCTTTGCAAGCTCGGAGGTGTAGGGATATGAGAAGAAATGAATACCGTCCACCCACATACCTCTTTTTGCCATCATATAACCCGCAACGGGGGAGTCGATACCGCCGGAAATAAGTAAAAGACCTCTTCCGTTTGAGCCGGTGGGCATACCGCAGGCGC
>JAZQKU010000077.1:0-49581 GCA_045542315.1 Eubacteriales bacterium | reverse complement strand
TTCGGGTGAGACTCTCGTTCTGAGGATCTCGGTCTTGGGTTGTTTTGATTTCATAATAATTGAACCTCCTGTAATAGTGATATATCTCGCAAGCGAGATGTGATATGTTGCCTTGTGGCAACGTGATATAACGACACAAGTGCCGCTATGATATTTCATTTGCAAGCAAATGAAGTTGCGCCTTCGGCGTAGGGGGATGGGCATAGCCCGATGCCTTTGCCGGCTCTGTCGTGGCACAAAGGCGAAACTCGCAATAAATGCCGACCAAGGTCGGCTTACCGAATGACAGAACCGTCAGTGACGCAAGGAACGCAAGGGTCGCAAAATTTGGCACTACCGTTTTCTGCGTCACTTACGGCACTTGCGTCACTAAACGGAGGAACGAATCTAACTTCAAGGATCCGTTCGCCGTTACTGCGGTGGCTGAGGAAATACACGCCGTGTTCTTCAAGAGTGTATCTCCATTTGTTCATCTGTTGCTTGAGTGCCTTGGCAGATATCTGCTCTCCTGAGAAGGAACAATACTGTTCGGCAAACTCCGTATTGCTTCCGGTGAAGGAAGTAATACTCTGAACAAAAGAAATCAGCTTGTCCGTCTCGCTTGGAAGAAGCAACCGAGGATCGTCAAGACTATCCGAGACAAGCTCCCACGTGTGCGTGTTTTTTGAGAAGCGGATTTCAAGCTCACGGTATTCGATATCCCGTCCCGTTGCAACAAGTGTGGCGTTGTCCTGACTGCGCTTGCTTTTGTCAAGAACGAATACCGCATCCACCGCACCGCTGATTCCCGTTGTACCTGAAAGTTTATTCAACGGATCGCTGTCACCTTGCTTGCGGAGATGATGCACAAGCAAAAGTGTAATGTTCAGCTCATCGGCAAGCGCTTTCAACTTGCGGAGCTCGTCGTAGTCGTTGGCATAGGAGGTGTCCGCGGTATAGCTTCGTATCACCTGAAAGGTATCGATGGCAACGAACACTGTATCGGGATGCTCCTTTACAAACGAACGCACATCATCGCACAGACCTTCGGCGAGCGTATGCGCTGCCGTTGCAAAGCACACCTCCTTGGGAACTTCATCGGTAATGCAGTTCAACCGTTCTTGAACACGACGTAGCGTATCTTCAAGGCAGAGATACAACGCCGTTCCTTTGTGTGTTTGCAGATTCCAGATCGGCTCTCCCTTGGCGATACGAACGCAGAGGTCAAGCACGAGCCACGATTTCCCGATCTTCGGCGCACCGCCGAGAATGCAGATTCCCTGCGGCAGTAGCGTGTCGACACAAAACTTGGTCGGGACAAGTCTCATGTCCATGAGTGTTGCGCCGTCTATGACGGCGAGTTTGGTTTTGTCTTTCATTAAAGACTCCTTTCCGGGCTTAGCCCAATTTTTTGCAAGAGAAAAAGCTCCCGCCGATGTTGGCGAGAGCAATTTTGCTTGCGAGAGTTATCCCCTCTACTACATACCCGACATTAGAACACCCAAAATGTTCCTGACTAAAAAATTATTTTTGAAAAAGAAAAATCCCTTTGAAGTTTTTACGCTTCAAAGGGATTCGTAGTGTTGGTATATTATTTGTTTTGCATTAACCAAAATGCTTTTTGCTTATCCTCGATCTTCTTCAAACGCTTGCCGATGGCACTATGCGTTTTGAATCCAAGACGCTCGGCAATCTGCTTCTGCGTGTATCCGTTTGCCTTTAACTTGAAGATCTTGATATCGGTCTCGTCGCCGAGAAAGGCATAGAATTCTTTGATGGTTTCCATCATTTCAAGATGTGCTTGGGGATCTTCGTCTGCGAACTCCGTTGCTAACTCGGGAGTTTTATGCTCGATGTCTTCCATTTGATTTAGCGATTCCATCTCGCCGGCTCTCGTGCGCGTATGATCCCATTGACGGTTGAAATCCACCTTGTCATAATTGGTATTAGTGGTATTTGCAAAATCCTCGTGCGCGCCAATCTCCTTCGATACACCCAAAATATCGGGAACGCTTTCTACCTGCATCAGTTTGTTCATCATAACGCCGAGGAAGATATCCACGAACTGATCAAATACAAATGCAAACTCCGTTTCGGTCAATTCTTCAACTGTTTTGTTATGCGCCTTAGCATACTTTTCAAGCTCGGCAGTAATGTCTCCTTCTAAAGCGGTCAACATCGAATCTATGATGCGCTCGCAAAGAGTTTCATTCGTGAGTATTTCCATCACGGCACCGGCAACAAGATTTTCGTTTGCTTCTTCAAGACAGCGCACGGGAGCATTGGAGGTGAAGTTAATGAGAGACCCTTTACCTGTGAGCAGTTTCATCTGCTTATTCCAAGACGAAAGGAAATACTTCTTTGCTTTGATATACACACGATTCTGATCTTCGGGAGCTGTCATCGGATCATATTTTGACACCTGCGTACTGAAATCGTGATCTCTGAAAAGAGCTTTCAGTTCCGCAATAGTAGGGGCACCGTCTTTTTCAAGTAACGTCATATCTGTTTTCATTGGTTCTCTCCTTTCGCTGTGGTGCTTGTATTATATCATATTTTTACAGATTTTTCAAGGACAGAACTGTGAACAAAAGAAGAGGGACTGTACGCTTTGTACAGCCCCTCGATTTCTTTTTAGAAGTGTTTTCCTTCTCCTGGGAGGTCTTCGCCTTCACCGACGTAGTCTTCTACCGGTCGATCATCGATCTCGGTCGGTGTGTCATTCTCAAAGGGATTCGGCTGACCACCGATCTGCGGTTTGTATTCCACAAGGCTTTGGTCTCCTTCGTCGATGCATTCGACGTTTTCTTCTTCCTGTTCGGTGATAACCTTTTCTTCGGTGATTTCAGTGCATTCTTCCGACTGATTTTCCTGCACCGCAGGTGTTTTTTCTTCAGTTAATACCTCCGTTTCTGTAGACTCTGCTTCGCTTTCGGTTACCGTTGTTTCTTCGGTTTCAACTTCAGTTTCTGTTTCGATCACTTCGCCCACAAACACAGTTTCTACGGTTATTTCGCTTTCTTCGGGTACTTGCTCTGCTTGCACCGTTATCGCCGTCTGTGGTGTTTCTACGGCGGTCACGTGCTGTTGATCTGCACCCTGATTCGGTGCTGTGAAGAGCATCATAATAAGTGCGAGGATGATGGTGATTAATCTTTTCATATATGTAATTCCTTTCCGAGCTCGTCTCCGCGGCTCAACACAAGAATACTCATAAAAAACACGATGTCCAGAGAGAATCGACATAAAAGTATATTTTTTGTAACAAAATTATGAGATAATATTCTAAATCCCACCTAACATTTTCATAAACGCACAGACTATATAAGTGAAAGCATTGATCAATCGCTTGGAGAAACAAATGAAAAAACAGGACTTGCTAAAATATTTTGACGACTACTTGCTTGATAAGCTATTTGGCTTTTGCTATGCAAGAACAAACGACAGCTACGAGGCAGAGGAACTATGCTCGGATATAATCTATGCCCTCATGAAAGCTGCCAATAGTGATAGAAATCGAAAGTGTATATCCGTTTGTTTGGAGAGTGGCTCATAACGCTTATTATGGCAAAAGAGATTTGTTATAAAGGGGATTATAGTTTGCAATCACATATGCGAAATACGCCGTTTATTAAAAAATAAAGAAATATCGCCGAGAGTAACCGTTTAGGGCACTCTCGGCGGTATCTTTACTTAATTACATTTTCTGGCGCTTCTATAATCATTACCATCAGGAATTGCCCGTTTTACAATAGCCGTCAGATATAAATACATATTTTTTGAATTCAGCTATTCTTTCTTCGTATTCTCGGGGATATCCGATTTCACCTACGGAAAAATGTCCTTTATCGTATCATATTTTCTCAAAAATTTCGAGGAATGAACTGAGATAAAGAACCCCTCATAATTTCTAAAGCCTATTCGGCAGTGATTTTTCTGATTTTATCGTCATAAAAGGTTTTGTCTGAGTATATCAAGAAATTATTACTCAAATAGATATGTTTACCCGAAGAATAACTCGACAACACAATTCGCCGAGTGAATATGCAGCTGTTTAGCATTCGTATATTGTTTGTAAAAATATATAATATTAAGTTGTTTTTGTATTTTATATTTTTTGATCTGAGTGTCATTGGGAAGGCCAAAAAAACGCTCTTTGACGAATGTCCGCCAATATGGTTCTAAACAAATATTGGTAAGCAATGTTATCTGTTTTAACATTATACCGTCCTCCCCTAAACTTAAAATTATTTACGCTAACGGCATCTCTTAAAGTTCTTGCAACACATCAAGCATTTTTTGAACTGTATCCATTTCTGAAATTAACAATTTAGAATCAGGAATTTCACAATCAAAAGCTTCTTCCAATCCAACAACAATCTGTATAAAAGAAATTGAATCCATACCTAAATCAGGCAAACTTTCATCTAATTGTTCGCATGAAACCTCAATGTTATCCAATGAATTTATAACACGCAAAACACCCTCTACCGAAATCTCTTTCATCACTTACCTCAACGTAATTATAGAATTGTTTTTTTCAAATAGAATTTTGGTACTTCTTTGCTTGTACGCGATACATTTCAGCATACTTTCCATTCAAAAGCATCAACTCATCGTGAGAACCGCTTTCAACGATCTCACCGCCGTCGAACATATAGATTTTATCTGCCATTCGAGTTGTGGAGAGTCTATGCGAAATAAAGATAACGGTTCTTCCTTCTGAATTTTTGAGTATAGATTGGTTAAGCTCATACTCTGCAATCGGGTCGAGTGCACTTGACGGCTCATCCATAATGATAAGTTCAAAAGGTCTTGCAAACACTCTTGCTATTGCTATCTTCTGCGATTCACCACCCGAAAGACCAACGCCCTCTTTGCTGAATTCCGTAGTAAGCTGCGAATAAATTCCGTTTGGTAACTGCTTCAGCTTTTCATCAAAAGATGCCACACGAAGTGCAGACATAACAGCTTCTTCATCTGCATCAGTATATTCACCGCCCATTACGTTCTCTGCGATAGTCGCTGCGAAAACCTTGTAGTCTTGGAACACAGCTCCTATATGCTCACGGTATTTATCGGGAGCATATTCGTTGATGTTACGTCCGTTATAAAGGATCTCGCCACTTGTGGTATCATAAAGTCTCATAAGAAGCTTGATAAGCGTAGTTTTTCCTGCGCCGTTATATCCAACAAATGCGACCTTTTCGCCCTTCTTGATCTCAAGGTCGAGATTTTTGAGCGTCTTTTTCTCATCCTTTGTAAAGGGATATACGAAATCAAGATTCTTTATCGTCAGCGATTCAAATGCCGGAACCTCTGTTTCTTCGCCCTTGATCTGCGACTCATATTCGATGAATTTCTTTACTTTTTCAATGTAAAGGCTGTGTTCATGGAATTCGTTGAGATAATTTCCTATGTCATCGATCGTCCAATAAAGCTTGAAGCTTGCCGTAATACTTGCAGAGAAACTACCGAGCGAAAGCGTTGGATCGACGATGTAGCGAACAATAAGATAGCTTGTTACACCTGCAGACGAGAGTACATTCGTAAGCATTGTAGATATGAGTGAGAAACCAAATAGCCTACCCATATACTTTTTGATACAAGTAATCTTTGTTTCTGTTGTTGTTTTATAGTCATTTTTCAAATGCTCTGCAATGCCACCTTGACGAAGTTCTTTCGCATAGTCTTGGAGGTAAAATACACGTTCGATATAGCTGAGCTTTCGGTTGATCGGATTCATTTCAATGTTTTTATCGTACCGAATCTTATTAAGCTTGTTTTTAATAACGAAGCCAAGACTTACAGAGACAACGAGTACGATCGCAACAATGAGGTCCATCGATGTAAGCAAGCCGAGAATAACGGCACTTGAAACAATTCGATTAATAAAGATGCTGAAGTTCTCCATTATTTGAGCTACACGCCCATCTGACTCTCGGATTGCCCAAATAAAGTCGTTATAGAATTCGGGATCATCGTAACAGCTTTGGTCAAGCTCACGCGCTTTTTTGTAAAGCTCGTTTTGAATTCCTTCGTGTAAGGTCAATTTTACTTTTGGCACGTAAACTTCAAGTCGCCATTTGTTGAACAACTCAAATGCTGCATTGTATGCGGCAACAAGCAATATCCAAAACAGTACGGTTTTAAATTCTATTCCTGCTTCTATCGCATCAAACAAATACTTAGTAAACAGCACCCCAATAATGTGCCAAGCACCACGTCCGAGTGCTTCACCAAGAGTTACAAGGGTGTATGAGGGAGCATACTTGAAAGAATATTTGAGCATAAACCACAAGTTTTTTGATACTCGTATAATGCTATGCTTTTTCTCTTTATTCATATCCTTGCTCATGCCTTCACCTCCTCTGCATCCGCGTAGGTATCTGCCTGCTTATGCCACATATCTGCATACTTAGCGTTCATAGCAAGAAGCTCACTATGCGTTCCTTGCTCTATGATCTCACCGTTCTCAAACATATAAACACGGTCTGCCATTGTTGCACTTGAAAGTCGGTGCGATATGAAAATAACCGTTTTGCCTTCGCAGGCTTCAAACATATTACGATACATTTCTTGCTCGGCAATAGGGTCAAGAGCAGAAGTGGGCTCGTCCATAATAACTATCTCTTGCTTACCTGCAAATATTCGTGCTATGGAGATCTTCTGCGCTTCTCCTCCCGAGAACATTGCACCATCATTATCAAATTCCCTTGTCACGTTGGAGTCAACTCCGTTTGAAAGAGATTCGATTTTATTATAAATGCCTGATCTTTCAAGGGCATCTTTAACGGTGGCTCTATCCTCATCGGTAATATCACCGCGAAGCATTACATTCTCGGCAACGGTTGTAGCAAACAGACGATAGTCCTGGAATACTGTTCCAAAGAGATTTCGATAAGAGGAGAGACGATAATTCTTGATGTTTTCTCCATTCAGAAGTATCTCTCCCTCGCCCGGGTCATACAATCTTTGCAGTAACTTTATAAGGGTTGTCTTGCCTGCACCGTTGTGACCGACAATAGCAATCTTTTCGCCAACATTCACTGTGAGATTAACATTAGAGAGTGCCGGCTTCTCTTGACCTTCATA
Source organism: Eubacteriales bacterium (assembly GCA_045542315.1). Taxonomy (GTDB): domain Bacteria; phylum Bacillota; class Clostridia; order Oscillospirales; family RGIG5299; genus RGIG5299. Next base: position 42,507 of record JAZQKU010000077.1, on the reverse strand, counting down.
TCCAAAGGTAATATTCTTGAGTTCAAGCTTTTCAAAGGACGCAACAACGGGTGCATTTTCATCCTCTGCAATATGTACCTCGTACTCTAAAAAGTCACGGAGGTTATCAATGTAAAGTGAGTTTTCATCGAGTTTGAAGAACACATCACCCACATAGTTAATACTACCTGCAATATTGGAAATCGAGTTGATTACAACAAAGCAATCTCCGAGGAGCATATTTTTGGATACGAGCGTCTTAAAAGCAGCAAGAACGATAGTACCCGAATAAACAAGAACTTCGAAAATAAAGTCAAACAAAGAGCTGAAGAACATCATTTTATATCCGTATTTGTTTACAATCTCCTTCATTTCGGCAATGCTTGAGTGCATACGCTTATACATTACCTTCCACATCTCTGTGAGACGCATTTCTTTGGAAAAGTCGTTTAGGTAGAATGTTCTGCGAACATAGTCACGCTGTCTTGCAACTTCTATGTTTCTCATATTGTAGTCGTATTTGAGTCGATTACGCTTCTTACCGATGAGGAGCGTACACAGAAACGGCAAAAATGCGAGAATCAAGAATATGGGATCTATAGTAATAATCAAAGTGCCTACTGCAACAACTTCTATTGTTATCCAAATAACATCAAGTATGTTATTCATTACCGTATAGGCTCTGTTCGTCGCTTCGCTCGTAGCTTTTACGTATGTATCGTAAAATGCCGAACTTTCAAAACAAGCGAGATCGACTTCAACTGCTTTCTTCTGTAGCAGATTTTGAATATAAGCTTCTACTTTCGGATACTTTAACTCAAAATAACAGCTCGATATACTTCGGAACAGTATATACAAAATAGAGTATCCAAACATGCATCCAAGAGTAATTAATATATTCTTTAATTCTTCACCCTCCTGCAAAGCATTTAGTGCATATTTGTAAAGATATGTATTTAAGAGAAATGAATGTGCTGCTTCGAGAATTGTCGATATTATACCTAACACAAAAACTCCTGGACAGGCTTTCATAATTAACCCTATCATGTATCCGTTGTTTTTTAATGTGCGTTTCCAGTTAATTCTATTTTTTTTCATGATTTTTCAGTCACCAACTACTTTAATGTGATTATTTATTAAACATAATCCATAGCAAAAAATAGATCCTAATCATTATCGTTTTTTGGTATAATCAGGACTCAGTTTGTATTGGTTCAAGTTCTTTGTATAAAAGTTTTCTTTCAATTTTATATAATTTCTCTCATTTTTCGCCTTCCCATTTCTAATAATCATTATAAAGAAATAAATGAATTATTGCAATAATATTTCCACTTTCCGTTAACACCAGACAATATTTGATTATTTGCAGATAACACACAATAAGAAATAGTCAAAAAGTTTTCGTTGCTCATAGGCAATTTCATTAAGCTAAAAACAAAAATCCTTACTTTGAGAAACAAGAAGTTCAACAACTTCCAATATCTTTACCTGCTCCCTAGAAGGTAAACACTGGATCATATCGTAAAGTAAGCAGCTTTTCTGCTTTAAGGATCCATTTACCACATCGCAGAAAACAAAATCAGAAGACACATTGAGCGCATTAAGAATTCCAACCAGAACCTCTCCTCTAGGGAAAGAAAGACCGCGTTCGATCAAAGAAATGTAGGTAACCGAAACACCCACTTTATCAGCAAGATCTGCCTGTGTCATCCCGGATATTTCGCGTGCCCCTTTTACCCTTTTCCCTATTTTCTCGTAAATGATATTCTTGCTCATCAATATTCCCCCGAATCATTAGTTTTCATAATTTTAAAATAAAATGTCGAAACCAATCAAGGGGGTAATAAACATTGATTATTATGAGATAATAATTGCTTAGTATCAGATACAAAAAAATACATTCACTCCCTAATGAACGCAAAAAAAGAAGCCCATTTTATAGCAAAATAGACTCCTCTTCTTTCGGTATTCAATTATATAAATCAGAAACTCTTTTTTCTCCCTGCTACGGCAACCGACCTAAAAGTGGTTGGATTGCATCCGTGGATCTCTTCAAATTTTCTGCTGAAGTGCTGCGTTGTTTTGAAGCCGCATCTCGAGGCAATGTCCTTAATTGGCAGATCTGTAAACTCCAAAAACTTCTTGGCTACAACAAGCCGATGATGCCAAACGTACTCGATGGGTGTCATCTCCAATTCGCTTTTAAATAACTGCGTTAAGGATGAATGACTTAGTGAAGCTGCTTTAACAACATCTTCAAGCGTGACAACATCCCGATAATTGTTTTCTATGTAGATAACCGCTTTCTTAAGATGAGGATTTAAAATCTTATTAGCATTACCTACAGGATCATTTTGTCCGATCAATCCATATGTTCTCTCAAGGAGCAGCATTATTTCCATGAAATAGGATCTGCTTCTGCAAGACCAATACCAATCAGGTTGTTCCTTCAGTTCATCTCCGAGCATAGAGAACAATCTCTTAAGGTTCTCTATATTTTCATCAAATACCGGAAATACATATCTGATCTTATCAGTAAACGGCTTCAACAGAAACATATCATGCGTAAGAGCAAGTTGCTCATAGTTGCCACTATGTATTTGAGAAAAAGTCATATTGATATTCAAAAACGTCGGCTTGAAATATATTGAGTCGCATTTCACACCACGTTTTTTAAGCAATCTGGGAGTATCTGATTCATCAAAGCATACAAAGCAAGGCCCCATAGCTTCGAAGGACGAATTGCCTACCTCAAACTTTGCAGTGCCTTCATAAATTATTGACAAAAGAAAGCACGAATCCTTTATATCAAGATCTTTTAACGTGTCATCTTTCACGCATTGTATCGGAACGATCTTACCCGCATCAAAGCTGCGTCCGAAAGTTTGCGGCTTCATATTATCACCTTCCAAATATCGCAAATCTTTATACGAAGTTATTATAATATACTTTCTCGTTTTAATCAACGCGGATAATGTAAAATAATAGCCACAGATAAAATAATTTTATTTTCAGATAACAATTTAATCGCATATATTACATCTTATAAGTTGTTCTCTTCCATTCCAATTACGTATTCAGTTACATTTGGTGGCTCTCTGTCTACTGCAGATCCGACACATCGACCTATTGCAATGCCGCAAATTAACTTTAGTCCGGCAGTGTTTACGTTTATATATTGAGATATATCATCGTGTTTATCAAACAGCTCGCCGATAACGCAACTACCATAGTTTTTCTCTGTTGCGGACAATAGAATATTTTCTATGCACGCTCCTATACCTATAAGGTCCTTCTCAAATAGATATGCATCAGCTATCTCCGTTTGTTTCTGAAGATATAACAAAATCTTGTATAAGAGTATCCTCCGATGTACTTGAGAAGATTGAAAGCTCATTTGATAATCTAACACGCAATCTCGAGGAGCAGGCAGATTGGTATTGGTCATGCCGTGCACGATCCTACTTTATTGACATAATAAATATTTTGGAACGCCTATACCATAACTTTTACATAGAAGAACCTTATGACGTATGCATAAAGGTAGCTATATCCGGAGAATTCAAGAGGTTACTTACATACGTAAACACACATTTGGACGAAAAACAAACTCTGGATTCCTTGTATTCGATGTTCAGAATAAATAAAAATCAAATTGAAAATCTCTTCAAGGAATATTTAAATACAACGTTCTATGACTATCTGAGAAATCGCCGCTATGAAGAGGCAACCTACTATCTTCGTTTTACCGAGTTGGATGGTGAACAAATCGCTTCGAGAATCGGTCTGTCATCATCGCAAAACTTCTGTAAGTTTTTCAGAAAGATGAGTGGTACTACACCCAACACGTTTCGTAAGGAAACTGTTGCTCGCAGAAAGAACGATGTTGAGCTAACTGAAATTTTACAGCGCAAAAAGAAATAATAAAGTGGAGTAAAACTTAACTTACTCCACTTTATTATTTCTTTATTTTTAAGTGTCAAAAACGCTGAATCATATAGCAAATCTGATATTAATAATGCAGACCTATTGTTAATGGACGAACGGTCATATATTGATTTGGAGCACGGCAAAACCGGATGCAGTGCATTGACTTTCGTTCTGTTTGTCATTTATTTTATCAAAGATAAAAATGAATTCTTTGATACGCTGAAAAGCGAACTCAAGAAGATAAATGAAGACGTTGCGTAATACCAAAAGATCTTTACGGGAAGAAATTGAGTTCAGGTTTTCCTTGCCGGTGTTGGAAACTATTTGCTTTGCCAACGGCTACAAATATGCCGTTTGCCCGAAATGCAAAAGCACGCTTGAACGGGAATATTTGAATTACTGCGACCGTTGCGGGCAAGCGTTGGATTGGAAGAAATATAAATAAACAACTGCTAAGTCAATAAAAACAGAAAATAATTATAAGTATAAATACGTATATTTTCTCATAATGCTGTTTGAAACTTTTTCCAAAACGAAAAAGCCATAGTCTAGAACACAGATAAATTCTATACTATGGCTTTTCTCACACTCGTCAATCGACTAACTATATAGGATATTCAAGATATCCTTATGACAACCCGTCCTTCGTCAGCCGTTTTTTAATTCAAATTAAAGACCTAATTTTGCAAGAAGCATCTTGGAGCAATCGATCTGGTTGGGGATATTGCCGTTTTCATCGCGGACTCTCCAGATGTCGGGGGTGATCTCGTCGGCAACGTACATCTTGCCGCTCTCATCGTAGCCGATCTCTATCTTGAAGTCGATAAGGGTAAGACCCAAGGGTGCAAGCTCTGCCTTCAAAACCTCGCCGACGCGAACGAGGATATCAAGAGCTTCGCCGTACTGGCCCTCCTTCAAAAGACCCTTCATGATGCAAAGGCGCTCGGAAATAAGCGGATCGCCCTGAATATCGTCCTTAAGAGTAACCTCGGTGTAGGGCGGATCGAAAACGATGCCCTCGGGGAGGGTAAATCTGCGGCACATGCTGCCTGCGGTGAAGTAACGGAGAACGAACTCAAGCTTGGGAACGGTGAGCTTTCTGACCTGCATAAGACCCTTTTCAACGTCCGATGCGATGTGATGGGTGGGAATTCCGTTTTTCTCCATAAGCTCGAAGAAATATTTGGAAATTGCAAGACCTATCTTGCCCTTGCCCTCAACGCTTCCGCCAACGGAGTTGGAGCCGGGATCGAAAACGCCGTTTTCGCCGGTGGCGCTGTCTTTGAATAAGAGGTGAACGATATTCTTTTCTTCGTCGAGAAGAACGTCCTTGGTTTTGCCGGTGTAAAGTGTTTTCATATTTTTACTCCTTAAATTAAGTTTTTTGTTTATCAGTCGTCGATTTCGGGATTGGTTGCGGATGCGAAGATCTCTTCAACCTCTTTTGAGGGGGCTTTGGTGCAGAGGGAAACGATGACCGCTGCGATAAAGCAGGCGATAAATCCGGGAAGTATCTCGTAGATGCCGGTGGGGGTGATTACCGCGGGCATAATGGTATTGGTAAAGAGAAGGAGCCATGCTATATCGACCACTGCGCCGGTGATAATGCCCGCGCAAGCGCCGGCATAGTTAAAGCGGCGCCAGAAAAGTGAGAGCAAAACAACGGGGCCGAAGGCGGCGCCGAAAAGTCCCCAGGCGTGTTCAACCATGCTCATAATGCTTCCTGCCCAGCTTGAACCGCTTGATGCGATGAAGAAGGCAACGATGCTGACGATAACAACAACGATTCGTCCTACCCAGAGCATTTCCTTATCGCTTGCCTTGTCCTTGCGGATAAGGGGCTTATAAATATCGCTCGTGAAGGCGGAAGAAGCAACGAGGAGCTGTGAGTCGGCGGTGGACATTGCGGCGGCAACGATAGCGGCGAGCAAAAGTCCCGAAATTATTGCGGGGAAAAGACCCTGTGCAAGAGTGATAAATATCTTCTCCTGTGCGCCTGCGGTGAGAAGCTTTTCAGCAAGTGCCGAGCCGTCTGCAAAGAGGAAGGTTCTTCCGAGCACCGCGATCGCGATTGCGGCACCGAGAGAAAGAACGACCCAGACTATTGCAACGGTGGAAGCCTTTTTGACCTGCGAGGGCTTGCTTATGCCCATGAAGCGGACGATTATGTGAGGCATACCGAAGTAGCCGAGACCCCATGAAAGACCGGTGACTATATCTCTCCAGTCGGCGGTAAAGGGATTTGATTCAAAGGCAGAAACGCCGTCTGCAAATGCGCCCGCAAGGTCGGGGTTGAAGTTGCCGGTTGCCATAACTATCGGAACGGCAAGTAATGCGACAAGCATCATAAGACCCTGGAAGAAGTCGGTCCAGCAAACAGCCTTATAGCCGCCGAGGAAGGTATAGATAAGTATAAGCAATGCAAAGAGAGCCATTGCAAGGATCTCCTTATCGGCAAACCACGGAATGACCGCGACCAAAACGCTTTTTCCCGCAACGAAGGCAGAAGCAACGTAAACGGTGAAGCTCACGAGGAAGATGATTGCGCATACTATCTTGAGAATGGGGCTTTGCGATGCAAAGCGGTTGGTGAGGTACTGGGGAAGGGTGATCGAATCGCCTGCCGCACGCGAAAAGCGGCGAAGTCTTCTTGCGACGATTATCCAGTTTGCCGCGGTACCGATGGCAAGACCGATGCCGATCCAGACCTTACCCATGCCGAAGGCAAGAATGCTTCCGGGGAAGCCCATAAGAAGCCAACCCGACATATCGGAGGCCTGTGCGCTCATTGCGGTTACCCACGGACCCATTTTACGTCCGCCGAGGAAGTAGTCCTTCTCACCGCCGCCCTTTGAGAGGAAGAAGAAGAAAAGGCCTACTCCGAGAATCAGCGCAAAATAAAGAATAAAAGCTACTAATTGCATTGGAATAATTCTCCTTTTGGTTTTATTGAAGCCACTCCGCAAAAATGCGGAATTGCAAAATTATTTATTCGCCGTGTCCGTAAAGAGTATCGAGCTCGGACTTTGTCATAGTTGTATTATCGTCAAATTTAATAACGAAGTTACCGGTGTTTGCATACCACGAAAGGTCTGCCATTTCGCCGTCACTGCCGCCCGTGCTGCTACCGAGTATAATTATCCAGTCCTCGCGGAGACCTGTGAGCTTTACGGTGGTAAGAGAGGTGCAGTCTGCAAAGGTGCAGATATCAAAGGGTGCAACGAAGGGACCGCCGAAGAATACCTCTTTAAGAGCCGTGCATCCCCGGAAAGCGCCTGATAAGATCTCGGCGTAATTTGCGTTTACCGCAACCTTCTTTACAGAGGTGCAACCCGAGAATGCGTTATCGCCGACTGATACGTCAACACCGCGACCCTTGATTACCACATCACTTGAAAGAGAGGTGCAGTTTGCAAATGCGAATGAGCCGATCTCATTGATCTCGGAGAAATCAAAACTCTTAAGCTTAACACAATTACTGAAGGCGGATGCTCCTATTTTAATAAGATTTGCGGGAACGTTTATGCTTTCAAGCGCCATACAGCCGCCGAAGGTGTTATCCTTGATTTCTGAAATATTGTAGGGAAGAACAACGGTTTTGAGCTTTTCACAGCCCGCAAATGCGCTTGAACCGATTTCCAAAACGGTATCGGGAACGAATACCGCTTCAATATTGCTTCCCTCAAATGCACTTGAGAATATTGCAACAACGGCTTTGTTGTTATAAAAAGAGGGAATGTAAATCGCTTTATCGGTGCAGCTTCCGAGAGAGATAACGGCATATCCGCCGTCGGTTTCTTCAAATTCAAGACCGATGCTTTCAAGCTTTTTGCCGCAGTAGGTGCAGCTGCCCTGTGAAGGAGAGTGCAGTGCCTTTGTTGTGGAATAACCGCAAACGGAGCACTTCTCCCAGTGATGAGTTGCGTTGCTTTCGTAATTTTTAAAGCTGTGAGAGGTGACGTTTAACCTTGCGAGGCAAACGGTGCATTCCTCCCAATGTGAGGAGTTGTCACTCTTAAAGCCGTTGCTTTGGTGAGGAGCAAAATCCTTCTTTTCACCGCATTCGCATTTGTACCAATGCTCACTGTCTCCGTGGAAGAGGTTAAAACCGTGATCGTGATCTCCCACGGGGACGGTTATCAGCTTTCCGTTTTCAACGGTGACCTTTGCGTAAACGGTTTCGCCGTTTCGGACCCAGACAAATTCACGGCCCTCGTCTATTTTATCGTCAACGGTGCCGAATAAAATCGAACGGTCGGAAAGGGAATATACGCCGTAGCTTATTAAATAGAAATAGCTGTCGTCCTTTGAATCGAGCCTGTAGAAGATGCCGTAGCTATCGTCGATCTCAAGGGTCAGGTAGCCGTTATTTATATATTCGTCGAGTGACGCGGCGCGCTTTGAAAGGTATTTTACAACTGCGCCGCCGATTTCCTCGGAATAAACGAGGTCAACCTCGATATCATCGTTGTTTATGAGATTAAGGGTAAGCTCCGTTTCACCTACCTTCGTTTCGCCGAAGAAATGGTCTGTGATAAAAGCTTTTTTGTTCAAGGAATAAACAATAGCGTTGGCAGAAACGGTATCTCCATAGATCACGTTATAAAGAACCTCAAGGTCCTCTTCTTTGATGAAAAAGCTTACGTAGCCTGCAGTTTTGTATTCCTCATAGCTTTCGTAAAGCCCGTGATCGTTATTTGATGGAGGGGTTGATCCGCCGCCGGAAAGGGAAGTGTCACAGCCCGAGAAAACGGTAACGAGCATCAAAAGAGAAAGGAGGGTGATTATTAACTTTTTCATTATAAAGGCCCCTTATTCCCACTCGATGGTTGCGGGAGCCTTGGGACTTAAATCGTAAAGAACACGGCAAACGCCGGGGACCTCTGCAAGAATTCTGTCGGTGATCTTTTTAAGCACCGCCCAGTCGATTTCGGGAACGGTTGCCGACATTGCGTCAACGGTGTTGACAGCACGGATAATAACGGGCCAATCGAAAACTCGCTTGCCCTCTCTTACGCCGGTGGAACGGAAATCGGGAACAACGGTAAAGAACTGCCAGACCTTATCGGTAAGGCCTGCCTTATCGAATTCATCTCTTAAAATAGCGTCGGACTCGCGAAGGGCGTGAAGTCTGTCGCGGGTTATTGCGCCGGTGCAACGGACGCCGAGACCGGGGCCGGGGAAGGGCTGACGGTCAACCATTGCGGCGGGAAGACCGAGCGCCTTGCCTACAACTCTTACCTCGTCCTTGTAAAGAAGCTTTATAGGCTCAACGAGGCCTTCAAACTGCATATCGTCGGGAAGACCGCCTACGTTGTGGTGAGCCTTAACGCCGTCGCTTTCCAGAATGTCGGGGTAGATGGTGCCCTGTGCGAGGAAGGAAATGCCCTCAAGCTTTCTTGCTTCCTCTTCAAAAACGCGCACGAATTCGCCGCCGATTATCTTTCTCTTGGTTTCGGGCTCGTAAACGTCAACGAGCTTATCGAGGAAGCGGTCGGTAGCGTCGATATAAACGAGGTTTGCATCAAGCTGATTTCTGAAAACCTCAACAACGTCCTCACTTTCGCCCTTACGCATAAGGCCGTGGTTGACGTGAACGCAAACGAGCTGCTTGCCTATTGCCTTGATGAGAAGCGCGGCAACGACAGAGCTGTCAACGCCGCCTGAAAGTGCAAGAAGCACCTTTTTGCTTCCTACCTGTGCTCTTACCTCCGCTACCTGCTCGTCGATAAATGCGGCTGCAAGCTCGGGGGTAGTTATTCTTTCCATATTGTCGGGTCTTTTGTTGGTGTCCATTTTTTTACCTCCTTGAAAATGCTTATTTCATAAGATCGATGAATTTATCGAATAAGAAATTGGTGTCAAGCGGGCCTGCGCAGGCTTCGGGGTGGAACTGAACGGTAAAGGCGGGAAGCTCGCTGTATTCTATGCCCTCAACGGTCTTGTCGTTTTCGTTTATCCAAAGGGTCTTTATCTTCGGATCGGCTTCGTCGCACTCTATTGCGTAGCCGTGGCTCTGGCTGGTTATATAGATTCTGCCGTCTGCAAGACGTCTTACGGGCTGGTTGCCGCCGTGGTGTCCGTATTCGAGCTTTTTCGAGTTAAAGCCGTTCGCAAGTGCGAAAAGCTGATGACCGATGCAGATGCCTAGGGTGGGAATTTTTTCTTCCTTAAGGACCTTGAGCATCTCTATAACCTCGGGGTTTTCGGTGGGGTCGCCGGGGCCGTTTGAAAGGACGATTCCGTCGGGCTTGGCCTTTATTATCTCCTCGGCGGTAACGTTATAGGGGTAAACGGTTACCTCGCAGCCTCTTTCGGTAAGCTCGGAGATAAGGCTCTTTCTTGCGCCGAAATCGATAAGCGAAACGGAATATTTTTTCTCGCCTTCTGCGGCAACCGTGTATTTTTCCTTAACGGAAACTGCGGGAACGGCGCCCGTGAGCTTATATTCCTTTATTTTCTTAAGAGTGGCTTCCATATCCTTGGGAAGCTCGGAGCAAAGCATCATATTCATAGTGCCCTGCTCGCGTATCATTTTGGTAAGGGCTCTCGTGTCGATTCCCTTTATGCCGGGAATGCCGCGCTCCTCCAAAAGGGCGGAAAGGGTGCCCTTGCATCTGAAGTTTGAGGGGGTTTCGCAAAGCTCGCGGACGATATATGCCGAAACGGTTATATCCTTGCCCTCGAAATCCTCGGGAATAACGCCGTAGTTTCCGATTATGGGGAAGGTCTGCACTATTGCGGCACCGTATGCGCTTTTATCGGTGAGAGTTTCAAGGTAGCCCACAACGCCGGTGGTGAAGGAAAGCTCTGCGATAACGTCCTTTTTCGCGCCGATTCTTTTTCCTGTGAATATCTTGCCGTTTTCAAGAATTATATAAGCGGTGTTTTCCATTTTCATTTCTCCTCGCTCTTATTTTTCTTAACGCCGTATTCGCCGTTGAAGCAGCCGAGGCAGAAGGGAAGGTTGCAACCCTTGCAGGCGTCAACAAGACCCTCGAGGCTTATATAAGCAAGAGTATCGGCGTTGAAGATATCTCTTATTTCATCGATCGTTTTATGGTTTGCAACGAGAGTGGATTCGTCGCCAACGTCGGTTCCGTAGAAGCAGGAGTGAATAAAGGGCGGCGACGAGATGCGGAGATGAACCTCCCTTGCGCCTGCCTTGCGGAGAAGATCGATGGTCTGTCCGCCGGTGGTGCCTCTTACGATAGAGTCGTCGCAAACGACTATTCTTTTGCCCTCAACGTTGAAGGCAACGGGATTTAGCTTCATTCTTACGGCGTTTGCTCTTTCCGCCTGGGTGGGGAATATGAAGCTTCTGCCGATATAGCGGTTTTTGTTAAAGCCCGAAACGTAGGGAAGACCGCTTTCAAAGGCGTAGCCCATAGCGGCTTCAAGACCGCTGTCGGGCACACCGCAAACACAGTCTGCATCAACGGGGCATTCTCTTGCAAGACGTCTGCCCATTTCGTAACGCGCCTTGAAAACCGAAAGTCCGTCTATAACCGAGTCGGGACGGGCAAAATAAACGTATTCGAATATGCAAAGACCCAAGGTGTCGGAATTAAGTGCAACCGAGCTTTCAACGATCTCGCCGTTTTCGGCGACCACGACCTCACCGGGCTTTACGTCGCGAAGAAGATCAAAGCCGCAGGTGTCAAGCGCGCTGGTTTCGGAGGCAAAGATTATGCCCTTATCGCTTTTGCCTATGCAAAGGGGACGGTAGCCGTTGGGATCTCTTACCGCGATAACCTTGCCGTCACAGCCCAAAACAACCAAACAGAAGGCGCCCTCAAGCTCGCTTGCGGCGGCTACTACTGCCTTTTCGGTGCAGTTGAGGGTGACGTTGTGGTAGGCTATGAGAGAGGCGATCACGTCGCAGTGAGAGGTGGAGGCAAAGCCTATTCCCAAAGCGGCAAGCTTTTCCTGAAGGGAATCAATGTTGGTGATATTTCCGTTAAGACAGGCCGCGATTCTGCCGGTAAGGTATTCCTTTACTATGGGCTGAACGTTTGCGTGGGTCGCACTTCCCTTTGTGGAATAACGGGTGTGACCCACCGCGTTGTAGCTTCCCGAAAGCCTTTCCATTTCGGCTTTATCGAAGACCTCGCTTACGAGCCCCTCGTTTTTGCGGTAAATTATATTGTTGCCCTCGGTTACGGCAATGCCGGCGCTTTCCTGGCCTCTGTGCTGAAGAGCGATAAGACCGTTATAGGTAAGGCTTGCCGCATCGGGTGTTTTTAAGGAGGCGCCGAAAACAGCGCATTCCTCGTGAAGCTTGTCGGATTTGAAAAACACGGTGATCCCCCACATTAAATAAAAATTTATAATAGAATATTATACTACAAAAATGTTATATTGACAATAGAATTACGGCAAAAAATTGCCTTGAAATAAAAAAATCCGACATAAGGTCGGATTTTTTGCCGTCAGATTCCACCGTTTACGAGCGCTGAAATTACGTAGATGATGTAAGGAATGTAAAACAGGAAAATAATTCCCGAAATACAAACGCTCACAATGTTGAGGATCTTTGCAATAAGTACAAGTGTTTTCTCGGTTTTTGCAGTTTCAACCGCAGATGCAACTATTGTGAGAATGAGGGCGGCAAGACCGAAGGGAAAGCCTACCCAGAAAAAGCAGGTGGCGATAACCGCGGTAATGATAGAGAAAACCAAAAGACCTACGCGAAGCTTTTTGGAAGGCTGTGAAGAAGCTTCCGTGTTAAGATTATTTAATTCCGAAGACATAACTATTCACCTTATTAAAAATATTATTTATTATACTACAAAAATGGCGCGTTGACAATATGGCAATCAAAAAATGCGGTAAAATACAAAAAAATATCCGACGTTTTGTCGGATATTTTCATCAGCAACCGCTGCTTAATACAAATAACCCGAACCCAAGGAACCCGGGTCCATACCGCCCATTGTGTTAAATATAATCACTGCGTAAACTATATACCCGATTACCCAAAGCAAGAAAATTACAGATGCGATAATGTTTACAATAAGCGAAATTTTGCAGAGATTTTTACCTTTTTCCATAGGCTTGTTCGAAGCAAGTGACGAAGCGATAATGCCCCAGATGCCAAGCGCAATGGTGAAAAAATTGCAAAAGCAAAGCGCGCCTGCACCCAAAACGGTGTTTATTATTGAGAAAATCAAAAGTCCCACAGGTGTGCCGTGAAGCTTTTCGGGCGAGGGAGAAGCCACGGGAATTACCTGCACGGGAGCCTCTGAAACGGGAGCCTCGGGAGAGGCGGCTACGAGCTTTCCGCAGTTTTTGCAAAACTTTTCATCGGGAGAGAGCTTGCTTCCGCAGGCAGAACAAAAATTCATTTTAATACATCCTTTCACGGTGCGAGTAGATTAAAGGGGAAAACGGGAATGTTGCGAAATATCCAAAATGCCAAAATGGCAATCAAAATCCATATTGCCGCCTTGGTTGAAATCTTGAAAAACGGGAGAATATCACGCCCAAAAAAGTAAAAAACCCACATTTTTACAAGATAATAGCCAATAAACGGACCCATTGAAACAACAAGGGGATTGTGGCAAAACGCCGCTATGAGATCAAACCGTAAAATATCCTTGAGCGCTCTTCCCGTGCCGCAGCCGGGGCAGTAAAGACCGGTGAGAGTGAGAAAGGAGCAGGGGATATTTATATAGCCGCTTCCGAGCAACCAAAGCCCGCCCGAAATAAAAAGTAAAAGTAAAACGGTGAGAATGATCCTCACGGGGAGCGACCGCAAAAATTTTATGAATTTCAAGCTACGTCACTCCTTTTCATTACAAAATTATATTACAAAACGGCAACGATTTCAAGAGAAAACGCAAAAATATCCCGTTTTCGCAAAGAAGAAAATAAAAAAGTTTCAAAATGCAAAAAAATAATTTGCACTTACAGGAAAAATATTATATAATATTATAATATGGAAAAGTATTATCCCGAAAAAGCAGGTACAAAAAATGCGAAAGATACGATTGGTTCTCAAGCAGAACGCTGAAAAAATAGAAGAATATTGCAAAAGATACAGAATAAGCGAAACGGCGGCAAGAGTCCTTTATAACCGTGTGGGCGAGGATAACGTCCTTGCCGACTCCTTCTTCTCGGCAACTCCCTTTGAGTTTTTCGACCCCTTTTTGCTTGACGGCATGGAGGCGGCGGTAGCGAGAATAAAGACCGCAATAGAGAAAAAGGAAAAGATAGTTATCTACGGCGACTACGACGTTGACGGCATAACCTCGGTTTCCCTTATGGTGAAATATTTTTCGTCAAAGGGGCTTTCGGTTGGGCATTATATCCCCGACCGCGAGGGCGAGGGCTACGGAATGAACGTGGCGGCTCTCAAAAAGATAAGGGAGCAGGGCGCCGAGCTTATAATAACGGTCGATAACGGCATAACGGCAATATCCGAAATAGAAGAGGGAAGAAGACTCGGGCTTGATTTCATTATAACCGATCACCACGAGTGCGGCGGAGAGATACCCAATGCCGCGGCGGTAATAAATCCGAAGATATCGAAAAACTATCCCTTCAGAGAGCTTGCGGGCGTTGGAGTTGCCTTTAAGCTTATCTGCGCCGTTGAGGGAAGAGGAAGCGAAAGAGATATCCTTAAAAAGTATGGCGAGATAATTGCAATCGGCACTATCGCCGACGTGGTCCCGCTCCTATCGGAAAACAGAGAAATAGCAAAGATCGGTCTTAACAAAATGAACAGGGGCGACGTTTGCCCGGGCATAGCTTCTCTTATAGAGATGCTTAACAAGGGCGCAAGGACGATCACCTCACAGACGGTGGGTTATATGATATCACCCCGCATAAACGCCGCGGGAAGAATGGGTACCACCGAAAACGCGGTAAAGCTCTTTATGGCGAAAAATGCCGAGGAGGGTTATCGCTATGCCAATATCCTTTGCGAGGAAAACAAAACGAGGCAGGATACCGAGCAGAGAATCATGCGTGAGGCGGAGGAGGCCCTTAAGAGTCAGGTTGACTTTGAAAAGGATAAAATAATGGTAATTTCGGGCAAGGGCTGGCATCAGGGCGTTATAGGAATAATTGCCTCCCGACTCACCGAAAGATATTATTTCCCCGCAATACTTATTTCCGAGGAAAACGGAATGGCAAAGGGAAGCGGACGAAGCATAGAGGGCTTTAACCTATTCGAGGCACTCTCGGCAACGGACGGATTGCTTGAAAAGTTCGGCGGTCACGAGCTTGCCGCAGGGCTGTCGCTGAAGGCGGAGAATATAAACGCCTTCAGAAAAGCGATAAACGAATACGCCTCAGACAAAATGACCGAGGAAATACTTTGCTGCAAGATAGTTTCCGATTGCGAGCTTTCTCTTTCGGAGGCAGACCTTAATCTCTGCCGCGAGCTTATGAGATTCGAGCCTACGGGAACGGCAAACAGCTCACCGCTTTTTTTCATCAAAAACGTGAGAGTCGAGTCGGTCTATCCTCTTTCAAACAGGAAATTTTCAAGAATAACGTTATCCGACGGCAAAAAAGAAGCCGCGGCGGTATCCTTTGAAATACCCTACGATTCGGTAACGGCTGCCTCGGGCGACAGAGTGAATATCGTTTGCGCGATTTCGGAAAATAACTTCCGTGACCGTGCCTCCGTCCAGCTCACCGTTAAGGATATCGAGCTTGTTTCGGAGAAAAATTACAGATTAACCGCGATGCCGAAGGAGGAGATACCCTCCACCGACGAGCTGCGCACAGCGGTAAAATATTTCAAGAACAAAATAAAAGAGGGAATCTCGTTTTTCGGGCTTTCCTCACTTGCAGAGCATATAAACAGTGAATACGGCACGGCGCTTTCTTCAATGAAGGCCTATGCCGCGGTAAAGATATTCAATGAGCTTTGCATTATAAAAAGCGAGGAACGCGAAGGCGGACTTTTCGTTTCCGAAAGCAATTTCAACGGCACGGTGTCGCTTACCGACAGCGCGCTTTACAGACAGATGAAGGAGGCAAGCCGCAATGCTTGAGGTACTTATGAAGGCCCTTAGGGCAAACGGCATCAAATACGATTTTGAAAAGATAGAAAGAGCCTATCTGCTTGCAGAGGAGGCGCATAAGGGGCAAAAGCGCGAGAGCGGTGACGATTACATCTCCCACCCCGTAAACGTTGCGGTCATACTCTCGGAATACGGCTCCGATACCGAGGCGATAGTCGCGGCGCTTTTACACGATACGGTTGAGGATACCGAGGTGGCGCTTGACTCTATCAAAAAAGGCTTTGGCAAGGAGGTCGCCGAGCTTGTTGACGGAGTGACGAAGCTCGGAAAGATCCCCTACAGCTCCAAGGAGGAGCAGCAGATAGAGACCCTTCGCAAGATGTTTCTTGCAATGGCAAAGGATATAAGAGTAATTCTTATCAAGCTTGCAGACCGTCTTCACAACGTAAGGACCCTTCAGTACAGAAGTCCCGAGAAGCAACGCTCGGTTGCTCTTGAAACCATGGAGGTATATGCTCCCCTGGCTCACCGACTCGGTATGCAGAGAATGAAGCACGAGCTTGAGGACCTTGCGATAAAATATCTCGACCCCTACGGATATAACAATATCGTCGAGCAGATGTCAAACTGTAAGGAGATAGGCAACAATCTCTTTTCGTCGGTAAAGCGTCAGATAAGAAACCGCCTTGAAATAGGCGGCAAGACCATTCATATTGAAAGCCGCGTAAAGCACACCTACTCGATCTACCGAAAAATGTATATGGGAAATAAGGATTTTTCGGAGATATACGACCTTTACGCAATTCGTATAATCGTAGATACGGTTACCGACTGCTATAACGTTTTGGGCGTTATCCACGATCTTTTCAAGCCCATTCCCGGAAGATTCAAGGATTACATTTCAACCCCCAAGCAGAATATGTACCAGTCGCTTCACACTACGGTAATAGGCAAAGAGGGCATTCCGCTTGAGGTGCAGATAAGAACGTGGGATATGCACAATACCGCAGAGCTCGGAATTGCGGCTCACTGGAAATACAAGAGCGGAATCTTCGGTAAGAGCGATGCCGACGCGAAGCTCGGCTGGGTAAGAGAATTCCTTGAAATACAGAAGGATTCCACCGAGCCCGAGGAATTTTTCCGTACCTTCAAGATCGACTTTTTTGCCGACGAGGTGTTCGTTTTCACCCCGTCGGGTGATGTTATAACTCTCCCCTTGGGAGCCACCCCCATCGACTTTGCCTACCGAATACACTCCGATATCGGAAACAAGATGATTTCGGCAAAGGTCGGCGGAAAGCCGGTTGAATTTTCCTTCCAGCTTTCAAACGGCGATATCGTTGAAATTGCCACCTCGGCGGTGTCAACGGGTCCCAAGAGAGATTGGTTAAAGATCGCCAAAACGAGCGAGGCACGCACCAAGATAAGGCAGTGGTTCAAAAGAGAGTGCCGCGAGGAAAATATTAAAACCGCCAAGGAGGAGCTTGATAAGGAGCTTCGCAGAAACGGTATTTTTGCAAAGGATAATGAAAAGATTATCCTTTACACCCCGATTTTGGAAAAAATGAACCTCACCCTCGAGGAGTTTTACAACTCGATAGGCTACGGAGGCCTTTATATTTCCAAAATAATGCCCCGCTTAAAGGACGAATACAATAAGCTTCGCGGAAGCGAGCTTGAGGCGGAGGAGCTGCCCGTTGCATCGCAGACAAAGCAAAGCAAAAGGCTTGCGCAGAATATCGTGGTAGAGGGCGTGAGCGACTGCCTTACCCGTCTTGCAAAATGCTGCTCACCCCTTCCGGGTGACGATATCGTCGGCTTTATCACGAGAGGCTACGGCGTTTCCATTCATAAGGCCGACTGCCCCAACGTGATAAACTGCAACGAGGAAACCGCCGAGCGTCTTGTAAGAGCGAGATGGGACAGCGAAAATGGCGATTTTACCGTTACCATTGCGGTAATCGGCGAAAACAGGATCGGCCTTATGGCGGATATTTCATCACAGCTTGCTGCAATGAGAATAAATATTCACAGCCTTTCCGCAAGAGAGCAGAAGGACGGCTCTACTCTCACTCTTCTCACGATAGACGTAAACAGCGCCGAGCATTTACAGCTTATTTTAAACAAGCTTTCGAGAATAAGCGGAGTCTATTCGGTTGAGAGGAGCGGGAACTGAAATGGTTAAAACACTTGTGTTGGGTCCGCTTTGCGCAAATTGCCATATAGTTACCGATGAAAACGGCGTCGGCTTTGTCGTTGACCCGGGCGCAAACGCATGGAAGATTTTTCCCGAGCTTAAGGGACTTGATATAAAATACGTTATATTCACCCACGAGCATTACGATCATATAATGGCGGCCTCAGAGGTTATGGAAAAAACGGGGGCAAAGCTCGTTGCCTCCCGCTTTACCGCCGAGAATATTCACGATCGCGACAAAACTCTTCTTTGCTGGTTCCCCGGCGTAAAAAACGAGCTTCCCGACGTGGACATTGCGGTTAAGGACGGTATGACCCTTACCGCGGGTAAGCTGACTCTTGAATTTTTCGAGACCCCCGGTCATTCGCCGGGCGGTATTACGGTAAAATGCGGAAACGATCTTTTTACGGGGGATACTCTGTTTTATCACTGCATCGGCAGGACCGATTTTGCGGGCGGTGATATGGAAACGCTCGTGAGATCGGTCAAGGAAAAGATATTTACCTTAAACGGTGACGTCACCGTTTACCCCGGACACGACAGAACCACCACCGTTTCGGAGGAAAAGAACCACAACCCCTTCTTTACGGAGTAACGAAATGAGATATATTTTTACTGACTGCGCTCCGAAATACGAGCTCGAGCTTATGTGCTGTCATTTTTTTCCGGGCGAAAAGCCCTCCTTGGAGGACGACGGAAAAGGCGTTATCGAGGTAGTAAAGGAAAAAAGCGGCTACAAGGTAAAAATAAATAAGAACGGCAGAATCGGAGAGTCTTTTTCCGATTTTTCACCCTGCCTTGAACCTTTGGAAATGAAGCGGAGAGAGAGTAAGGCTTTTAAGACCGCCTTCTGGAACGCCGCAAGAGAGGTTACCGATATTTCGGTTCCGTGGGGAATACTCACGGGAATACGTCCCTCAAAGCCCATTGAGGCGCTTCTTACGGAGCACGGCGAGGAAAAGACAAGGGAGATATTAAAAAACGAATTTTTCACCGATCCCTCCCGCATATCACTCGGAATTTCCGCGGCAAAGCGCACCCTTTTGGCAAAGGAGGAAATGGTTAAAAACGGCGTAAGCATCTACGTCGGTATTCCGTTTTGTCCCTCGAGGTGCAGATATTGCTCATTCGTTTCTCATTCTATCGCAACCGCGGGCGCACTGCTCCCCGATTATCTAAAAAAGCTTAAAGAGGAGATAATGAAAAAGGGCGAAATAGTAAAAAAATTAGGGCTTTTTCCCGAAACGCTGTATATCGGCGGAGGAACTCCTGCGGTAATATCCGAATACGATATTAAGAGCCTTTTCGAAACGATAGACCGCGCCTTTTCTTTGAAAAGCTTTAAGGAAATTACCTTTGAGGCAGGACGTCCCGACTGCATAACAAAGGAAAAGGCGGCAGCGCTTTACAAAGCATATCCGGAAATGAGAGTTTCGGTAAATCCCCAGAGCTTAAACGATACGGTGCTTGAAAATATAGGAAGAAACCACACCGCAAAGGATTTTTACACAGCACTTGACGCGGTGAGAGAGGCGGGGCTTACAAATATAAACTCCGACGTCATCGCAGGTCTTTCGGGCGACACCGCAAAAAGCTTTGAGGACACCTTGAATGCATTGATAAATGAGAATATTCCCTCGATAACGGTGCATACTCTTTCTAAGAAGAGGGCGGCAACGGAAAAGGATAGCGGAGCCTCGGTAACGGTTACCGAGGAGATGGTAAACTACTCGAGAGAGGCGCTTACCGAAACGGGATATATGCCCTATTATCTTTACCGCCAGCGCAATATCGGCGCGAACCTTGAAAACGTGGGCTATGCAAAGGAAAAGGGCGAATGCCTTTATAATATCTATATGATGGAGGATCTTCAGACTGTGCTTGCCTGCGGCGCGGGAAGCGTTTCAAAGCTCAAAACGAAGGGCAACACCGTGAGAGAGGCAAATTACAAATTCCCTTACGAGTACCTTCGCAACCCTCATAAAGAAAACGAGGTTTTTTATAATGTTTTATCAGATGGACAGGTCTCTTTTTGAGATAAGCACGATAAATGAAAGGTTAAAAGAGGACGCGGCGGGATTTATTGCCCACTGCGAGGCACTTTTTTCAAAGGAAATTGAAAACACCGCCGACGAGATAGCAAAAAGCGGGGCAAGACTCGTAATGCTCACGGGCCCTTCAAGCTCGGGGAAAACGACTCTCGGGCACCGCTTGCGCGAGGAGCTTTCAGAAAGAGGAATAACCTCGGCGGTCATCTCGCTCGATAACTTTTACAGAAGCAGCGAGGAAATGGAAAGGCTTAAAATCACCGATTTCGAGTCGGTTGAGGCAATAGATACCGAGCTTTTAAGGGAAAAGCTCACCTCTCTTTCGGAGGGAAAGGAAACGGCGCTTCCCGTTTTCGACTTCAAAACGGCAAAAAGAAACGAAAACGCCTTTACTCTTAAGCTTACCGAAAAAAGCGTTGCGGTAGTCGAGGGAATACACGCCCTTGAGCCGAAGGTGCTTGAAATGCTCCCGAAGGGAAGCTTTATAAAGCTTTTTATAACGGGTGATTGTGATTACACCTTAAACGGAGAAACCGTGCTTAAGGGCTCGGATATCCGTCTTATCCGCCGCACCGTGCGCGACAGCCGCACAAGAAACGCCGATGCGGAGCTCACTCTTTCCTTCTGGAAGGGGGTAAGACGTGGGGAGCGGCTTTATATCAACCCTCTTGCCGATACGGCGGATATAAAGCTTATCACCGCATTTCCCTTTGACCCCGCCGTTTTAAAGGAGAAAGCCACCGAGCTTATGAGCAAGGTCAAGGAGGATTCCGAAAACTATGAAAAGGCGCGCTATATAATCTCTGCGCTCAAATATTTTGCGCCCGCTTCGGGCGAGCTTATCCCCGATTACTCCCTTTCAAAGGAGTTTGTGGGCGGAAGCAAATATAAAGGAGGTTAAAAATGGACTGTTACGAAAAGCTTACGGCGGCAGCCGAATTTATAAGGAGCAGGACCGATTTTGTTCCCGAAATCGCAATAACACTCGGGTCGGGACTCGGAGGTCTTGCGGATATGATAGAGGAAACGGCGTCGGTGCCATACGGAGATATACCGAATTTCCCCGTTTCCACAGTGGCGGGGCATAACGGGAAGCTTATTTTCGGCTACCTTTCGGGAAAAAGAGTAGTTGCAATGCAGGGAAGAGTGCATTACTACGAGGGCTACACCATGGAAGAGGTGATAATGCCAACAAGACTTTGCAGACTGCTTGGCGCCTCTACTCTTATTCTTTCAAATGCGGCAGGCGGTCTTGACCTCTCATTTGAGGTGGGCGACATTATGATAATAGCAGACCATATCTCGAGCTTCGTTCCGTCGCCTCTTATAGGAAAGAATATCGACGCGCTCGGCGTGAGATTTCCCGACGTTTCGGAGGTCTATAAAAAGGAGCTCATCGAAAAGCTTGAGGCGGCAGCCAAAAAGCTTGAAATTCCTCTTAAAAAGGGAGTTTATCTGCAGGTAACGGGACCCAACTACGAAACCCCTGCGGAGATCGCGATGATGCGAGCTCTCGGCGGAGGTGCCGTTGGAATGAGCACCGCCGTTGAGGCGATAGCGGCAGCTCACGCGGGAATGAAGGTGCTCGGCGTTTCGCTTATCACCGACGTTCCGGGAAAGGATATCGGCCCCCTTACTCACGAGGAGGTAACGCGAGTTGCAAACGAGGCAACCGAAAAGCTTTCAAGGCTCATCTCCGAGACCGTAAAGAATATGTAATTAAAAAATCCGCACCGTATGCGTAGTGTCCTTAAGGACACTACGCAACTAAGTTTGCCCTTGCGGGCAAGTGAAGTTTACTTCGTAAGTGAAGTGATCCTGCGGATCGTGAAGTTTTGCCTTCGGTAAAGTGGGCAAACTTAACTTCACTCGTGCGATAGCACGAACTTCACTGCAAAGCAACTTCACTTTCGCATAAGCGAAAACTTCACTAAATTCGCATTTGTGGCTACAAAAGCAGTGCTTGCAAAGAAAAGAGGACGAGGAGCTTTTACAACTCTTCGTCCTTTTCCTGTCGGTAGGTAACGCACTTTATTACATTTCAAAAACTGTCCTTAAGAATACGCTCTATAAGGTGCGGATTTTTGTGTTTTATTTAGTTTATATTTCCTTCTTCTCTTGTCCGGATGACCTTTTCGTCACCGCCGCCGCAAAGGATTACTTTGTTGATAACGGTGCCTTTGGGTAAGGGGATTACTTTGTTTTCTAACCCGTCTGTTTTTCGGTTAGATACTTCACATTCTTTTATTGAATCAAGCAATTTTCGGTTATATCAGCTTCTTTTTATCGCTACCATCGTATTTGATCAAATACAGGTTATCCGCGTTATTTTCGCTCACTCTGTCTGTGTAAAGAATAAACTCTTCTACTACCAAATATCCAGTCACATTTTCGGCAAGAATCTCATAGCCCTTTCCGGTAACGTCTATTTTGCAAAGAAGATTATCCTTTGTGGTATAAAATATCCAATTTCCGATAACCTTAAAGTTTTTTACCATCGGTGCGATGGTGAGAAAATCACTTCCGTCGGAATTTACCGAAAACAGATAATTTTGCGAGTTAATACCAAAAATTTTACCCTCGGTTTCAAAACTAAAAGAAGTCGTCGCCGACTCTGCAACCAAAACTCTGTTTTTGCCGTCAAAATCATAAATATAAAGGCTGTTTGCGCTTACATAAATCAGTTTATCATTATATGTTTTGAAATAGTTACAGTTTTCTGAAATTGTGACCGTTTCGCCCGTGACGAGATTTGCGGATATCAGGATTTTTTTGTTATTTGCAACGAGATAATCGCCCTCAATATTAATTCCCGTGTAGCTTTCACTGTCAAAGGCTTCCGGAAATTCGATAACTCTTTTCTCATCGGGTGCAAGATAGTGAAAAACGGTTATCGTTTCTTTAACGGAATTCAACACGTAGATACGGTCACCGAACAGCGATACGTCGCAATGCCTTCCGTCAAAATACAAATTCATATCTTCTATGAAAATCTTTTTGTTTTCCGCATCGTTGCAAAGATAAAGGCTGAAGGTGAGCTCGGGATCCGTTCGTTCTTCTTCAGGGATCTCCTCGTAGTGCAAATACCAGCCGTCCTTTATCCGATCATCTGAGAATCTGCTGACGCTTTCCCATTCTAATTCTCCCGTGCCGTCAATTTTTATTTTGTAATTTATAGAATAACTACCCGGCGCATCACTAAAGCAGAAATAACCGTCTTCAATGCGCTTGTTGGAAAATTCTCCTGCGGCAAAGAAATCGGCAAGTGAAGTCATCTCACCGGTTTTCACGTTTATCTTTACAACAGCGTAATTACCTTCGCTGTTTGCCGACTCCGGAATTGTAATAGTGCCGTAGATAAAGCCCTCGTGTAAAACAAGGTCGCCATACGGCCTTGGAGCGTCCTGCTCCGGTCCGGACGACCAAATAGAAAAAGACTCCTTAGTTTTGGTGTTGTAAGAGATCAAAAATGATGCGCTTTTGCTGACAAAATAAACGACACCGTCTTCATAGGCAAAAGCGTTGCCCCTGGAGTGGTTTCCAATGTATATTTTGTTGGATTTTAACTTTTCGGGTGTAAATGGAAGGTCACTCGGTATGAAGGTTGGAGAAGAAGTTGAAGAGTTTTCGGATGAGTTGGCGTTAGAGCTTGCGGGTGCGTCACTTGAAGTGGGCGGCTCGCTCGATGCAGGGTCGCTTGAATTATTTTCCGCTACCGTGCAGGCAGTGATTCCGAAAAGCAAAATAAGCGCAGTAAGCAACGTAAGTAATTTTTTCATAACGGTTTCCTCCTTATGAATTGTCTGCTTCGTTATTTCTTCATTTTCCTGCACCATTGGACTCACCTTTTTCGTTGATTTTGGGAAATTTCCCCATTTCCATTATAACACGCTACTCCCCCACCCGTCAACTCGTTTTTATTAACACCCGAAAATTTCGGCACCTTGCACAAAAAAAGAGGGGTCGATTTGTGCAAGGTGACAAAAGAAAGTGGCCTTGTGCATAAAACCCCGAAAAAACGCCAAAATAATCAAAAAAGGGTGGAGAAAATGAAAAACAAGCTTCTTTTGGCAACGCTCGGCGTTTTTGCGGGAATAATAAACGGATTTTTCGGCGCGGGCGGCGGTATGATACTCGTGCCGACGTTTGAATGCCTTATTACCGAAAACGGGAAAAAGACCGAGCCGAAGACCGCCCACGCGACTACCGTTTTCGTGGTGCTGTTTCTTTCGGCGGTAAGCGTTTGCTTTTATATTTTCGGCGGCGGCTTAAAGATGTCAAAGGCCCTTCCGTTTGCCTTGGGCGGCGTTTTGGGGGCGCTTCCGGGCGCGTTTTTCTTAAAAAAGATAGACCCCACGCTTTTAAAAAGGATATTCGGCGGTTTTCTTTTGTTTGCGGCAATAAAAATGTTTCTGGGTGCGGTGTAAATGAAATACTTGATTGGATTTTTATCGGGAATTGCCGCATCGATGGGGCTTGGCGGCGGCTCGGTGCTTCTGGTGTGGCTCACGGGATTTGCGGGTGTGGCGCCCTCCGAGGCGGCGGGAATAAACCTCTTGTTTTTTCTCCCCACGGCGGTTTTATCGGTGATATTAAACGCAAGAAACGGGCTCGTAAGTTTTAAAACGGGCTTTCTCGTAATTCTTACGGCGCTTCCCGGGGCGGTCTTTGGCGGCTTGCTTGCCGTTTGGATAGGAAAAAGCGATGCCGCAACCGTAATTTTTGCTGTCTTTCTTTTCGCAATAGGAATAAAGGAGCTGTTTTTTACAAAAAGTACAAAAAAACAGACGGAATAAAGCGCTCTTCCAATAGGGATTTTTTAGACAAGATAAAAGACTAACGAAATTTTCGTTAGTCTTTTCATTTTTGCTTCGCAAAACACACGACGTTGCTTGCAAAGTATAGTGTGCTACACTTTTGAAAATTCCCCGTAAGGATTAACATCTCGATAAATTGGAATTTACTTACTAATTATCTATCAACACCGCTCTGCACGGTGAACCGTCTGCCCCCGCCAAATTCAGCGGAGCCGCATTTAAGAAATATATTCCCTCGGACACCTCTGCCAAACGAATCCCCTCAAGCAAGATAACATCTGCAGACAATAGTGCAAGATGCACCGCCATTGGCGCGTTTTGAGGTCCGACTGTCTGTGGTTCATTTCCCAGAAGCAAAATATCTGAAGATGCAAATACCTTTGCTGCCTCTAACGATACCTCGACATCTCCTTTTATCAGAATTCTCTTTGCGGCTTCCGCATTATGCTTTTTGGCTTTTTCGATTATTTCCGTAGCATCATTATAGGTAACAACCCCACTATGCTCTGCTACGTAAGCCATTCCGATAAATGCCTCCAAAGACTTCTCGTCCACAGTTTTTCCATCTCTAATAAAATGACGCGGTGCATCTATATGCGTGCCGTTGTGCGCACACATACTAAATGCCGTCAAATTATATACTTCACCTTTTTCCATTGATCTAATAATCTTTTTTTCCGGTGCCGGATCATCGGGATACACCTGACAACTGAAAACTTCTTGTGAAATATCGTAGATTTTCATTGCTTATTCCCCATCAAATTCTTATTTATCGGTGTGTTTATTATATCAAAAAAGCCAGTTTAATTCAAGTGATTATTCGTGGGTAAAAGAAAACTCGACTTATCAAAAGTCGAGTTTAATAAATTATTTAATTAAAATCCTTAAGAGTGACGCAGTAATATCCGTCTGTTTTTTATTTAAAAGAAAATATCCAAAAGCTCGTCTGCGCTCACACCCGAAATATATTGCGAAATATCGGTAAGCGAAAGCTTTTTTGAGATCTCTGCTCTTTCGTGCGGTGTGCCGACTATCATCGCTTCAAGCTCGGAAAGGTCGCGCTTGCCGAAAAAGTCGCCGCTTATACGAATTCTTTCAATAACACCCTTTTCCACCGAAAGCTCAAGCTCGACTATGCCGCCCGCGGTCTTTTTCGAGTTTTTAAAGCCGTAATCGGAAATATAGCCGTAATTCCACTCACGAGTACCGTATTTTTCCTTAACAAGCTGCTCTGTTTTGGAAACGTCCTCTTCGGTAAAGGCGTATTCGGTGACGTCCTCTCCGTTTTGCTTTATATATTCGTAAAGTCCGTTTGCAAAATCGGTGATGTTATTTACCTTATCGGTAAGATCCGAGATGTTTGCAACGCGGCTTTTAACCGATTTTATTCCCTTATCGACGAGCTTTAAGGGGTTTACCCTTAAAACGTCGGAAAGACGTGAGAGATCTGACGAGAAAAGAAGGGTGCCGTGATGAATAATCTTGCCCTTTCTCACGCATTGGGCGTTTCCCGATATCTTTTTGCCGTCTGCAAGAAGATCGTTTCTTCCCGAAAGCTCTGCGTCAACACCGAGCGTTTTGAGGTAGGCTATTACCGTTTTTGAAAATTTTTCGTAGTTTCCGAAGCTTTCCTCGTCGTTTTTTCCTATAACGGTGTAGTTGAGGTTGCCCTTATCGTGAAAAACCGCTCCGCCGCCCGTGAGCCTTCTTACAACCTTAATGCCGTGAGCCTCTGCGTAGGAAAGGTCTATTTCGGAATAGGCGTTTTGATTTTTGCCGATAATTACGGCGTTGTCGTTTTGCCAGAGGTAAAAAATATCCTCCGAGAAATTATCGATAAGATATTCCTCGGTTGCAAGGTTGAAATATGCGTTTTCGGATATTCCTTTAATTAAAAGCATCGGTCTTATTCCTTTTTGAGATATTTGGGGAAATCGGGGACGTCGATTTTTTCAAGATCGTTTTCGCTCGGTAAAAAGCGATTTAAGTCACTCACGTTTCCATCCTCCGAGATGGCAGAAAGGGTAAGCTTCATATATTTAGCATAGCCCTGTGCAAGCACGGTGCCGCATTCGTCAAAGATAAAGCCCTCGCCCTCAAAGATGCGGCGGTTATTCGAGGTGATCCTGCCGACGGCGTAGATTTTTTTGCCGTAGGGAACAGGCTTTTTGTATTTGGTTATAAGCTCGGCGGTAACGCCCCAGCTTTCAGGCTCGGTAACGTTTATTGCCCGTCCGACCGTTTCGTCCAGAAGCGCTGAAATTATACCGCCGTGAACTCTGCCGGGGTAGCTCTGGTGAAACTCCTTGGGATTGGAAACGGCAAGCAGATCGCCGTTTTCAAGCTCGTAAAAGTCGGTGCAGAGAGAAAAGGGATTATCCGTGCCGCAAACGGCGCAATCCCTTGCCACGGGGTGCTTTTTAACAATCTTTAAAATCATTTTATTTTACCTTTTTGAAGATTTTTGCGGCGTGAGACGCGATTTCGGGGAAGAGGAAAACTCCGCCTCTTCCTTCTATAACACCGTCGCCCCAGACCTCCTCATAGCGCCATTCAAGACCGCCCGTTATCTCTGCGGGAAGCATAATATTTGCGCTCTTTTCGCTGTAGTTCCAAACGGCGAGCATTTGAGGCTTATCCTCCGAATCGTCCTCGGTTTTGAAGACGGCGATCTCGGGGTCGGCCCAGTAGTCCACGTAGCCTATCTTTCTCATCGGGAAATCAAAGCTTTCCTTAATGCGTGCCTGACGCGAGGGTAAAAGCTCGTCCCATACCTCGCCGAGGAAGTTCGGGAGAGAAAGGAACCATATAAGCTTGCTCCAGCTGTCGAAAGTAACGTCGTCGATTCCGAGTATCTCCTTTGAGAAGGGAACACCGAAGATGCTTTCGCCGCCGTAAAGAATTCTCTCGAAGGGATTTTCATAGTGGCGAGCCATCATACAGTCGGGGTCGTTGTGGAAAAGACGGTTGTGCATCCAATGTCTTCTTATCGTGTTGTTTATGCAGGGCTTAATGGAGCAGTTTCCGCCTATCTGGTCTGCCCAGTCTGTCGGAATTACCCAGCGGTTGCCCACGTCGGGACCTATTCTTATCGAGTCGGTGGCGCCTACGGTCTGGAATATTGCGGGACCGCAGGTAAGCACGTGACGGTCGCCCGCGATCTCCTTTATCATTTTAAGCGTATCGTGATAATATGCGGCAAGGGTCTTTTCACGGCTGTGGTGTTTGCCCTCGAAAAGCGCCATACCGATAAAGTCTATTTTTATGTAGTCGTAGCCCCACTCGTTGAATACTCGCTCAAAGGTCTTTCTTATAAACTCGGTCACCTCGGGATTTGAAAGGTCAAGACCGTAGTCGGCGGCGCCGAGGGTGATCGTTTCCTCGGTGGTAAGCGCCCAATCGGGATGCGCTTTAAAGAGATTACTGTTTTTTGAAACGGTAAAGGGAGCAAGCCAAAGTCCCGCCTTGTAGCCGAGGGCGTGTATCTTATCGACCATACCCTTCATTCCGCTCGGACAGCGCTCGGGCACGCACTCCCAGTCACCCCAGTTGTGGTTGGGACCCTTTTCGCGGTTTTCCCAGCCGTCGTCGTACAAAATATATTTGACGTCGTTTGCTATCGCGCTCTTTTTGAGCATTTCGGCGGCGCCGATTATTTCCTTTTCGTCCTCGAAGGAGTAGTAATAGTAAAAGCTGCACCAGCCGGTAGCTATCTCGCTTGGGATAACAGCCTCCGAATCTCTGCCTATCTTATCGCCGTATTCGGAAAGAAGCTTGTTTAACGAATTGTCAAAGCCTATAACGAGGGGAGCGAGAGTGAGAGTATCGCCCGACTTCAAGGTAACGCCGTCTCTCATTGCAACGGCGGTAAAGCTTTTTGTTTCAAAAAAGGTGTCTATCCAATGTATCTCGCGGCGGCTGTCGGTAAAGCCCATAAGAAATGCGCCGTTACCGTAGCGGTCGGTAAGAGCGGTATAGGTGCTTCCGCGACGGTCGCGGTCAAAATCGCGAAGCCCCTCAACGCCTATCATATTGTCGGCAGACATATATATAACGGGATAGCTTTCAAAGCAGGGTGCGGTAAGCGCATTTAATACGTTTACCGATTTTAAAGGAACGCTCTCTCCGTTGTTTTCTATTTCCAAAACGGTTTTCAAGAAATCACCGTCGGCGGTAAAGGTATAAGTGAACTTAAAGCCTTCCTTTTCGGCGATTGCCTTGACAATATCCTTTTTGGGAAGTATTTTAAAGCAGTCAATCTCCAAAACTCTTTCGCTTTCCCAAAAGGAAACCGAAGCGGGTGAAAAATAAAAGCGCTTGCCTGAAAGAACGAGCTCAAAACGGTTGTTTTCAAAAGATACCTGCATAATATCACCTTAAATAATTTTTTTCTATTATACTTTAATAACGGTGTTGCCGTCAACTGCAAAATAAGCCGCAATTAAAGAAAAAATGCCGAAAAGTAGGTAACGGTGTTTTCTCCGTTTATGTAGTTTAACCCCACGGTCCTTGCAAGCTCCGAAACGTTGATGCAGGAGGCCTCAAGCGAATGGATAACTCTGCTTGGAAAACGGCAGGGCTCACCGGAGACGGCGGCACAGCTTTCGCATATCCCGCAGCCGCCCACCGCGAGAGAAAAGCTCACTCCCGTTTTTTTGAGAAGCTCAAGGTGGAGCTTTGTGTGATTTCTTGCGGCTTTTGTCATTCCCTCGAAATCAAATGAGTCCGAAAGGGCGGAAACGGTTTGAAAAACTATTGCGCGGTCAAATTTTTTAACGCGCTCAATCATCTCGTCGGCAGTTCCCGAAAGGGGAGGGCAGGCGTAGTTTTTACCGTATGCGCCGCAATAGTTTGCCTCGCAGCAGCCGCGAAGCGACTTATCAAAGACAATATCCGAAACGGCGCAAACGCCGACACCCCGGGCGCCGCTTGATCTGATTGTTTCAACAATTTCTTTTTCTGTCATAAAAACACCGCCTTTTTGTCTATTATAGCATTTTAGCGGCAAAATGGCAACTGAAAATTACGAAAAATTTTCAAGCCTCATAATTCCCTCGGCTATTTCCTTGAATACGGGAGAAACTACCGTTTCCCTCGGGTCAACGTCCTCGGCAAGCACCGTTATAACGTAGCGGGGCGACTCTGCGGGAAAGAAGCCCGTTATCCAGCTTTGAACGGTGTATTTTCCTTCGGCGTTTAAAATTCCCGTTTCGGCGGTGGAGGTCTTTGTGGCGCTTCCGCAAGAGGGATTTGCCTTTTTGCCGGTGCCGCTTTTCGAGACCTCTGCCATTGCCTCGGTAAGCCGTTTTGCGGTGGCTTCGCTTATGATCCTCTCTCCCTCTCTTTCGGATAAGGGGTCGGCATTGAAAACACCGTTTTCAACGGTCCCCTTTACCGTGTAAAGGGGTGAAAGGACTCCGCCGTTTGCAATCGTCTGGGTGAGCTGTGTCATCTGAACAGGGGTTACCAGAAGCTTTCCCTGTCCCATCGACATATTGGCAAGCTCGGCGGGAAAGGAAAGCTCCTTTTCGCTTGCGAGGGTGCCGCCCTTCGAGTAGTAGCCGCTTGCAAGCTCGCTTTCGCTTCCGAAGCCGAAGGCGCGCGCGGTGTCAAGCATCTTTTCGGCGCCGTTATGAAGTCCCATTTTTATAAAAAAGCCGTTACAGGAGGCCGAAAGGGCTGAGTTTATATCAAGCTCCCCGTGGGAGCGGCGAAGATAACAGCCTATAACGCTGTTCCCCACAGAAACCTCTCCGTTGCAGGTATGGTAAAACTCGGAGCCGCCGTTTTCGAGAAAGCAGGCGAGGGTTACGAGCTTGAAGGCAGAGCCTGCGTTAAAGGGAGAAAGCGCCTTATTGACGAACGTTCCCTCCGTTTCAAGGGCATCACCCATATCGTAGGGGTGGTATTCGGGCAGGCTCAAAAGAGAAACTATTTCGCCCGTGTCGGCTCTTGCAACTACCACGGCGCCGCTTTCTATATTTTCGGCGGCGGCTTTTACGATCCTTTGAATTTCCGCGTCGAGCGTTAAAACGAGTCTGTCCTCTGAGGGGCGTGCGTTTCCCGAGATATTTACCCCGAGTCCCGAGATGATTCCGCCCGCCGAATCGGAAAGGTAGGAAACCGAGTATTTTTTCTCGTTTTTGCGAAGAAAGCCGTTATAGGCGTATTCGAGCCCCGATTCACCGTCGCCGTTTCCGTTAAGGCTTCCGATGAGGTGGACGGCAAGCTGATTTTTTTCGTAGCGTGTGAGGGTGTCAAAGCACCAAAGACCCGATGCCTCCGTCTTTTTGATAAGAGGTAAAACAGCGGCGCGCTTCTTTTCAATACAACCGTTTAAATAGGGAAGATATTTTTCCTCGATTTCGGCGCCGCCCTCGTAAAGCAGACTGTCGATAACTCCCAGAACCGAGCCTTCGGTGTCGGTTAAAAAGACGCCGTTTCTGTCGGTAATAACGGCACGCGAGGTGTAATATATGACTGTTGAGCTTTGCTGGAGCATTGCCTTTTTATAAAAATCCGCGCCCGAAAAAAAGGCGATAAGAAAAAGCCTTGTGACCGTTACCGAGCAAAATGAGAAGATGAGAATAAGAGAAAAGAAAAGCCGTTTTTTCAAAAAAATCACCCGTTGCTATTTTGCACGGGTGACGGTGTTAAAATTCATTTTTCCATTTCTTCTTTTACCGTTTCGAGAGCTTTTTTCTCGATTCTCGAAACGTAGCTTCGGGAAATTCCGAGCTTTCTTGCCGTTTCGCGTTGGGTAAGCGGCGGATTGCCCGCAAGACCGTAACGAAGGACTATTATTGTCCGCTCCCTTTTTGAAAGCTTATTTGAAACCGTTTCAAGTAGCTTTTCCGAGCGGATCTTCAGGTCGATATCGTCGGCGATGGTGTCGTCAACCGAGAGGACGTCGATAAAGGAAAGGGAATTTCCGTCCTTGTCGGTGTCGATGGTTTCGTCGATGGAGACCTCCGCCGAAAGCTTTTTTATACTGCGGAAATACATTAAAATCTCGTTTTCTATACATCTCGACACGTAAGTTGAGAGTCTGGTGTTTTTGCCGCCCTTGTAGCTGTCTATTCCCTTTATAAGTCCTATCGTGCCTATCGAAACGAGGTCGTCGTTATCGACTTCGGCGGCGTAGTATTTTTTTACGATGTGGGCAACGAGTCTTAAATTCTTTTCGATAAGAACAGACCGCGCCTTTTTGTCGCCCGCGAGCATTTTTTCAATAAGGGGTGCCTCCTCCTCGGGAGAAAGGGGCTTTGGAAAGGAATTTTTTCCCGAAAGATAAAGCACGAGAAATAAAAAGCCTGCGGTAATGCCTAAAAACGAAAGCATAAAAACCACTCCTTGAAAAGAGTATATGAGAAAAAGGACGGTTTAAAACCGCAAACGGAAAAAGTCACCGTTGATTTTGCAAAATCAATATGTTATAATTGAATAAAATATAAAAAAGGTGAAAGACCGTG
This sequence comes from Eubacteriales bacterium, assembly GCA_045542315.1. Lineage (GTDB taxonomy): Bacteria > Bacillota > Clostridia > Oscillospirales > RGIG5299 > RGIG5299. The sequence goes on along the minus strand of JAZQKU010000077.1, from coordinate 10,086 downwards.
AAAAATATATTTAAGACGGTGACGAAAAAAGGAATAACTCTTGATTTTCGGCTTACCGACTCAGAGGACGTAAACGAAATACTCTCCCTTCAGAGCCTTATCTACTCCAAAATGGAGAATACCGAATGGTTTGTTAAAATAACCGAGGAGGAGATAGTTGAATCGGCAGCCGAGGATATAACCGTCGGTGTATATGACGGAGATAAGCTTATCGGCTTTGCGCTTATTGTGAAAAACAGAAGCTGTGACCGAAATTTGGGTGAAAAATTCGGATTTGATCCGCAAGACTGCTTTACCGCAGACTCCTCTTTTATTCACCCCGATTACAGAGGACTCGGGCTTCAGGGCGAGCTTCTCGATATTGCAAGGGACGAGGCGGTAAAAAACGGCGCAAGCTCCGTTTGGGCAACCGTTTCTCCCGAAAACATTTATTCACACAGAAACTGCGATAAGAGGGGCTACACGGTTTTTAAAAGCTCAATATCAATTTACGGCGGCAGAATACGCGACGTGTTGGTTTTGAAATTTTGATTTGATTTTACTTTACCGACAGATAAAAAACGTGCTAAAATTGTCGTGTTAAGCCTTTTAGAAAGAAAAGGATTGACGCAAAACGGCTTTTGGGTTATACTGAATCAAAGGAGATGTGCTTATGTTTAAATTTTTGGCAAAAATTTTGGCTGTTTCACTTTCGGTGGCGCTCGTTACGCCTCTTTTGGCAGGCTGCAGTGCGCAAAAGGCGCCGCCTATTAAAAATCTTGTAAATGTTTTGGCATCGGGTGCCGATAAAAGCGGCAGAAGCGATGCCGTTGAAGCTATTGAGGTGGCTGTGGAAAAGGCTCTTGAAGGCGGCATTCTCTATTTTCCGAAAGGAAGATATAAAATAGCAAGAGACGTTGCCATTCCTCTCAAGGCTTCGGTTTTCATTGCCGAGGGCGCCGTATTCGATATTTCGGAGGACGCCGAGCTTTCCATTAAAAGCCTTGTTTTCGAGGCACCGAATGAAAAGATATTTACAGGTGCGGGGCTTGTTAAAAATATGAGCTCCTACGTTTCGGTGCGTCCCGAGTGGTTTGGCGCAAGAGCAGACGACAACAAGGACGACAGCGAGGCAATAAAAAAGGCAATTTATGCCGCAGGCGGCTCGATCTATCTTTCCGAGGGCACCTATAATATTGATATTCCCGTTAACTTTGAGGAGCTCGGTGCAGGCGGCGGAAGCGCAATAGCAATTCGCGGAATCCAAAAGGGCAAAACCGTTATAAAGGTAAAAGACGGAATTACCGCCTTTAAAAATGAGCACGAGGGCGTTGGCGTTTCGAGCTATTTCTTCGAGGATCTTAACTTTGAAGGAAACGGCACGGGCGAGGCAATCTACCTTATGCATCAGGCATATATTGCAAACTGCAGCTTTAAAAACCTTAAAAGAGCATTTTACGCCAACAAGGCGGGAATGAGCAGCTTCCTTTACAATACGGCTGAAAATATTACCGAAAGCGTTTTTGAAATAGGCGACGATACAATGTTCATCTATTTCTACGGCAACCACGCCGAAAGATGCGGTACCCTGGTAAAGGTAAGAGGCGGCGGCGCAAGATGCACAGGTATTCAGATCACAAACTGCAGCACAAAGGATATGACCGGTTATGACATCGATCTTTACGCCGCGGGCGGTGACACCAACTTCGTTGACGGATGCCGATTTGAGGGCGGCACGGGAAAGGCGTTTATAAAGATTGCACAGGTTCTTCACACCCACGTTTCCGAAAACGAGATAATCGGAGCCAATAACGGCAAATCGGGAATAGTATTCGAGGGCGACTCCCACAGCGCCGTCGTCAATCAGAATCTGATAAGCGGCGTTAAAAACGGCATTGAGATCGCGGGAAGCAGCTACGGTTCGGTTTCGGAAAATTTCCTTAAAAACAACGAAACCGATATAGCGCTTTACTCGGCGCTCGGTTATTCAGTCCATTCAAACTGGCTGCACTCCGACAATCCGATTACAATGGCCGGCGGAAACCACAAGACCGTTATTTCGGAAAACCTCTATAAAAAAGAGGGTGCGGCGCATCTTGCCGATTACGAGGATGAGTTTATCACCTCGGCAAACAACGTATTAAGCTCAAATGAGCCGTCACGTGATAGGATTTTAACGGGAGAAAAGAGCATAGATACCGACTTTATTCCCCGCACGGAAATTTCCGCGCATCTTCCCCGCACCGATAAAAACACCGCATCGGTGGTCGACTTTATGAATGACGGCGGCTCCTTTGCAGAGGCGCTTACCGCCGCCGCTTCTTCTCTTTCAAACGGCGGCACGGTGATCGTTGAAGGCGTTTACACTCTTGATAAGGACGTTACTCTTCCCGAAAACATTACCCTTGCAGTGATTCCGAATTCGAAAATCACGGTAGCAAACGGAAAAACGCTTACGGTAGCCTCAAGTGAGGTGCAATATCTCAGCCCCACCGAAATATTCGAGGGTGAGGTAAAGCTTCCCAATGCCGACTACGTTTTACCCGAATGGTTCGGAGCATTGAACGGCTCGGTTCAGAAGGACAGCGGCGACGCTATTGAAAAAGCAATTTTAACGGGGGCAAAAACGGTCCGTCTTGCAAGAGGAAAATACCTCGTTTCAAATCCCGTCGATATTCCCTCGGGAGTTGACGTAGCTGTTCTCGGCGAGGGACACAACGTGACCTTTGTTAACGCATCGGGCGGAATAACGATTTTCTCCGCAGAAAGAGTAACCGATAACGACAGCTTTTCGATCGCGGCTCTCTCTGCCGACGGAAACGGTAAAGCTGCGGGATTTATAACCTTCGCGGCGGAAAAGCAGGATACGAAGGGATATCTCAAGGCGGGCGATTTCTTCGGAAACAATTTCAAATTTTTAATAAAGACCGAAAATATAAGCGGCAAGGTCGAGATAACCGACTTTTATATAGGCAGCGTTAAGGACGGATACATTTTAAATGCAACCGATAACGTTTACGGCCTCAGAAGCCTTACCGTGGGAATGGACGCTCACACCGTTTATATCGACGGCAAAAAGCCCGACGGCACGAGCGCCAAAAACCACGTTTACGTAAACTTCTGCTCGGTTATGAGCCAGAAAAACCTCGTTATGAAGAACGTTGAGGACGTGCTTTATTCTGCGGCGGGATACGACTCGGCGGTGGGTAAATTCGAGGCAACCCTCACCTTTGAAAATATTAAGGACGGCATCTTCGAAACCACCTATATTACCTCGGCAAACAAGCACGGCGTAATTATCAAGGATTGTGAGAATTTCACGCTGCTCGGAAACGAGATCCACTCGCTTCTTGACGCGGTGGTAGTTGAAAACAGCAAAAACGTTATTCTTCAGGATAACTGGTATTACAACACAAAGGGCATATCAAATCAGCTTATAAATAACGAGGGTGTTACTCTTATAGGAAGCCCCGTTGTGACGTTGGGCGGTGAAAACAACCTCTTTATTTCAAACGAGGGAAGCCGCGACATCTCCTTTGTTGCAAGCATTTACGATCCCGAGATAAACGCAATAGACGTCACCGATCCGGAAATGACCCTTAAGGGCAATTTCGATAAGAAGATAACTCTTAAAGGCTACACCGTGCCCGAGAAGATAGGTTTTACCGACTTCAAGGCGCTTATTTCAACCCAGAACGGAGCAACCGTTGCAGATTCCCGTCAGGGTGTTATCTATAAGGATAACGGTGCTGCGGTGATAGACAATTTCACCGGCTCGTGGTTCGGAAATGCAGGCATCACCTCGGTAAATAAAATGGCTGTTTCCGGGCTTGACACGAAGCTTGAGATTATAAGAGACGTTTATGCCGAGCCAAGCATTTCAAGGTGCTTTACCCTTGAGCTTTCGGAGGAAAGCCCCGAAAAGATAACCGGCGGCGCCACCGATTCCAAAAATTCGCTTGCCCTCACCTTCTGGTTTACCGAAAACGGAGTTTCAATGAGAATAAAGACAAAGGGCACCGCAAGGAGAGCCGACTACGAGAAAAAGGATATCGTAATTTTTGCAGGCGAGGCTCAGCCCGAAAGCCTTGAAATGAACGTTTCGTTTACAACGGAGGGAAAGGATATTATAATCGACGTAAACGGAATTAAGACCGTGGTAGGAAACGGAACGAGCTATCTGGCTAAAGAGGTCTATCTCTCCTACGTAACTCAGTGCTACGGAGCGGCATCGCTCGACCTTGAAGTAAAGAGCCTTAACGGAGAGGCAATAAAATAAAAACCTCCCCCCGGTGGGGGTGGTAGATTTTTATTTCTTAAAAACGTTGGTCTCTTTAACGATATATTCGGGTCTGCCCTTTACCTCGCGGTAGATATGCGCAAGATATTTTCCTATAATGCCAAGTAAAAGCATTATAATTCCCCCAACCGCCAAAACAGCGATTATAACGGGGTCAAACCCCACTATCCAGCCGCCGTGAAGGTAGGCGCGGACAATATCGATAATTCCCCATACCGCCGCCGCGGCGATGGAAAGAATACCGAAAAGGTTAGCCATCTTAAGAGGCGAGGTGGTAAAGGAAACGATGCCCGTTACCGCGTATTTGAAAAGCTTAAAAAACGACCATTTGGTAACGCCTGCGGCGCGCTCGACGTTTTCATATTCAAGCCAAACCGTTTTGAAGCCTACCCACTCGTAAAGCCCTTTTGAAAAACGGTCGGTTTCGGGAAGATCCCTTACTGCGTCTGCCATCGCTTTTTTCATCAGGCGGAAATCTCTCGAGCCGCTCATAACGTTAAGGCCGCTCGTCTTGTTGAGTATCTTATAAAAAAGATCTGCAAAGAAGCTTCTGACCGGAGGCTCGCCCTTGCGGGAAACGCGGCGCGTTGCCGCCGAATCGGCGTCCTGCTCCTTGATCGCGGCAATCATCTTCGGAAGAAGTGAGGGGGGATCCTGCATATCGGCGTCCATAACCGCAACGTAGTCGCCCGAAGCGGCGTCGAGCCCTGCCAAAATTGCCGCCTCCTTACCGAAATTTCTCGAGAATGAAAGGTATTTGACTCTCGGGTCCTCTTTAAAGCCTTTTATGACCGAAAGGGTATTGTCACGGCTTCCGTCATTTACAAAGATAAACTCAAAGGAGTTATCCTTCATTTCAAGTGAGACTCTTTTTAATTCCTCATAGAGAATGGGGAGCACTTGCTCCTCGTTATAACAGGGGATAATAAGAGAAAGCATCTCCATATTTTACACCTCTTATAAAATATGCCGCAGTGTGAAAACTGCGGCATAAATATTATTTTGCAAAATCAACCGCGCGCGATTCGCGAACGAGATTTAATTTTATCTGTCCGGGATAATCAAGCTCGCTTTCGATCTTCTTTGCCATTTCACGGGCAAGAAGCACAAGCTCATCGTCCTTGACGACCTCGGGCTTGACCATTACGCGTATCTCGCGGCCGGCCTGAATTGCGAAGCACTTGTCAACGCCGTTGAAGGAGTTTGCAAGCTCCTCGAGCTTTTCAAGACGCTTGATATAGGATTCGATGTTTTCACGTCTTGCACCGGGACGTGCTGCGGAAACCGCATCGGCTGCCTGAACGAGGCAAGCGGTGATGGTCTTTGCTTCAACGTCGCCGTGGTGTGCCTGAATGGCGTGAATAACGTCGTTTGATTCCTTGTATTTCTTCGCGGTCTCAACGCCTATTTCGATGTGAGAGCCCTCGATCTCGCTGTCAAGCGCCTTGCCTATATCGTGTAAAAGACCGGCACGCTTTGCCTGGGTGGGATCAAGGCCAAGCTCTGACGCCATCATAGCGGCGATGTAAGCTACCTCGAGAGAGTGGTCCAAAACGTTCTGACCGTAGCTGGTGCGGTATTTGAGTCTGCCGAGTATTTTGATAAGCTCGGGGTGGATTCCGTGAATTCCCGCTTCGAATACTGCCGATTCGCCTGCCTGCTTGATGGAGGCCTCAACGTCGCGGCGGCATTTTTCAACCGTTTCTTCAATTCGTGCGGGGTGAATTCTTCCGTCAACGACAAGTCTTTCAAGAGTAAGACGTGCAATTTCTTTTCTTACGGGGTCAAAGCTTGAAATGGTTATCGCCTCGGGGGTATCGTCGATGATAAGGTCAACGCCGGTCATCTGCTCGATGGTGCGGATATTTCTTCCTTCTCTGCCTATGATTCGGCCCTTCATCTCATCGTTGGGAAGGGAAACGACCGAAACGGTGGCCTCGGAAACGTGGTCGGAGGCTACGCGTTGGATAGCGGTGGTGATTATCTCTCTTGCGAGCTTTTCGGAATTGTCCTTGGTCTCCTGCTCAACGTTTTTGATGATGACTGCGGATTCGTGTCTTATCTCGCTTTCAAGGCTCTTCAAAAGCTGCTGCTTTGCCTGCTCTACGGTAAAGCCGCTGATTTTTTCAAGCATTGCGAGCTGACTCTTTTTGATGTCGGTAAGCTCGAGCTGCAGGGCTTCGTTTTCCTTTATCTTGTTTTGCAAAGCGTTTTCCTTTGCGTCTATCTGCTCTGCGCGCTTGTCGATCTGCTCTTCCTTCTTCTGCACCCAGCTTTCCTGACGCTGAAGCTCGCTTCTGCGCTCCTTGATCTCTCTGTCAGCTTCCTGACGGGATTTCAAAATTTCTTCCTTGGCCTCGATAAGAGACTCCTTTTTCTTGCTTTCGGCAAGCTTGATCGCCTCGTTGATGATTCTTTTTGCTTCATCCTCTGCAAGACCTTTTTTGGATTCGGCAACTTTTTTTCTGTACTGAATACCGACTATGATGCCGATAAATAATGCTAAAAAAGCTGCGGCGACTATTAAAACTATCGCCAAAATAGGATCCATTCTTTCTGTCACTCCTTTAATAAAATGTTATAAAATGCTGTTGCGTATGCGAAAAACTCCGAAAAATCGGAGAAATATATCATCAAAAGCCTGATTTGACTTAAAATGAACTGTGAAAAACAGGTGATAAATAAAAAAGATAATAGCAAACACGCCCTACAAAACTCACGGTTTTGCAGAGTTGAAAAATAATATATGATTAGACGAATTTAAAGACACGGAAACTGCGGCGATCCGATCAGGCACATCACTGAAATTAGCACGGCATCGGATTATTTTACGTCCGCGGCAGAATCGATAGAGGCTGCGCTATCGATAGATGATGATAAAGCTTCTTCGTAAGCCTTAAGGACTGCTTCCTCAAGCTTATCTCTGAGATCTTTAGAAATGGGATGCACAATGTCGACATAGCGTCCGTCAGGAGTCTTTCTGCTGGGCATAGCGATAAAGAAGCGGTCCTGACCCTTGATAATTTTCAAATCGTGGATGGCAAGCTCATCGTCGATGGTAACGGAGACAATGGCCTTCATTTTATCATCAACACTAAGCTTGCGGATTTTGACGTCCGTAACGTTCATGTTTGTTGGTCACCTCAAAAAAGCGCATTTTTTTTGCTTGGGATGTTTACTTTTTCTCCGTTTTGAACTATAATATATAGAGAACAAAGTAAAAAAAGAGGTGCCGGCTAATGTTCAACATTGATTTGTCTGAGAAAATTCATTTCATAGGGATCGGCGGTGCGTCAATGAGCGCTCTGGCAATGTTTCTCGCCGAGAACGGTCACATGATATCCGGGTCCGATAATAATGATACCACATATCTCTTCAAAAATCAAGAAAATATTAAAACTTTTATCGGTCATAACGAAAAAAATGTGGGAGATGCCGGCACGGTGATCTACACCCGCGCCGTGGGAGCTGAAAATCCCGAGCTTATTTATGCAAGGGAAAAGGGGCTTCGCGTGCTTGAAAGAGCGGAGCTTTTGGGCATTATCGGCGATCTTTATAAAAGGACCGTAGCCGTTTCGGGTACTCACGGAAAGACTACCACCACCTCTCTTATATCAACCGTCTTTCTTTCAATGGGGCTTGACCCGACTGTTATGGTCGGCGGCAAGATGCAATGCACCGACTCGAATTTCGTCCTCGGTAAAAGCGACCTTTTCGTTTACGAGGCGTGCGAGTATTACGATGCTTTTTTGAATTTCCGTCCCGAGTGCGCCGTAATTTTGAACGTTGAGCTTGACCACCCCGATTATTTCAAGAGCTTTTCACAGCTTGAGGAGTCGTTTACAGCGTTTGCAAAAAACGTAAGAGACGGCGGATTTACCGTTATAAACAAAGAGGATAAAGCTCTTTCGCGTCTTTTAGCGGAAAATAAATTCAAAAATCCCATAACCTTCGGGTTTTCCGAGGACTGCGACGTTTACGCCAAGGATATGAATATCGGCGACGGCGGCGCAAGTTATAATCTCTGTATAAAAAATAACGAGCCTATAGAGGTGCGTCTTTCGGTGGGCGGCGAGCATAACGTGCTTGATTCGCTTGCGGCATTCGGTGTTATCTACGGCTTCGGGCTCGATCTGAAGGCGGCGGCGGACTGTGTGGGCGACTTTATCTCTCCCAAGCGCCGCTATGAGCTTGTCTTCAAGAAGGACGACGTTACGGTTATCGACGATTTCGCTCATCACCCCACCGAGTTAAACGCCACTCTCAAAATGGCGCGTGCGGGAAAATACGACACGGTAATAGCTGTGTTCCAGCCTCACACCTACACGAGAACGGCGGCACTTTTAGACGAGTTTGCAAAAAGCCTTTCGCTTGCAGACCACGCGATAGTTCTTCCCATCTACGCGGCAAGGGAAAAGGATATCTATAACGTTTCGTCGGCAGACCTTGCGGCCCTTGTTCCGGGAGCCGAAACGGCAAAAGGCTTTGAGGACGCCGCCGAAAAGGCAAAGGCAAAAATCAAGGGCAAAACGGTAATACTTACCGTTGGCGCAGGCGATGTTTATAAGGTTTGGGAATATCTGAAATAACTTGCAGTTTTTAAATCCACTCCGAAAGGGTGGATTTTTTGTTTGTATATTTTATACTCTCCGTAGTAAAATAACTGCGGAGGTAGAAAAATGGCAGTTGCAGTTATAAGAACGGTAATACTTTACGGAATAATTGCCGCGGCGGTAAGACTTACGGGCAAGCGGCAGATAGGACAGCTTTCGCCGACAGAGCTGGTAATAACCCTGATGCTCTCCGAGCTTGCGGTGCTTCCCATGGAGGATATGCAAAAGCCGCTTCTTTCGGGAGTTATTCCTATTTTAGTGCTTATAGCGCTTGAATTTTTCGTTTCCCTGATAACCCTTAAAAGCATAACGCTTCGTAGAGTAATGAACGGACGTCCTATGCCGATAATAGAAAACGGGGTAATAAACCAACAGAATATGAAGAAGATCAAGCTCTCTCTTGATGAGCTTACCGAGGAGCTTCGCATTCTGGGGAGCTTCGATATCGAGAGGGTATCGGAGGCGGTAATGGAAACGAACGGTCAGATGAGCATCGTTTTAAAGGAGGAATACGAGCCTCTTTGCCATGATAATTTAAATAAAAAGCCCAAAAAGAGAAGCGTACCCGCCGTGATAATAAGCGACGGAAAAATTCAAAAGGAGGGACTTTCCCTCTCGGGCTTTACAAGATCCTCGCTTTTTTCACTTCTTTCGGAAAAGGGCTATCGCTCGGAAAAGGAGGTCTTTTATATGACCTCGAAGGGCAAGGACGATTATTACATTGTAAAAAAGGAGAAATGAAATGAGAAATCTTCTGATACCCATAGTGATAGTTCTGGCGGTAGCGGTGTTTATTACCTGCAATCTGATCATAATAACCGATAACGCTGCAAAGCTCGACGCGGTGCTTGTGATTTCAAAGGAAAAGGCAGAGAAAGACGATTTTGAGGGCGCAAAAATTGAAATAGAGAATTTCCAAAGAAGGTTTAAAAGGGTAGAAAAATATCTGTTTGCCGTGGTAACTCACAACGAGGTGGATGATATAATCTTTTCATCAAACAGGCTTTACGCTCTTTGCAGTCCCGAAACGAAGGAGCAGTTTCTTGCGGAGGTCGAGGTAACCCGTCGCTCGATAATGTTAATACGCGACGCGGAGATACCTTATCTTGAAAATATTTTATGAAAAAGCCCGTCTGCGTAATGCAGACGGGCTTTCGTCGCCTTACACAAATCGACCCCTCGTTTTTTGTGCAA